>CAZXXS010000047.1:0-11539 GCA_964644845.1 uncultured Cytophagia bacterium | reverse complement strand
ACGAGATTGTCACTCGGCCCAGCTGATGCGAAATGTCCGGATTTCGTAGGGCTGTAGTGTTGTCGTCAACTGACGGCCTGAGGTGCGTACGGGTGCCACAGAATCCTCGATCAGATCTACTTCGCGCGCTTTGGTCAGTGGACGTGCGAATTTCACCACGACGCGCTGATGTGGTTGTCCGGTGCGTTCCACAAGACGCAGGATCCAGCTGTCGCCGTCTGCTGCGTGTTTGAGCGCAGCGAGCGTGACTCCGGGTTCCTCGAGCTCGACTAACCCGGTCTGGGGCTCGTGTTTTCCGGGGGCTCCCTGCCGTCGAGGTACGCGCGCGAGTAACGGGTTGGAAATCTGCAGCGCAACACCTTGCGGGTCCGCTGTGATCAAATTGCCGCCGTGCGGGTAAATGGACAGTCGGGCGTGGTGTTCGCCGACGTCGGCCACAGGATCCGGGTCAATTGGGCTGCGTAAGACCGTCACGCGGACGGTGTGTCCTTTCACGTCGTGCCCTGGATTGTTTCGGTTCAGGATGGCAACGCCACCGCCTGGGCCGGTGACGTCGATCCAGCGCTGGGCAGGTTCTTCGACACCGTCGTTTGGCCGTTGGATTGCGGCGAACGGAATCGACCGTGTGTGCATGCCGGCTTGCACAGCCAGAGGAAACACAGCTTTGAGGGTCTTGAGGCGCTCGCGCCAGTAGCTGTGTACGTCCACGTCAACCCTGGGGAGTTTGTTGTAAACCGTGATGTCCACGAAGAAGCGACTGTTTCGGAAAGCGTAAGGCACACGGACTTTTGTGCAAACGGGACCACGGCTGAGGAGTTGGGGGTTGCGGGACGGTACCAGGACGGTGTCGAACCCGGTAAGCCGCATCTTCCACGCCGTGTAGCCACCAGCGTCGTCGCCCACGAGCTGAAGCCTGGCCATGGGTTCGCCTGCCAGGGCGTAGTCGCGTTCGTGTTCATCCTGCAAGTGAATAATGCCCCCGGTTTCAGGATCGAGCTCCACCCGTAACGGTGCTGTGCTCAGCAGGAGATCCCCGCCCTGGGTTGTGTCCAGACCGGAGTGAACAAGTTGTGACCCTGGTTTCCAGTAGGTGTGGGCGTCGAAGACTTCGGGGTGCCAGGCAGCAAGGGTGGGCTCGCGCAGGACATCCAGAACCGGCAGCTCGCGCCCTTCGCCGTCGAAGGCACGCACGGCGAAGGTCTTGTAGCCAACGGCTGGCACGTCGTGAGCTACAAATCCGACTCGGAGACGCCAGAACTGCTCGTAGACCTTCATGCCTTCGAGAATTTGGCCGGGTGTTGTGTCGCCCTGGGCGTCCGTTAGGACAATTCGCGCTGGAATCCGGGCAAAGTCCAGGATAACACTCGTCACGTCCGTTCGCGGATGTCCAAGGGCGTTGAACACGGCTAACGGGTAGCCCTCCTCTGGGTAGCTCGCCGTTTGTGTCAGACTGTCCAGGGCTGCGTTCAGAGCCTGAAGGATGGTGCGTTCGGCGCGGTCGTAGTTTCGGTGCGCATCCTCGAAGGCTCGGTGGATGGCGGTGCCGGGCAGGAGATCGTGGAATTGGTTGAAGAGAACAATCTTCCACGCTGCATCCAGGCTGTCAACGGGCGTCTTGTAGCTGGTCAGCACTTCGGCCAGAGCCCCGAGTTTCTCAGCCGTGGTAAGAAGCGCAACGTCGCGGTAGTTGCGCTGTTTCATCCGCATGTGGGACGAGTAGCAACCCTGGAAGACGAAATGGACGGGTTTGTCGGGGGTGAAGCCTTCGTCGTAGTTCAGCTCGTCGCGGACGACTGTGCTGACCTTGTTTTCTCGCAGGTAGGTGGCCACGGCTGAATCGGGGGCGGAGAAGCGAACACCCACGAAGGGCAGCTTGCCAACAGCACGGAGGCCAAAAATCATCTCGCGCGTTGGCCCCCCGCCGTGGTCCCCAACACCGAACGGTAAGATAACCGACACAAGCCCCCAAGCCTGGAGCCGGTTGACCATCTTACGCGCAGTAGCCTCAAGTCCGAGGCGCTGAAAATCTTCGAAGGCGTCGTCGAGAGCGGGCAAAACCGCGCCAAGGTCGGCAGTTGGGATTCTGGTTCCGTCTGGGCCCTGCCAGGTGAACGTGGGGTGCCCCTTGCCGCCTCGCAGCATCACGTACCGCTGGATGTGGCTCTTGCGCAGAATTTGTGGCAGGGACCAAGTGTGTCCGAAACAGTCGGGTTCCCAACCGGTCTCGGCTTCTACGCCGAATTTTTCCCGAAAGTACCGCTGGCCGACGAGGAATTGGCGGACCAGAGCCTCGCCGGAAGGCAGGTTCGCGTCGTTCTCTACCCACGAACCACCTACGATCTGCCACTGACCTTTGCCTACAAACTCCCGCACCTGTTCAAAGAGCTCTGGCTGCTTTTCTTCAACGTAAGCGTACAGGGCTGCCTGACTTTGCGCGTAGTGAAAGTCGGGCAGCTCCTGCATGAAGGCCACAGCCTGGCCAAATGTGTCCAGAACGAAATCCTGTCCTTCCCACCACCGCCAGCGCCAGGCGGGGTCCATGTGGCTGTGGCCAAAAGCGTAGATCCTGAACGGCTCGCTCGCGTCGGAGATTTTCGGGACGCAAGGTGTCCCGGCGGCTGCGAACAGGACAACAGCCAGAATGATGGAACGGGCTGATCTTGGCGACATGTTTTCTCCTCCGTGAAGCCTGGCTCGAAACCCCAAGGGCACCGGGTCGAACTTACAAATCACAGTCGACAAAGACAAGTGGAGCCAAATGGGTGGATTTCGTGTTTTTCGCCGGGGCATCGTCGCATCTCAAAGTCACGACCTGATCCTGCCGTAACCGACATGTGGGCTCTCAGCGCGGACGTTCACAGCACCACCTGACCCCGGAACGACGTTTTCGCACGGGCGCAGCAGGAGGGAGCCAGAAGAGAGAGGCGGGTACACTTTGGTCAAGTAATGGACCGAGAGAGTTCCCGGGTTCTGCCTGCCGAACCACGAGTACTTGGGCATTTGTTTGTACTTGCTGTTTGGTTCCCGCAGCAGCTTTTCCCTTCGGGCTGAGCTGAGGAGGTGCGAGAGGGCTCGTCCCCGTTCGCACTTACCCGCGATTGGTTTCACGGGCGTCTCGCGTGTTTTCAAGAAAGCGAGAGATTTTCCGTCCAAAATCAGCTTGCTTTTGAGGGTGCCCAGGCCTATCTTTGCGCGGGTACTTACAGGGAGTGCCGATGGACCGTGCCTTAGCCGAACTGATCCGCAAGAACAGAGAACGCATCGTCGAAACCTGGGCTCGCCGCATCAAAGCTTCCATCCCGGAATACCGCAAGAGACCGCTCGAAGAATTGCGGCGCACGACGGGGGCGCACCTGGACGGTCTCATCGACGTGCTTGACCGCGATGACTACTCCTCGCTTACCCGTTTCATGCGCGAGATCGCTCCGATGCGCATGAGTCTCCGTTTTTCACTCTCCAACATTCAGCGTGCTTTCCTGATTGGCAAAACAGTGGTTTCCAACTTCATTGAAATCGAGTACGCAAAGGATCCCCGGCGCACGCTGGACGCCTTGCGGGCGATTGAAGAGCCTTTCCACCGCACGCTCTACCAGTACTCTGACCTCTACCAGGGCATGCAGATTCGGGAAGCGGAGAAGCGGAGTCGAGAACTTGTGCGAGCCGAGGAAGAGCGCCGCTTTTTGGAAAGGCTGAAAGCCGAAAAGGCGAAACTGGACGGCATCATGAGCGCCATCGGTGCTGGGATCGCGCTTTTCGACCGCAACCTGAGTGTGGTGTGGGCAAACCGCACGGTTCTGGAGATGCTGGGAGACGAGGTTGAACCGCTGGAGCTCACTTGTCGAAATCTCTACTGGCACAAAGGCGTCGGGTGTCCGCAGTGCCCCACGCGGCGCTGTTTCGAAACGGGTGGCTTAGAGAGAGCACTGCAGGAAGTTCGCGATCTGGATGGTACGCTGCGAACTTACCAGATTACGTCGACGCCAATTCGGGATGAGCGCGGCGAAGTGCAACAGGTGCTGGAGCTTGTGCAGGACATCACCGACCTGCGCGAGCTGGAGGCTGAGCTGGACAAGCAGCAGGAGTTTTTGACGGCAGTGACTTCCGGCTCTGCCGACGCCATCATTGGCCTCGACACCGAGGATCGAATCGTCTCCTGGAATCGAGGTGCTGAGAAGATTTTTGGTTACGAGGCCGACGAAGTGCTGGGCAAACCCCTGAGTGTGCTGCAGCCGGCGGAGCCTCAGGACGAAGATGCTTTAGCGCGAATTCGCCAGCAGGTTCGGGAGCGTGGTTTTGCTCGTAATGTGGAGACAGCTCGCCGGGCCAAGGACGGCCGCGTGGTTCATGTGGATCTCACGTGGACGGTGCTCCGTGACCGTCGCGGGCGTGTGATTGGTAGTTCCGTGATTGTGCGCGACGTGAGTGAGCGAAAGAAGCTGGAAAAACAGATCATTCAGGCCGAGCGTTTGGCGGCGGTGGGGCGCCTGGCAGCCCGGGTTGCACACGAAATTCGGAACCCCTTGTCCTCCATTAGTCTCAACGTTGAGTTACTTGGCGACGAAATTGCGACTCTGGATGGGCGCCACAACAGTGAAGCGAACGCCTTGCTCCAGGCCATTTCTTCCGAAGTGGACCGGCTGACGTTTCTCACCGAGGAGTACTTACAGTTTTCGCGCATGCCCGAACTTCGTCTGGAAAAAGCTAACCTCAACGACGTTGTGCGTGAGCTGTGCGAGTTCGTCGAGCAGGAGCTGCATTCCAAGAAGATTTCGCTTCATCTTGAATTGGAGGAGACGCTGCCAGAGCAGCTACTGGATGCAAGTCAGGTCCGGCGCGCACTTTTGAATCTCGTTCGCAACGCAATCGAAGCCATGCCAGGCGGAGGGGATCTCACGCTGCGAACTTGGCGGGAAGGCGACAGTGCGTTTGTAGCGGTTCGCGACACGGGCTCGGGAATCCCTCCGGAAGAGTTGTCGCGCATTTTCGACCCGTTTCACACGACGAAAGACTTCGGTACCGGGCTCGGACTTTCGATCGCGAGGCAAATCGTCCGGGAGCACGGTGGGGACATCACCTGCCGAAATGTGCCCGATGGACACGGGGCGGAGTGCGTCATTCGTCTGCCCATTCGAACGGAGCTGGAACGGTGAGCACTGACACCAAGACAGTTCTCGTTGTCGACGACGAAAAGGATTTGCTCGCTTCATTAGAGAAAGTGCTGAGCAAAGAAGGCTACCGTGTGCTTACGGCTGAGCGAGCTACAGCGGCGCTGGAGATCCTGGGCGAAGAGGCTGTGGACGTAGTGCTGACGGATTTGCGCATGCCCGGGATGAGTGGCCATTCACTGCTACGTGAGATCAAAAAGCAGTGGCCAGAAACCGAAGTGGTGATGCTCACCGCCTACGGCACGGTAGAGTCGGCTGTGGAGGCGATGAAGGAGGGCGCTTACGACTTCATCACCAAGCCGTTTCGGCGAGCGGTTCTGCTGAAAACGATCCAGAAGGCCCTTGAGAAACAGGCGCTGGCCCGGGAGAACCGGATTTTGCGCAAGCAGCTCGAGACGGTTCGGCCTAAAGGCACGATTGTCGGCAAGAGCGCGGCCATTCGCCACGTTCTCCAGATGGTGCGGCGCGTGGCCCCGATCAACACCACTGTGCTGATCACGGGTGAGAGCGGCACTGGTAAGGAGCTGGTGGCCCGGATGATCCACCAGTACAGCGAACGGGCGGACAAACAGTTCATTGCCATCAATTGCGGCGCCATCCCCGAGAATCTGATCGAAAGCGAACTCTTTGGGCATGTTCGCGGCGCGTTCACGGGGGCTACGCGCGACAAGGAAGGCCTCTTCAAGGTGGCCGACGGTGGTACGCTTTTCCTGGACGAAGTGTGTACCATCCCGCTGAACTTGCAGGTCCGTCTGTTACGGGCCATCGAGGAAAAAGAGTTTTTGCCTGTGGGTGGTACACGTCCGGTACGGGTGGATGTGCGCATCCTTGCGGCGTCCAACCGCGACCTGGCGAAGGAGGTGGAAGCCGGGCGTTTTCGCGAAGATCTTTACTACCGGCTCAACGTCGTGAACGTGGAACTGCCCCCGTTGCGCGACCGGAAAGAGGACATCCCTTTGCTGGTGGATTTCTTCATCGAACGTCACAATCGAACGTTCCGGAAAAACGTGCAGGGTGTGGATGACGAGACGATGGAGATCTTGTTGAACTACACCTGGAAGGGAAACATCCGCGAGCTGGAGAACGTGATCGAGCGGGCGATGATCCTCTGCGACGAGGAATGGATTCGTCCCTACCACTTGCCGCCGAATCTTTCGCCCGGTGCTGGCGCTGAAGCCGTGGACCAGGGCGCAACACTTAAGGAGGCGGTGCGCGATTTCGAAAGGCAGTACATCTACCGGGCTCTGGAGCGGTTCGGTTTCGACAAGTTGCGTGCAGCGAAAGCGTTGGGACTAAGCCAGTCTTCGCTTTACCGGAAGTTGGCGGAACTGGACATCCGGGTGCCAAAACGAGAAGACACGCCTTGTGTCGGATGTGGAGGTAGGTGAGGGATGCTCGAGACCGATGAGGCCACCGTACAGCAGACGTGAAGGCCAGTTCGCTCAAAAGCTGTGCGCAACGGAGAACGAGCTCCTGTGACGCTTCACTGTGTGAGCTGAACGGCAACCCCTTGGGAGGGAACGCGGTGTCGGTAACGCGAAGACCGGGTTGCTAAGAACCTACTTTTTGTGCTTGTGCGGACAGGTCCAACGTAACGCTGCCGACTTGGTGTTGAAACGAACCGCTGGTCGGGCAATCATTCGTTGCTTTTCTCAAAAGTGAGAAGTCGGGAGATGTTGTTCCCAAGTTTGGCATGTTGTGGGTTAGCAAGGCTGGATTGTGGCGACCTTTTCACATTTTGTGGGCCCCATGGGTGGTGAGCAAGCGGGAATGCTCGCGGGCGTTCGGATTGTTTCGGAACCGAATCGGCACGTTTTTTGTGGCCTCCTTCCGCACGGGTTAGCGGTGGAGACCTGGGCATGCGCCACGAGCGGGCTCACATTCTTGTCGTTAGCGACGACCCCGGCTTCGCGACATCGCTTGAGAAGACGCTGGTACGAGGGGGCTACCGGGTTCAGGTGGCACTCCTGAGCGAGTTTGAGCAAAGCGGTGTTGACAAAGCCAGCCAGAATTTCGATCTTTTCATCGTCGACCTGGCTGAGCACGTCGGGTCCGGAGTTCGGTTTTTGCAAAGAATGCGGAACTCGTGCCCGACTTGCACGGTTTTGCTTGTGTCGGCGCTCGATCGAGACGAGTGGGAAGTGCTTTTGGTTGGGCGTCGGGGAGCGGCGATTCTGGAAAAGCCGCTAAAGCGGGATGTGTTGTTGCAAAAGGTCAAAGCGCTCTTGGCGTCCAAAAAAGTGAACAAGTTAGACGAAGTTTGAGCGTTGAGCGGCTGTGTCTGGGGAGAGGCGACGTTTTGATTTGGAGAAGTCGCAAACTCGGCATACGGTTGACTACCTTGCCTCCGCGGCTGGGGTTGCTCCGCAAGCCGACGGGCAGGTGTAGTCAAAGTCTGGGCCAGAATTCGAAAGCTGCTGCAGAAGCAAAGGAAAGTCGGGCAACGAGCCCGACTTTCGTATTTTAGGGGGTTGGGTCGTTTCTCCTCTTTTTGTTTGGCGGAGAGCGAAGGCGAGTACAGTTGGCACCGGGATGTGCCAGGAGTGGTGAACCGATCAGTGAACCAACAAAAGGAGTCGGGCATGGCAGAGCTGAATCCCTTCAAAATCGCCCAGGAACAGCTGGCTGAAGCCGCCCAGGCGCTGGGTCTTGATGACGCCACGCACGAAGCGCTTCGCTGGCCGATGCGTGAGATGACAGTGACTTTGACCGTCCGGATGGACGACGGGTCGGTGAAAGTCTTCCGTGGTTACAGGGTGCAGTACAACGACGCCCGCGGTCCGACGAAAGGCGGTCTGCGTTTTCACCCGCAGGAGACGCTGGACACCGTTCGCGCTCTCGCTGCGTGGATGACCTGGAAGACGGCAGTCATGGACCTGCCCCTTGGCGGAGGTAAGGGTGGTGTAACCTGCAACCCGAAAGAAATGTCGCCATCTGAACTTGAGCGACTTAGCCGGGCGTTCATTCGCCAGGTGGGTCGCATCATCGGTCCGGAGAAAGACGTTCCGGCACCGGACGTTTACACCACGCCGCAGATCATGGCCTGGATGATGGACGAGTTCAGCACGCTGCGTGGTTACAACGCGCCAGGCGTGATCACGGGTAAACCGTTGCCACTTGGTGGTTCGCTGGGGAGAGTGGATGCAACGGCGCGTGGCGGCATGTACGTGACACGGGAAGCCGCCAAAGCTCTGGGTCTCAAGACGGAAGGTGCTACCGTGGCGATTCAGGGCTTTGGAAACGCCGGGCAGTTCGCTGCAACGCTCTCGAAAGAGCTGCTTGGCATGAAGGTGGTCGCCGCTTCCGACTCACGGGGTGGCGTCTACAACCCGAAAGGCATTGATCCGCACGCGCTGGTGGAGCACAAGCAGCGTACGGGTTCTGTGGTCGATTTTCCGGGCACCGAGCCAATCAGCAACGAAGACCTGCTACAGCTGAAGGTTGACCTCCTCGTACCCGCTGCCCTGGAAAACGTGATCACGGACCAGAATGCCGACAAGATCCAGGCTAAGATTGTGTGCGAGCTGGCGAATGGACCGACCACACCGGAAGCAGACAAGATTCTGCACGACCGGGGCGTGTTTGTGTTGCCAGATTTCCTGGCAAACGCCGGCGGAGTGACCGTCTCTTACTTCGAGCAGGTCCAGAACGCTTACAACTACTACTGGCCCCTCGAGGACGTGCACAAACGCCTGGATCAGAAGATGACAAAAGCATTCAACGATGTGTACGAGACGCACAAGAAGCACAACGTACACATGCGGCTTGCCGCGTACATGGTGGCTGTCGCGCGCGTGGCCGAGGCCATGAAACTGCGAGGCTGGGTGTAACGACGGCCGGAACGGAGTTCGCTTGAGAGGGACAGACACAGCGTCTGTCCCTCTTTTGTTTCGGCTGTCCTCTTGTAGCCGAACTCTCGGAAAATACTTGACTTTTCGCCGAAATCGCGGTAGAATAAGCGGGCTACGTCCGAGACTTCAGGTGGGGATAAAATTGGTTGGCAGATCCTTTTGCAGAAGCCGTGAAGCAAGCCCTGTTGCCTGAGTTCTCAGCTCTGGCGAGAGGGTTGGGTACGCATGAGGTCGTTCTGCGGCAGCTGGCTGAGTGTTCAGGGACGCCGGAAGCTGGCATTGAAGGGCTTGACACTTGCCTCACCGCGCGAGTCGATCAGTTGGATGGGCGCTTGACCGCGCAAAGACAACGGAACGCTGCGCCAATTCAGAACCTCGAACAAGACCCGAATGCACGGATTGATCAACTGGACGAAAGACTGAGCACGAGAATTGAGCAAAACGTTGCTCGGCGCGACCAGAACATTGCACGAGTGCTCGAGCTTGGGAATACGCTTGGGGCGCGGAGTGCGGAAGCCAACGCCAGGATTGCAGAACTCAGGGGAAACCTGTCGACTCGGATTGATCAATTGGGCGAAGGGCTGAGTGTTCGGGTCGATCAAAGCAACATGCGCACTGGCTGGCTTGGTGAGCGTCTAAATGCTCCGCTCCAGCGACAGGCTGCAGCGATCGCTGAGCTGGGATTCTCTCAGCATTCGAATCGATCAAAAACAGCGCTCGCCTTGATCAGCTTGATGAACGACTGAGCACACGGATTGAGCAAAAGGGTGCTTGGCTGGATCAGACGAGTCTTCGAATTAACGAGCTCGGACGAGACATGATCACCTCGCTCGACAAGGTGATCTTAAAGCTGGACACTGTTTTTTGGGGGTCGGCGCAAGGATTTGGAACGCTTGGTAAGGATGAGTCGACGAACTCGCGAGCCGTGTTGCAGAGCCGCCTGCGGAATGGAAACGGCAGAGCGGGGAAGCGGGCCGCGCGACTGACGACCAGGAAAAGAAGTAGTGCCTCCTGTCGAGCTGGGGGACTGTTGGGAACAAGGGGTAAGGTCTGTCAACAAAGCTTGGAGAGGACATGAAGGAATCAGAACTTCGCAAGATGAGTTTCGCGACGCTTTGCGTCCACGGTTCCGGTGGGGCCGATCCTCACACGGGGGCGTTGAACACACCCATTTACCAAAGTTCGACGTTCGCGTTCAAGAGTGCCAAAGACGGAGCCCAGGTGTTTGCCGGCGAAAAAGAAGGCTACATCTACACACGACTTGGGAATCCCACGGTCGCCGCTTTTGAACGCGAGATGGCGTTTTTGGAGGGCGGTGAGGCAGCTCTCGCGACCGCGTCTGGAATGGCTGCGACCGCGACCGTAGTCTTCACCCTGATGCGCAGTGGCGAAAGCATTGTAGCTTCCGACACGTTGTACGGGGGAACTCACGAACTCTTTCACCACACCCTGCCAAAGGTCGACATTGAGGTGAGGGACGTGGACGCGACGGATCCCGCGAAGATTGAAGAAGCCATTGACGACACCACCCGCATCATTTTCGTGGAGACCCCGTCCAATCCGACACTGAAAATCGTGGACATTGCCGCGGCGGCCAAGATTGCGCACAAACACGGTGTCCAGCTGGTCGTGGACAACACGTTTGCCACCTCCTACTACCAGCGTCCGCTTGAATTTGGGGCGGACATTGTGGTGCACAGCGCGACGAAGTACATCGGCGGGCACGGTGACACGATCGGGGGCGTGATCATCGGGCCAAAAGAATTCATCCAAAAAGCACGGATGGAGACGGTCAGGGATCTCGGTGGCTGTATTTCGCCTTTCAACGCCTGGTTACTGCTGCGCGGGCTCAAAACCCTTCCGGTAAGGATGGAGCGGCACTCGTTCAACGCCATGCGCATCGCCCAGTACTTGAGTTTTCACCCGAAGGTGGCCAAAGTGAACTACCCGGGTCTTCGTATTCACCCGCAGCACGAACTGGCTGCCAGACAAATGACGGGTTTCGGAGGGATGATTTCCTTCGAACTGAAAGGTGGCCGGCGAGCTGGTGAGATCTTGATGAATTCTGTTAAACTGATGACTCTTGCCGTGAGTCTCGGGGACGTGGACACGCTGATTGAACACCCCGCCAGCATGACGCACTCCGGTTACTCGAAAGAGGAGCTGGAAAAAGTGGGTATCACCGAAGGGCTGGTACGGCTCTCTGTAGGCATCGAAGATGTGAACGATCTGATCAACGACCTTTCGCAGGCGCTGAAAAAGGTACCTTCGGTGTGAGCCTCCTACTGAGGACGAAACGATGCTGGTCGAGCCTGGCGGTTGACAGCAACGGCTGAATTGTCTCGCTGTCCGCGGTCTGCTGCAAGCCACGACGTTTGGGTACCTGCCGGTCGCGCCGTGTGGTTTCACTCTGTCAGACTGAACGCCGGGTACCTGGTTTCGTGAATCTTTGACCTCGTTTTTGAGGATCCAGGAGAAAGAAATCCGTTCTGTTTTGCCCCGGGCAAATCCTGGGTACGGGGA
>CAZXXS010000046.1:0-9181 GCA_964644845.1 uncultured Cytophagia bacterium | reverse complement strand
CACCACCTCAAAATCCTCAAACAGCCCGTAGGGTAGCGTGTCGTAGGCGGGACCGGCAGGTTGCATTGCAGGGGCACGCCGGAAGAAGGGCGGAGCCACGATGCCACGCTGTTTCACAAGATGGTGCGGCCCGAAAACGTTCTTCAAGGAACCAACAACCACAACCTGAATGTCGTTGAGCCCCGGCCGTACGAGTCGCGTGACATCAACTTCGTAAGGAGGCCAGCCCACAACCCCTGCTTCATGCCCGTTGACGCGAACCACAGCTACTGTGCCAGCCCATTTGCCCAAACGAACCCGAACGCGCGCTCCCGCTTTCAGCTCAACGCGTTTCGTGTAAGTGACGCTGTGGCTGTAGAAAGGCATTCCCTGATCCTTCCAGGCGCCCAACGCAAGCGGGTGGGCTGGCGCGACAGCCCACCCGTGTTGCCGAGGTGCCAGGGAAAATTCTCCCAGAACGTACACGGGCTCGAGTTCGGCGAAAATCGACATTGGACGGCAGATAATCTGGATCTCGTTCCGACCCGTCCTTACGAAACGACCGATCGGATAGACGCCAAAATCGGGATCCACCCAGAATCGACCAGGTAAGGGCTGAACGTTCTGGCCGTTCACCCGAACCCGCCAGATGTGCGGTCGCTCGACGACCGCCAGGAGGCCGGAGACATCGGCTCCCGGGGTTACCTCAAACGGAAACGTGGCCACGAAACCGGAATTTGGTCCGAAATGCGCTGAATCCAGAATCGCGGTCCGGTACTGCGACGACGAACTCCAGGGATTGTCGGGGTAACCGTGGTGCTGCCAGATGAGTTTCTGCGCTTCGTAGTAGTAGATGCCTTTCTTTTCCAGCGTGTCGACCTGCAAGTCGCAGTAGTCCAGCGTCAAGACATTCAGGGAATCGCGCTGGACGGAGGTCGGTGCGCTGGAGTTGAGCACGGTTTCCTGAGTCGCGCGCTCGGGAGGGGGAGCGGCTGAAACCGAATCCGCAGCTGTGCTGACGAACAGCAGCAGGCTTCCCGCTGGAGGCAACTCGAACGCAAGCCGCAGACGTCCGTCCTTCTCCGGTGTGGAGGGGTAAGCGTAGATCTTACCGCGCACGGCGTCCATTTGCACCGCCAGGCGGCCGGGCAAAGTCACTGCACCCGACGCGGCTTCGCTCAAACTGGAGTTCACAAGGAAAAGCACGTCGCCGTCCGCGAGCCGACGGTGTTGGTGAAAAAGGAAAGTCCCTCTGGTGGGACCGAAGAGCACGCCTTGCTGGGCCAGCAACGTCCTGAGCACACTCTGGTCCAGACTGTCGGCTTCCGTCCATCCCTCCGCGACCAGCTCCTTCGGCTTGTCGGAGGTCTGACCATCGACGTACTCGGGGACGCCGACGAACGAAATCAGTTTACCTCCAGCACGAACGTAGCGAAGCAACAGGTGAAGAGTGGAACTCTCCAGATTTTCGAGGCCCGGGGGCAGCACGACGAGGTCGTAAGTTTTCTTGCCCACGCGGAGCTGTGCGCCATCCGCACAGCCGTGGTCGGCCAGGACTGCCTCGCTGCCGAGATCGAACTCCACCTGATGGTGAGCTAGGGCGTTTACGAACTGTTGAAACCGTTTCCCGAGGTTTTTCAGATCCCGATCCGTTCTGCGGCCCGGTCTGGCGTAAAACCATGCCGTGGTGGTTGGTTCAATGACCAGCACGCGGTTGGGATTCGTGCCGCTCGAAAGTACCAGGGACAACCGCGCAAAGTAATCTGCCAGCACACGGTAGTACGGCCACCAGGGCTCGTGGCGACTGAACGACTGAGGGTAGTCCTGCTTGCGGTCACCCTTGATCGACATGAAAGCAAGGTGCTGGTTGAGGAAATTGATGCCGTGTGCGAACTCCCAGTCCCCGAGGCGCTTCTGGTCCTGAAAAGTCAACTCCCAGCCTCCGCCGCCGTACGTCTCGCACAGCACGCGCGCTCGCCCCAACTGGCTTGCTACGCTAGCTACCTCGCGCACCGAGCGGATGTTGCCAAACTGGGCGTGCACACCCTCGTCGAAGCGGTTGAAGAGCATGTCGATCGCGGGCATCTGGTGCCACGCGTACATGGCCATGTTGTCGGGACCGTTGTCAGGATTGGGCCAGGCGTGTTCCCAGTAGTGTCCCGTCCAAATCAAGTGGAGACGCTCACACGTCTGGCTGTACACCTTGCCCCAGCGCTCCACGAAAAGGTGCAGCAGCACAGCGCGGTAGTCGTGCCGAACCTTGCGCCAGTTGCCAACGCGCTCGAAAAGCGACACCAGGTGGGGGCGCAGATCGTAGCCCATCTCCCGACGAAACCGTGAGAACAGTGACGGTGTCCAGCGAATGGCTTCCCGGCGTGGGGCGCGAATGTGCGGTTCGTCTGTGAACACCCCTGGTACTGTGTGTCCAAATTCGCTGCCGGCGACACGTTTGTACCCGCTCAGCGTGACGTCAAGGAATTTCTCGGTGACGCCTTTTTCGAGAAGGTCGACGTAGCTGTAGCCCGCGAACCACTTGGAACGGCGGTAGCGAACCTTCTGGAAAACGTAGAAGGTGTCGGCGGGTGGGATGGTTGCTGTCGAGGGCTCGACGACCAAAAAACTGTCCGCCTGACGCGCGAGGACCAGAGCCGCGTTGCGGAGCACGTCGGCCGTCAGGTTTGTTTGTTTGCGCAGAACCAAACCTTGCCCCTTTCTGTACGCGTCCGGCATCTCAGCGGGCACGTGCCCACCCGCGAAACCGCTGGGGTAGCTGTTTTCGTCGTAGATCCACACGTGCATGCCAAGCTCCTTGGCACGCTGCACCGTGTGTGCGAAAAGCGAAAACCATTCGTCCGACAGGTACTCGGTGATAAGCCCGTACCGAGGGTGCACAAACACGCCACCGATCCCGTGGGCCTTGAAGTCCGCCAGGTCGCGGTCGATTTTCTCGGGGGTAACACGATCGTTCCAGACCCAGAGCGGAGCAGAGCGGAAGGCGACGGGCGGGTTCGAAAACTCCCGACGAAGGATTTCAAAGCGGTCAATTCGATGGCTCTTGCTGTTCTCTCGGCCACAACTCACCACAGTCGCAAAAAGCAGAATCAAGAGCAGGAACGTTTGGCGCCGCATGACCGATTCCTCCTGGCAAAATCGTCAGTGGACGAGTGCCCATGACCCCGAACTCGAGAGCACGAAAAGACATCTTCAGGACCAAGAACAGGTCAAAGATCGGGAAATCCGCTTCCACCTTAGGAAGTTCGCAGCGGTTCCCCCGTGGCCGCGAACGACGTGGGCCGAAGCGGAGCGCAGGGCCCGCAGATCGCCTCTGCGTTCACTGAGTACGCGGACAAATCTCAGCTGCTGAACTGCGGTCCGGGACCACGAACTTTGCAAAAACAACCACAAAGCGCTTTGCAAATGGTCAGGAAAACGATTATCTTGTTGTAACAAACTTCTCTTTGGGAATCTACGGACATTTTGACGCGAACGCAATCCCGATTTCCGGTTTCTCGCCCCCGTGGGTCTCGGAAGCCCAGAAAGACCTCTGTCTCGGTTGACAAAGTGGGCCCGAGTTCGAAACCGCGGCTGGAGAGTCCCGAAAGTACCGTTGTTGCCAATTGCCTCTTGCTCAAACGGTGGTAGTCGCACCTTCGAGCGAGTTTCTTTCAGCAGGCGCGTCCCAAAGCAATCGTGGCGGTCGTTGTGCGGAAGAGCTCGACGGCGGGCGGGATGTGCCGCTCGAGGCGAAAACTCGGTTGTTGCCGATCCCGTTTTTGTTGAGTGTTGCAACTCCCCAATTCCGCGGCTTGGAACTCGTCGGAACCGGTGCTGCCCGGACCCACGCCGGGGCGGCTTGCAGAAATCCGCTGGCAGGAAGTGTGATCAAAGTCTGAAACGCGGAGTTTTTCCGCTCGTTCGTGTCCGCTGGTGCCCGGGGCGTGTCACAGTCCGGGCGAGGTGCGGTTTCCCCGCACTGCGCGAATCCGGTGCGGCGAGCCAACTCCGTCTTCTCGGCAGTTCTTGGGAAACTTTTCCAACCGGCCAGGCACAGCAGAACTTCGGAGGAACAGATGGGTACTCTGGACATCTCGGTGCTGATCGTCTACCTGCTCGGCGTACTGATGATTGGCATCGCTCTGCGCCGCAAGGCGGGCAAGGATCTGGACAGCTACTTTCTCGGTTCCCGGCGAATCAAGTGGTGGGCTCTGGGCCTGTCGGGGATGGCTTCCAACCTGGACGTCACTGGTACGATGGTCATCATTTCGTTTTTTTACATCATCGGGATCAAGGGGTTTCTGGTAGCCATTCGGGGCGGACTGGTGCTTGTAATGCCGTTTCTGATGATTTTCATGGGCAAGTGGCTGCGCCGCTCCCGCGTGATGACGAATGCGGAGTGGATGGTGCTGCGGTTCGGGGATGGCCCCGACGGTCGAGCCGCGCGTCTTCTTAGCGCTCTGGCCACCATTGTCGGTACGGTGGGGATGGTCGCTTACTTTGCTGTGGGCACCGGGAAATTTCTGTCCTTGTTCCTGCCGTTTTCGCCGCGCGTGTGTGCGCTGATCATGATCACTGTCGGTCTGGCCTACACCACACTGGGCGGACTTTACGGCGTGGTCTACACGGACGTGGCCCAAGCAGCACTGATCGCCTTTGCGACCATTTTTCTCAGCGTTCGGGCCTTCTTCGCCATCGGTTCCAGCGACTTCGTAGCCAGGCTGCCGCAAGGTTGGCTGGACTTGTCGATGCCGTGGAGGATCGACATGCCGAGTGGGTACGAAATCTACAACCTCTTCGCGCTGACAATTCTGTTCTTCGCATTCAAAACCATTCTGGAGGGCTTTTCAGGGCCCGGGGGCTACATGGCCCAGCGTTACTACGCGGCGGACTCGGACAAAGATGCGGGGCGGCTTTCGGCGCTGTGGATCGTGATGCTCACCTTTCGCTGGCCGTTCATCATGGCTGTGGCTGCTCTGGCGTTTCTCTTGCCAACCCCTCTGGCCGATCCGGAAATGGCGCTGCCCACGGTGCTCACGCAGCTTGTACCGATGGGCCTCAAAGGGTTGCTGCTGGCCGGCCTGATGGCCGCCAGCATGTCCACGTTCGACTCCACAATCAACGCCGGGGCGGCTTACCTGGTGAAGGACCTTTACCAACCTTTCATCAAGCCCAATGCCGATGAAAAGGAACTGGTGCGCGTGAGCTACGCCTCCACGATCCTGATCGTCGTCGTGGCGTTGGTACTGGCCTACTTCACGCCCTCCATCAACGCCATCTGGCGGTGGATTACGATGAGCTTGGGAGCCGGGCTCTTCTTGCCGAACCTGCTGCGCTGGTACTGGTGGCGCTTCAACGGCATCGGCTTCGCTGTAGGCACCGGTGTCGGGATGGTAGCGGCCATCGTAGAACGCCTGCTTTGGCCAACGCATCCGGATTGGCTGTCATTCTTGCTCGTTTCGGCAGCGGCGTTTGTGGGGATGGTGATTGCCACGTTCGCCTGGCCCGCCACCGCCGAGCCGGTTCTGGTGGAATTTTACCGACGGGTGCGACCGTTCGGGTGGTGGAAGCCGGTTGTGGAGAAAGCGGGGGTTCGCTCCGGCAACGCGGATCTTGGGCGCGACATGTTCGCCCTGCTACTGGCTGTTGCCTGGCACCTCACGCTTTTCCTGGTGCCCATTTTTACCGTTTTGCACCTCTGGCACCAGGCAATTGCGGCCGCTGCGGTGCTGTTCGTTTCGACGGCAGGACTGTACGTGGTCTGGTACCGCCACCTGGACGAGACGGCCATCTGAGACTGCGCCAGCTGGGCAGGATTTCGGGCTGGACGACGCCGAGGGACGAAGTGGAGGGAGCTTCGGGTCCGGGGATTCTGCCGTTTGTCTGTGGAACTTGTGGTACCTCAGAGTGGCCGGGTGGTTGCTGGTGAGGTAGATTTCAGGGCACGACGGAACGCGCCGCCCGGGGACGGAATCCCGCGCGGGCGGAAGGCAAACCAGGGGATGTTGCTTTTTTCCTTTGCTTGCTGCCGGCTGGCTCGCTGTGCAGGCAGGGTCAATTCCTGAGGAACGGTTCAGGTCTTCCTGCGACAGTTCAGCGCCTCACGTACCTGCGAACTTGAAGCGAAGCACCGGTGCTTGCGTTGCGCGAGTGACAAGTCGGGAGGAGGTCAAGATGCTGGTCATCGCGAATGAAACGCTGGCGGGGGCAGCCGTGCTTCTGGTGCTGCTGGGACTGCTGGGCAGGACAAGTGCAGCGCAACCTGGGCAGGACGACGCGTCGAGCCTGGGCCTTGTGACCCCGAAAGTCGCCCGCCAGGTGATCACCGTCGGGGGACCGGAAGCCGATGTTACCGGATTCACGTCACGGGCCATCCAAATTGCCGTAGACGCCGTGGCACAAAGGGGTGGGGGAACAGTGAGACTTTCTCCGGGCCGCTTCGAGATCACGGGACCGGTCCGTCTTCCCAGCCACGTTGCGCTGGTGGGCTCTGGTGAGGGGACCGTCCTGCACCGAGCGGACGGCTTTCGCAGTCGGTTCGTCGTGGATGCTGACTACGGCATGCGGGTTGTGACCGTGGAGGATCCTTCGGGTTTTCAACCCGGGGTTGGGGTGCAGATCTGGGATGACGAGGCCCTGAAAAACTGCTGGCTGGTGACCACGGCGACGGTCGCAGCGGTCGAAGGAAACCGGGTGTACCTGGACACGCGTACCGTGATGGACTACCAAAAGGAGCGTAACGGTTGGGTTTCAACGAGTACGCCGGTTGTTCAGGCCGTGGATGCCAGGGATGTGCGCGTGGCTGACTTGACTGTAGAGGGAAACGCTGCAAACAATGACAGAATCAACGGCTGTCGCGGAGGTGCGGTGTACCTGCACAAGGTTAAGGACGCTGTGGTTGAAAACGTCACCGTGCGCGATTTCAACGGGGACGGAATTAGCTGGCAAATCACCGAAAACGTGCAGGTGCGCAGTTGCGACGTGGGAAGATGCACGAATTTCGGAATGCACCCTGGTACGGGATCGTACCGTAGCGTGGTGGAGAACTGTCGGATTCACGACAACGGAAGCGACGGACTTTTCCTGTGTTGGCGGGTGCAACACGGCGTGTTTCGCAACAATCAGATCTGGGGCAACGGCAGACACGGCATCTCGATCGGACACAAAGACACCGACAATCTCTTTGAGGGGAACCGGGTTTTCGGAAACGCGCTGCA
The DNA here is from genome assembly GCA_964644845.1 of uncultured Cytophagia bacterium. Taxonomy (GTDB): domain Bacteria; phylum Zhuqueibacterota; class Zhuqueibacteria; order Oleimicrobiales; family Geothermoviventaceae; genus Geothermovivens. The sequence continues at coordinate 1,991 of CAZXXS010000046.1, read as the reverse complement.
CGGGATTTTTTTCCGGAATGAAGACGAGGAAAACGCGGGTAACCGGAACATTTTTCGCGACAACATTGTGGAGGACAACGGGGCGCGCGAACCCGCTTTCGCCGTCTGGATCGGTGGGTACACCCGTGATCTTCTGTTTGAAGGCAACACCTTTCGGGACAGCGGAAAAGGCACGCAGGTTGGCGGGGTTCGGATTGGTGTACACGCCGGACCGGTTGAATTGCGGGGGAACCGGTTCGAAGGGCTGAGGGAGAGAGTCCGAAAGGACGAACGGGAGCCGTGAGCTGGGCTTGAGCGGGCCGGTGAGACCTGCTAACAGCTTGGGCTGGTTTCTGGCGCTGGCTTGAGACGTGGTTCGAGGAGCTGATGGGCGCTCTGCGGGAACCGGTTCCAAGACCAGAAGGACCGTGGCTGACGGAACAACTGGGATCCCTTCGCCCTGGGCGACTGGGGGTTTTCGTTTGCTCCGTGAAAGGGGTTCGTAACGAGAGTCAGGCGAGGGTGCGTCCGGCGGCGTGCCCCGAACCACGTCACGCTCAAATCTGAGAGAGGATTCGGTTGGATGGCCGGTTGCGTAGACTGGCACTTTGCGGACGGGAATTGGGGGGCGATCGTTTGGCGGGTGTGGCCTTGGGTACCCAGACTGGCGTAACTCCGTTTTCTGAAACGTGTTCTTGAAACGTGGACTTTATCCGACTGGTGATCCCGTGACCAAAACTCTGCGAATCCTGTTCGGTCTGACCGTTTTTCTCGGCGTGGCTGTGTCCCTCCTGGCTCAACCCGATCCGAGGCGGCATCACCACTCGGTGAACATCGTGCCGTTTGTCGAAAACGGACGGCATTTGTACTACCTTTCGTGGTCGAGCTCGCAGACGGAAAACTGGGAGCACGACATTTACGCGGAGATCGTGCATTTCGACCGGCAGGGCGAGTTGGTGGTCGACCGGCCCGCTTGCCGCTTCGTAGGCACGGGCGACGACGGCGCTCAGGAACCGGTCAGCGTTGCCCTGGCACCTCGGAAGAATGTGCTGCTCAGTGCCTGGGAGGACGGAACCGACCTGAGCGTGGTTGTGGACGTGCGGGGGCAACTACACACCCCGGAGGGGCATGTCCTACGGCCGAACTTCCAGATCGCAGGTGGCCCCGACGCGCAGCACTCTGCCGCTGCGACCCACTGCGGTCACCGTTTCCTGGTTGCCTACGCCGACGAAGCCCCACCTGCCAGGTACGCGACCGTACTGGTGAAGGTGCTGGACGACAGCACGGGATGGGTCGTTCAGACCCTTCGCCTCACCAGCGACTACGACGACAACTGGTGGCCGGTGGTCGCCTCGGACGGGCGGCGACACGTGCTGGTGGGGTGGGGGAACGGCGAATCGTTCTCCGCCTCGCTGCTAACGGTGGAAGGGGACTCCTTTCGGACCACGGGGCCGCGAATGGTCTTCGGCAACGCAGATCAGTATTTCTACCACGTGCGCTGGGTGGAAGGGGCCAAGCGCTTTCTGGTTGCGGCACGGGATGGCGGGGCGACGCAATTCTCTTGGGTAGACACGCTCGGTGTGCCCTCTGGCTACGCCAGGGTGCCGGCACCGATTACTCGGGAAACGCGCTTCGCCGTGCGGTGGAGAACGAGGCTCCGCGCCTGTCTCGTGGCCTTCACGACCGGCCGGGACGAGGTGGCCCTGGTGCGCTCCTCGCCGGACTCAACGCGTCTTTTGCAACGACTCTCGCCGGAGACGCACCCGGAATTGTCCGGCCTGCGCTGGGTGAGCACCGGGATCGCCCTCGAGTTCGTTTCTCCGGTGAGCGGGGAAGCCTTCGCAGACGGCCAACAGCGCCTCCTGATCGTGCAGAACGACGACGCGTCAGACAGCTTGGTGATGCGGCTCCTATCGTTGGGCCCCTCGTCGGCTGTGCGGCAGCCCCGAAGACGACCTCGCTCGTGGAACCTGGTGGGCGTGTCCCCGAATCCCTTCCGTGACGCAACGACG
>CAZXXS010000045.1:0-3020 GCA_964644845.1 uncultured Cytophagia bacterium | reverse complement strand
CCCACTGCGGAATGCGTGTGAATGGCGGAAAGAAACACGCTACCCTTGTCGATCCCAAGCTCTTTCGAAATCCGTTGCCTCAGCTCGTCGGCTGTCGCGTTGGAAATCGTGAGGAGATCCAAGCTCACAAGGATGGCAGCGGTGCCGCCCGATTCAACGAACAGAGCGTTCGCAAGAAGAGGATCATGCACACCCGTAGCCTTCCCGAACCTGCGGATGTAGCCGTTCAGGTCCACGGGTGGAGTCGGAGTAATGTCCGCGTGGCTCGCCCCGATGCGCATTCGTGCTCCTGACCACTTCTCGCGCAAGTTGTTGCAACCTCATTTTGGTCCGACGCACCTGGACCCATGGTGCCGTAACCGTCGTCCAAGCACAGCCTACTGACCGTCGTCCGAACGGGAAACGTAGAGAACCGCACGCGTGAGCAGGCCTTCCCTGCCGGGTGTCAACTCAGGATGCGGACTAAAAAGAATGATCCTGCCTTGCCCGAAACGCGCCTCGAGGATGGCTGTCTTCCCCAACATTTCACCGGGCTGGGCACCGTTTTCGTGCAGGTCGCTCAGGAAAACAGCCAGCTCCCGGTAGTCGGGCAGGTCCAGGCTGTCGCGCCGCAGTACAGGGCCGGAGTAGTACTGTAGCGACAGCGTGTCCGTGCCGACATCGGCGAAAATGGGGTGGTCGCGAACGATTTCCAGGGTCACCTTGCCGGACCCACGGTTCCAGTGGTCGATGTCAACCGCCTCAGCGTTCACGATTTCGAGTTCTCGCGTGAGGTTGTCGAAATACCCCTTGATCGGCAGGTACGCTCCTGCGCAGATGCCCACGTAGCCGACTCCCGAACGCACAGCAGCTTCGGTGTTGTGCAGTCCCTGTACCCCGAGGGCGTCCGCTTCTGAGGAGCCACCCCCACCAGGCAAGACGATGAAGCTGAAGGACTTCAGCTTTTCGGCGTCTCTGAAAAGAGGTGCCTTACTGCAAATCGGGATCAGTGACTCGGAGAGCAGCAGGGCTTTCAGCGTCTTTTGCCAGCAGTTCCGAATGGTGCCCTTACCTACGAAGACAACGCCTTTCAGCTGGGCCCGTGCCGCCTTCGAAAGCTCTAACCGGCGCGCAGCAGTGAAAGCTTTCCAGCTTCGGGAATCCATGGTTCCAAAACGGAAAGTGGCAAGTCCGTCCGCTTCGCCCAGTCTGGCATTCTTGACCTGCTCTAACACCAGACTGTCGCTCACACCGCCGTAGGCCTGAACCGCCGCCCAAACGGGACAGCGGCACCGGAGCTTGGCGTTCTCTACCACCATCTTTACCCAGGTGGCAGGCTGGCGGAAATCCTTCGCGTAGGCCATCACCACAACGAAGTCGAAATGTGGTGACAGCTCGTGGTAGTTCTGAGCGTAGTAGACGTCGGCGAAGTCTTCGTCGTAAGCACCTTCCGGCATGAAATCGGCAGAGAACTCGACCCCCTTTTCCCGTGCCAACTCTTCCGCCGCTTGGACGAACGCCAGCACGTCCTGCTTCCGGAGATCGACCCACTGCCTGACGCCGGACTCACCGTCACGGTACTTGTAGATAAACGCTTCTTTTTGGTCCTCCCCTCCGTAAACGGTCTGGCTCGCAAGGCGCATCAGGTCCGCCACCGGCACGCCGGCCCGCAGAGCCCGCGACAGGTGAATCGAATCCCACGAGTAGACAAGATGCGTGTAGCGGATCTTGTCCAGCATGAGTCCATCGAATGGCTCTTCCAGGGCGGATTTCACCAGCGAAAGGAAGTACTCCTTGTACCGCGGGTAGGCCAGATTCACGTGAGGCGCATCGACCAGGGGGTAAGGAAACGGCTTGTCGGGTTCGTGTTGCAGGTGAACGACCTCAGCGCCAGGATGCCCTGTTACAAAATGGCGATCCGCCGAGACGATAAACCAGGCGTGCACCCGGATCCCGTGGTCATGGGCCGCTTGCAGAAATTCCGAAAGCAGGTGACGTCTGCTAAACGCCTGGCTGAGCCGTTTGTACCGTTGTTTCTCGGCTGCATCTTCGGCCTTGTCGGCAAGTTCCCTGTACAGGTCCGCGTAGGTGTACTCCGAGGGAAACAGGCTTGCGCCCGCGCCACCTTTGACGAGCAGAAAAACATCTGAGATCCCCCGCGCAGCCAAGGTGTCGGCAAGAAGACCTTCCGGACTTACCTTGCAAAGAGACTCAGGCCACATGAACACCCCAACCCGGGCGGGGCCACGGTTGGCCTCTGCTCCCAAGCCCAACACTCCCCAGGCCGTCGTTAGGACAAAGAGAACACGCCTGACAGTTCTGCAGAGCCGCATGAGTCCACCGGATCCGTTCGAAATTTCTGAGTCAAAGTTGGGCGTGAGCGATTTCGCGCTCTGATCCGTGTCCGCGTGAACGCAGAGCACCCACTGCGCCACCGTCCGCAAGCACAACCGGAGCGGGTGGGTGTGACACCGTGAGCTGCCTTAGGAAGGCATGCCTCGCGGAAGTGAAACCGGAGGTAAAATCCTTCTCCCGCAGTTTACTGGAGAATGTCCGCAGCGGACTGGTCACAACCTGATGACAAAAATCGGGACGCGTAGACTCGCTCAGCCTACGCCCGACCGAAAGCCCTTCGTGGAAAATATTTTCCCGCGTGGCAGCCCAATGGAATATCTGTTTCAATGCTGCGACCATTTTAACAACTCGTCACCAAAATGTCAAGCAGAATGTGAAACGTTTGTCCCAGAAACCAGTAACGCCGAACTCTCCTGGGCCTTACTCTCCCTGCCCGATCTCGAATTCGCGCGAAGCTCGCCCCAAACAGACCGAGTGCACCGCGCACAGGGATCAGAGTGCGACAATCGCGTGTTGAATCCGCTTGACCTCGTGGCCGACCCCATCGCTGCGGACGAGCCCAGCCCCCGATCTGTAACAGAGCGAACTGCTCACAGATCGTGGGCTTGACAAGCCGCCGTAGGTTTTGTAACTTAGGTCGGCGCTGGACGCGCTCTGTACCCCTGCAAATCAGGCAAAGTGAACAC
>CAZXXS010000044.1:0-24256 GCA_964644845.1 uncultured Cytophagia bacterium | reverse complement strand
AAACACACGAAGGCCTGCAGAAAGCGCGAATTCCCGATTTGTTCGGTTTGTCCCTGTTCACGCGCACAGCCGTTGGCGCCAGGCCACGTCTGTGACTTCCGGGCCCAGCGTGGCCCTGCCAACTTCGACGGCGAGCCGGATGCCCACGTGCTTCGTCCGGACGTCCGAGACAGCATCCTCCGATCTGCCACGGCTCTTCCGTGTCTTCGGTCTGGTTTGCAACGCTGCGCTTTGTCAGAAACCGCGAGGCATCCCGAAGCGTTGAGCTTCTGTGAGAAAGTGACGTGGGAAACCACGTTGCACCTGAGACGGAGACCGGCGAGGAAAGCGTCACTCGCTACGTGACGTTGCTGTTTGCGGGAGCAGATCTGGCGTTAGCAGGTGAAACGTTACGGGGAGAAGAACGGGGTAAGCAACGGAAGGGCTGGTTTCCCGCACACGGGCTTGCTCCTGTCGGGCCCGGACCGAAAGGATCGCGACAGGCAACGGTTTTGACCAAGTGACGGAGAAAATCTGGATGCTGCAAGTGCCCCTGGGCGAAACGGTGCGTGTTGTGCGGCTGACGGAAATCGACGCCGAGGACCGCGTTTTCCTTCACAGTTTTCCCGAAAGGCCGCCGCAGGAGCTTGTGGAGTCCGTCGCTGTAGCTGGCGTGGTTCAACCCCTGGTGGTCCAACCAACGGGACCAGCTCGCCACCGAATCGTAAGCGGTTTCCGCCGCTTTTGGGCAGCCACAGAGGCGGGGCTTACCGCCGTACCTGTTCGAAGCCTCACCGCGACCGACTTGAGCAAGATCGATCTCCTCCGCTGGGCGGGTCTCGAAAACGCGGGGCACCGGCGCCTGAACCGCGTTGAGCAGGCTTTGCTTCTCAGTCGGCTCAAGCAACTTGGCCTCACGGAGCTGAACCAGCTTCTGGCATTCTCGGTGTCGATCGGTGGGCCTACAACGGAGGAGCAACTGAGTCGCTTGCTAACCCTTCTTGAATTGGAGGTCGGCTTCCTGGAACTTGCGGCGCAAAACCGGCTGCCGGACGAAACCATCGAAGCTTTGCTCCAGTTGACGACGAACGAACGGCAGGCAATCCTCCGCGTAGTCCACGCTCTTCACCTGAGCTTCAGCAGGTTTCGCGAACTGGTTCGCCTTGGCACCGACGTGGCCAGACGCGAGGAGAAAAGCCTCACCGAACTTCTCCACGAGCCAGTTTTCTCGCGTGTTCTTGCCGATTCAAAACTGACCTCTTCGCAAAAAACAGAACGGTTCTTCCGGCAGCTGAAGGAGAGGCGTTACCCCCGGCTCTCTGCGGCGGAATCGCGCTTCGACGCGCTCAGGCGGCGCCTTCGGCTGCCTCCGCGCTCGCGTCTGGAGCACAGCCCTTCTTTCGAAACACCTGAGCTAAGTCTGGAGCTCCGTTTCACAAGCGCGCGGCAGTTTCGTCAAACGGTGCGCTCGTTACAGCGGCTTCAAGAAGATCCGACTCTGTTGGAGCTTTTTGAACTTCTGGAACAAAGACCGCAGGATCGGGCCGATGACGGGAAAAGCTGATCAGTCGGGTGAGCCGCTCATTTCACCTTCTCAACAGACAACTTTACAGCCTGAAAGGGTCTTCGTCGAAAAGCGAGCCGTGCGCAATCCCCGGACGCGGCTGATCCTCGACCGTCTCGGGAACCCGCACACAACAACGGTGGATGACCTGCAAAGCTTCCTGCGCGAGCGAGCTCGCCAGAGCCCGTCGGCATCAGGCAAGCCGGACCTCTTGCTCGCGGTCTTCCCTGGAAAGTTCCTCAAGTTCTGCCCGGGAACGCAGCGCCACATCTGTTGTCTCTACCGGGTCCTCAACATTCAGACCGGATGCGACGTGGGCTGTACTTACTGCATCTTGCAAGGCTACCTGAACAACCCGCTTCTCACCGTGTACGTCAACCTGGACGACGCGCTGACCGAGGTGGAAGAGGCTCTGGTCAGCCATCCGAAACGGTTCTTCCGAATTGGGACGGGCGAACTCACCGACAGTCTGACGTTTGACCCGGTAGCTCTCCAAAGCCGCGAACTCATCCCTTTCTTCGCGCGCCAGAGCAACGCGATTCTGGAATTGAAGACCAAAACCACGCACGTGGACCAGTTTTTGGATCTGGATCCGCGCGGCAGGGTAATCGTTTCCTGGTCGCTGAACACCACCTCGGTAGCAGCGAGCGAGGAGGGCAGCGCACCACCGGTTGAGCGTCGTCTGGAGGCAGCCCGCAAGGTCCAGGAGGCCGGCTACCGCTTGGGCTTCCACTTCGACCCGCTGATCGAACACGAAGGTTGGGAAAAAGGGTACCGAGAGGTTGTCGACGCCATTTTCGACACGGTGTCGGCAGAGCGGATCGCGTGGATTAGCCTCGGGGCTCTGCGCTACCCCCCTGTACTCGACAACCTCATTCGAAAACGCCACCCCCACTCGCGCTTGCCCCTGGCCGAACTGGTGCCCGGCCTGGACGGCAAACTTCGCTACTTTCGCCCAGCGCGCGTGCGGATGTTTCGGGCACTGTACCACTGGATCAAACGCCGCGCCCCAGACGTGTTTGTTTACCTCTGCATGGAGAGTGACGTTGTGTGGCGACAGGCTTTTGGATGGTCGCCGCGCACAAGCAAACGGCTGGGAGAACTTCTCGACGAGCGCGCGAGGATGGGATTGAAGCAGGCTCCCCCTTTACTGTAGTTCGTTTCCGCTGTCCGGGTGCCGTGTCACACTCCCGCTCACTCGATTTCCCTAACTTTGCTCAGAACAGCCCTGGCAAGAGCCGGCAGCGCCACGGAGGCTCGTTCGCGGATGAACACGTCCGTGATGCTGTCGGTGTAGTTCGACGGCTCAACGTTCACCTCGACAATCGTTGCTCCGTGGCGTTTGGCGAGCACGGGCAGTGTGGACGCAGGCATGATTTCGCCCGTTGTACCCACCAGCACAAACACGTCAGCTACCTCCGTCTCCTCAACAGCGCGGCGGTAGTCGAACTCCGGCAGCGGTTCGCCGAAGAAAACAAAATCCGGCTTCAACACGGAACCACAGCGTGGACACCGCGGGGGCAGTTCTTCCAGGTCCACCTGCTCCGCTGGCGTCCGCGTTCCGCATTGTTCGCAAACCAGGAAACGCGAATTCCCGTGGAGCTCGTACACCGTCCGACTGCCCGCAAGTTGGTGCAGATTGTCGATGTTCTGCGTGATCACCGCTTTGATGACTCCGGCATTCTCAAGCTCGGCCAGAGCAACGTGGGCCGGATTTGGTTTCGCCCGGCCGAAAAAGTCGAAGAAGATTTCTTTGATAACCTTCCACGACTCGAGCGGATGTCTGTGGAAGTAGTTAATGTCCAGCACGATTGGGTCTACCTTGCTCCACAGGCCCTCGGGGCCACGGAAAGGTGGGATTCCACTTTCCACGGAGATTCCCGCGCCGGTGAAAGCCGTGGCGTGACGCGCACGGGCGAGAACATCTGCCGCTTTTGCGAGCGCCGTTTCGAAATCCATCATCTTCGTCGGGTGTCCCGTGTCCTCGGTTTTCACGGAGCTTCGACTTCGCGGGCCAAGCAACACCCTGGCGCAGAGCCAGGAGGGAGCAACGCCGCGACGCGCTCATCCGTTCCCTGTCGCCGTAACTTTCGCAGCGCGCTGGACACGACGGTTTCGGTTGAATTTGTTTCTTTCACTCAGTGTCCCGGACCGTACCGTTTCTCGCCAGCCGTTACGCGGAAGGGCAAGGTGTTCTCCTCCGGCGGCAGCGGACAGGTGGCGTAGGGCGTGAACGCGCAAGGAGGATTGTAGGCCTTGTTGAAATCGATAACCGTACTGTCTCCCGACGCGGGCCTGTCCACGACGAGAAACCGCCCTGCACCGTACGTCTCCTCGCCGTTGGTCTTGTCTGCGAAGATGACGAACAGGGAGCTGTCACCAGGTTCGGCGGCCGCTTCCAAGTGGTACGTACCGCCCTGGTAACGAAAAACCAAACGTCCAGGGCACCGAAGTTTGGCCACAGTGTTTACCGCAGTCGGAACCTCGATCACGCGAGCGGTGTCGTAGCGCTCAAACCGAGCCGGGATTCTCCAGCTTGGGCTCACCGGGAAACGCTCAATGCCCCGGAACTGGCGCAAAGCGGGATTCTGACTGTCTTTCAACCGAATCGCGTAACGATTTCCGCGCTTGATCACGTACCAGCTCAACGTGCCGTAGCTGAGCACGTCGGGTTTCCCGTCCGCATCCGAGTGCAACGTCCGACGCGTTACAGGTTTTCCGTTGCAAAGCACGTCGACTCCAGGCCAAATTCGCACCTGCACCGAGTCGCCACGCAGAATGAAGCTGCCCAGGTAGTCGGGCGCCTTGCCCCGTGGAAAAACAATGTCGTTCGACGGACTGGCCCCAAAGCGGTTCACGCCCTGGTGCAGCCAGTAAAGCCCGGCAAGACTCAACCACCCGTTTGGTGAGGTCAACCGCGCCACGCGTTTAGCATGCCAAACCTCCACCGAGCGCACGTACGTGTCGGAAGCTGTTTGAGCGTCCTTCTGCCGATCACACCCCCCGTGGAACACTGCCAGCAGCCCCACGAACAACGCGTAAGCGATCTGCTGTTTCAATTCCCTACCTCCTCAATCAGTCGATGCACTGCAGCTGGAAACGCGCCTGTGGATCGCTCCAATGCGCGTCCCGGGCCAGTTCGCTCGCCCCGAAGATCTGCGTAAACACGTCAAACGCGGCAGCAAACATCAGGCAGCCGCGTTTTCCCGAAAGAATCGGCCCCGAGGTCCGACGGTCCGGGGCCCAAACGCAGATCGTTCTTCCTCACGTCCCGCTCAGATTTCGAACCTGCCCCCTTCGGATTCAGAACCGCGTGACGGACCTGCCCGAAGACCCCACGCAGTCACAGGCCGGTTTCAGCTTCTACCCAGGTTTGGAGCGGTGCAAGTCCCCGGAACACCCACCAGCTGATCGTGCAACTACTGACGCGGTCTCTCCATCTTCTACCGGGTCAAAAGCGGCTGTCCGCCACCTCTTGTCGGCGCTCGGGCTGCCAGCTTCGCGCAAGCGCTTCGACTTCGATTCCGTTCAGATCAAGCCAGTCTTGCGCGAACTCGAGAACCGCTTTCTTCTCAAACTCCACCCAGCGTTGCATTTCCTGCGGGTAGTGAGCCAGTGTCTCCCGGAAACGGCGGTAGGCTCCTTTCCCTTGCGCCGCATTTTGCAGCAGTTTCTTCAGCTCTGCATCCTCAACCGTCCGCACAAAGTCGCTCATCATTCGGTTCAGATCGTCGGCGGAAAGTCCCTCAACCGGGATGTAGCGATCCGGGTTGTACAGAATTTGTTCGGCTTGTTGAAGTTGTTCCTGATCGTAGCGCGTGATTCCGTCCAAATCGTCGCTGTTCTCCAACGCCGTCAACAGGTTCGAGTCAACGCCGAGCACTTGCCCTGTCTCTACATCCAGGTACCAGCTGGTTCCGCCACGCTGCCGGCTGTTGCGAATGGCCTGAACCAGGGCGTCCATGTCAATCGCAACTCGCCTTGTTTCCATGACCGCTTGCCTCCCCTAACTTGGTTCTTCAGCCCGAATTGCTTGTACCAATTCGAAACAGGTTTTGCAAGGCCAAGAAGCACTGCACAGGAAACACGCGTGGGCATCAGGACACGGTCAGCCCGCCGGCTGACGTCCGGCGTCAAACAGCTTAACCGCAGCGATGCCTTCGCCAGGTCCAGCACAAGGCCCATGGTAGAAGATCAATTCGAGTTTGGAAAGGGGAATTTGAGAATTTGCAGGTTGCCCTCTGCACGGTCGAGACCGATGTAGGAAACTCCCGTTTCGTCCGCAGTCCAGAAAGCCTCCGGCAACTCCCGCTTTTGCCGAAAGATGCGAATGATGCGCGCAAGTGGTCGTCCCCGCATGAGCGCCAGACGGCTCAACTCCAGGCCAATCAGGAGCCGGGTTGTGAGCCACGAGGCAAGAAAGAAATGCGCTTTTCCCTTGAACCGCAACACGCCTCCAGCACTTAGCCACTGCCGTTGCTTGCTTGGCACATCTACAACGCGCAAGCCCCCCACCGATTTCCCGAATTTTGGCAAATGCTCGCAGGTCCTCAAGCTTTCGGCTTTCCTGGTCTGCGTAGCTTGATGAAGTACCCCACGATCCCGCCGAGCAGAACGGAAAGCAGAATCACGAGAAAAAGCGACATCTCGAAGCGCCAAAACAGAAAGCGCACGTTCACCGCCCCAGCGTTCTGGATCATCAAAATGACGACCAAAAGCACCAGGAACGCAACCACGATTTGCCGAAAACTCATCATGGACTCCAGCGCTGATTCGATTTCGAGAAACCGACCGGACGCTCACCTTTGCCAGCCGTTGCCGCACGTCGTCACAAGCCATCCGCAGCCGGATCAAGACCCGAGAACGGCCACTGCGGCCGCACCGGGCCCAGCATGAGCGCCCAGTGTGGGACAGGCCTCGACAACCAAAATGTCGTCCACTCCGAAGCGGGTTTGAATTTCGCGAACGTACCAGTCCGCTTTTTCGGGAGCGGCGGCGTGAGCCACCCCGAAACGAATATTCGTAAAATTTCGACTTTTGATGAACCGCTCTGCCAGGCTAAGCGCTTTCTTCAGGGCCCCTTTTTCACTCAGCGACTTAGCAGGTTGGATAATCCGACCGTCGTCATCCAGCGTGATGATCGGCTTGACCCCCAACAAGCTGCCGATGAACCCCTTGGGCTTCGAGACACGGCCGCCGCGGATCAGGTACGTTAAGGTGGGCACAACCAAAAAGATTTTCTGATTTGCCACAGCCTGCTCCACGCGCTTCACGACTTCATCCAGACTCAGGCCTTCCTCGATGGCCCGTACAGCCTCTTGGACCACAAGCCCCTGCGCGACCGAGGCCGTCTTTGCGTCTACGACGCGCACCGGCACATCGTTGTAACGTTTGGCCGCGTTCAGAGCGTTCTGGTAGGTTCCGCTCAGCACCGCAGCCAGGTGAATGGAGATGATGGCAGTTCTTGTTCTGCCAGCCATCTGGTAAGCTCGTAAGAACGCGGCTGGAGTCGGCTGGGATGTCCGAGGGTGGTATTTGAGTTCTGGCAGCATGCGGTAAAACCGCTGCGGTGTCATCTCCAGCCGATCCTGGTACGTGTCCGGGCCGATGTTCAACTGCAACGGTACCAGGTGGATGTCATGCTGCTTGATGTAGTCGTCCGGCAGATCGCAGGCCGTGTCGGTGACCACCGCGATGCCTTCGCGTTCCTGCTGGCCAAGCGCGGTCAAATGCTGCCGCTTCATGTCGTCGGCGCGCTTGCCAGACACGCGCCCGTACGCACCCAGCACTTTGAACACGCGTTCAGGCTCGTTACTGTGGATGTGCACACGAATGCGCTCTCTGCCACCGATGACGATCAAGGAATCGCCCAAGGAACGCAGTTCCCTGCGGATCCGGGCCTTGTCCAGATTGACGCCCTCCACCAAACACTGGGTGCAGTAACGGTAACGAATTTTCGCGGGGTCGTCGTGCCAATGCAGGTGCTTCACCCGATTGACCAGGTGCCGACCAGCCACAGCGCCACGCACCTTCCCCGTCTCAATCAGGGTTACCACCCCTTCAAGCATGTGCACGAATCCCTTAGCCCCGGCGTCCACCACACCAGATTGCCTCAGGATTTCGAGCTTCTTGGGGGTTTCAGCCAGGGATTGTCTTGCAGCGTGCAGCGACTGTTTGAGGAGCTCCGCGAAATCGTGCACGTGTTTGGAACGTTCGCGCACGTGCTGAGCCCACTCGCGGAGAACCGTGAGAATGGTGCCCTCGCGCGGCTCTGCCAGCGCCTCGCTCGATCGTTCCGCCGCACGGTACACGGCCTCCCCGAACTCTTGCGTCGTCAACACGTCCTTGTCGCGCAGGTCCTCGTGTAGCCCCTGGAAAAACTGCGCCAGGATCACACCGGAGTTTCCCCTGGCGCCCATCAGGGCGGATTCCGCCGCAACCTGTGACACGTCGCGCACCTGAGGGGAATCCACGTGTTCCAGCGCTTCCGCGATGCTCTGGGCTGTCGCAGCCATGTTGGTGCCGGTGTCGCCGTCGGGAACCGGAAAAACATTGATCCGGTTGAGCTCATCCTGCTGCTCCAGAAGGCTACGGCTGCCCGCCAACAGTGCTCGGCGCAGACGACGGCCGTCCAGGTACCGGATTTTCGGCTTCCTGTTCTTCTTGTTCTTGGAGGGCTTTTCTCCCAAACCGCTCACTTCCTTAGATTTTTCGTTCGGGTGGCCGTGTTTCTACGTTTTTTTTCAAACGGCTTCCACCAAAATACAGCACCCCTTGCAAATAAGCAAGTGAATTTCCCGTCGGTTGTCCTTGTTTTCTCATCGCTTCCGAGCCGTCTTCGCGCGAAACTGTCTTGAAGCCGAGGCTGAGTAACAGTTGGTAGCCCGTTTCGTGAGTGGGCTCGGAGGAGAACCAACAAGCATCTTGGCACAGCGGGGTCGGCCGCTACTTGGCAGTTCACGGCTGGAATCCGAGTGCCGTAACCCTGTGCCGCTCCTTGGAGCCAGAATTGGGCCCTTTCCACGCACCCCAACAGCTCCCAGAACCCCGCGCGGAGAGCGCCCGAATTGGTCTTGACTTTTTCGCCATTTCCTGTTAAGTTCGTTGGCCTATCTGATCGGACTTCCTGGGATTTACAGAGGTCCGACCTCCCGGTTTCTCACCGGGCTCCCCATTCGCCCCGTGTCCGGGTTCGATGGGATACCGACAGACCACGCCGCACGTCTCGAAGGAAGTGGGATCAGCGAGGGAGGAAAACAATGGCTGGCCAGAGTAACCAGGGAGCCGGTGGTTCCGCTGGAATGGACTACAAACCGTACGTGCCGCCGGATCAAGATCTCAAGGAATTGACCCTGAAGGCCGTCTTGCTGGGTGTGATTCTGGCGGTCATTCTGGGTGCCGCCAACGCGTACCTTGGTCTTGTGGCCGGGATGACCGTTGCCGCCACGTTCCCCGCGGCGGTCATCGCCATGGCAGCGCTGCGGCCGTTCAAGGGCACCGTGCTCGAGGAGAACATGGCCCGAACCACCGGTGCCGTGGGCGAAGCTTTGGCCGCGGGGGCCATCTTCACAATCCCGGCGTTTCTGATCTCGGGCGTCTGGACGGAATTCGACTTTTTCCGCAGCACCGTGCTGATGCTGGTCGGCGGTTTGCTCGGTGTGCTCTTCATCATCATCGTCCGCCGCACCCTGGTCGAGGACGCCACACTGCCTTTTCCTGAAAGCCGGGCCTGCGCCGAGCTCGTGAAAGCAGGCCAGGGCGGGCAAACGGGAGCTGGCTACGTTTTTTGGGCCATGGCCCTGGGGTCCGTCATCGAATTTTTCAAAAATCCCAACGGCATCAAGTTGATCAAGCCCTACGTGAAGACGGTTTTCAGCCTGGGCCACAGCAAAATCACCTACCTAACAGGCGAGGGTTCCGTTCTCGGCGAAGTTGGCCGACAGGGTCGGGCGCTGATTGAGAGCCCGGCTGCTTCCGGAGCTCTGGTTGGTGTCGGCTACATCATCGGCCCCAAACTTGCTGCCATCACTTTTTCCGGTGGCGTGTTTGGCTGGCTGTTCCTGATGCCACTGGTGCTCTTCATGAGTCCGGACGCGGCTCAGATGGTGGCAGCGGGCAAAGGCTCCTGGGTCGACGTGGCCAGTGCGGCCTACAGTGCCCAGGTGAAGCCCATCGCCGTTGGGGCAATGCTGGTGGGGGCGTTCTGGACCCTTTACAAGATGCGCAACAATCTGATCGCCGGTGTCCGACGTTCGGTGGCCGACATGAAAGCCGTAGGAGAAACCGGGTCCACCGTCCTGCGAACGGACAAGGACTTGCCGCTTGGCACGGTGATCATCGCCATCATCGCGCTGCTGGTTCCGATGATTCTCATCTACAATTCTTTCACGGCTCAGTTGGGCAGTGCTGTTGTGGCCGCGCTGGTCATGCTGGCCGCCGGGTTGCTTTTCGCCGCCGTTGCTGGCTACCTGGTCGGCATCATCGGCAGTTCTTCCAACCCAATTTCTGGTTTGACGCTCACCACCCTTCTGATTGCCGCCGTTTTGATGGTCGCACTCGGCGTGAAGGGTCAGCCCGGCGTTGCGGCTGTGCTGGGAGTTGCGGCGGTCGTCTGCTGTGTCGCCGGTGTGGCGGGCGACATGATCCAGGACTGGAAAGTCGGGCACATCCTCGGGGCCACCCCCTGGCGGATGGAAATCGGCGGGATGATCGGTGTGACGGCCGCCGCCCTGACGCTGGTTGTGCCCCTTGCCTTGCTGCATGAGAACGTGCCAGGCGGCATCGGTGGTGAGAATTTACCCGCACCTCAGGCGGGCCTGATGGCCATGATGTCGCAAGGCATCGTCGGCGGCGAGATGGCCTGGCCGCTTGTGATCGCAGGCATGCTCTTCTCCGTGGCCCTCATCCTGATCGGCTCGCCCTCCCCGATGTTGATCGCGGTGGGCATGTATTTGCCCTTCCACAGCACGGCTGCGATTTTCGTCGGCGGCATCATCAAATGGTACCTGGACCACCGCGCAGAAGCCAAGGAACCGACCGTCAAGGGCAAAGATCTGGTAGAACGCATTGGGTTACTGATCGCTTCCGGATTGATTGCAGGCGAGGCCTTGACCGGTGTGGCTACGGCCGCTCTGAGAGCGGCCAACGTGTCGCTGCCGACCATCTGGTACAGCCCGTGGCTGGGTCTGGTAGTGTTTGGCATTCTGGCCTTCGTGCTCATCTACTACCCGTTGAAAGAGCTGAACGCCAGTGGTGAGTTTGGCAAATAGGCTAACATCCTTTGCGAACAAGGGGTTGGCGATGGCTCGTCAACCCCTTTTTACGCCAACACATGATTCACGAGGCAACGTTGCGTATTCCAACCGAGAGCAGGATGGGGCTTTTTCGCAGGAAACAACAGCCACGATTCCAAACTGAGCAGGAGGCACGCGAACATTCCCTTCGGCTTCGCCCCCGATGGGCCGTTCAGTGGGAATCCGATGCCGATGGAAACGTCGTGCTCCTTAAGCCGAAAATTCAGAATCAGTGGCTGGCAAAACATCTCGCGCCACGGCTCAGGAACCCCGTTTATCGCGTTCATCTGGATGCCGTAGGCTCTGAGGTGTGGAAACAGTGCGACGGTTCTCGCACGGTGGCCGAAATTGTCGAACACATGAAGGCCACGTTTGGCGAGGACGTTGAACCGGTCTTTGAGCGGCTTACGCTTTTTTTGGCACAGCTCTACCGTGGTCGGTTCATCCAGTACGTCTAAGAGAGTCCGGCAGGGTCCCCCAGCTTCGGAACCCGGCAAGCAGCGCAGAATGAAACGACATTTGGGTTCCGGGAATCGGTTTCTCGGAATCGTTTGACACGAGGTTTGCCGAAATCCACAAACTATGCCACGCCGCTTCGCCGTGGTTAACCCGAGCGCCACTTTCGGGGCAAAACAGGCCGTTGGCACGGGGCAATGGCAAATTCCGCTGGAGACAAATACGTCGTTCGTACCGGGAGAGAGAAAATGTCGGTGGAGCTGAAAGCGTTTGCCTACCGCAGTCGGGAAGGCGAAAGGGCAGGACTCTTCGTCGACGGGGCCCTGTACGACCTGACCTGGATCCTTGCCGAGTGGCCAGAGGCTGCTGAGCACGATCTGCCCGACAGAGCAACGTTACAGGACCTGCTTGAACGAGGGGTGTTCAATTTGGCGTTTTTGCATGATGCGTGGGACTTCGCTTCGAACACCTCTCTGGCTCAGAAGGCACAACTTTTCGAAGACGTGGACTTCCTCCCGCCCGTCACCCGGCCTCAGAAAATCGTCTGCTTAGGCAGAAACTACGCGGCTCACGCTCGAGAAAGTGGCCACGAAATCCCAACGGAACCGATCTTCTTCGCCAAAGCTCCCTCCGCTTTGGTGGGCCACGGGCACGCGGTGTTGCTTCCGCCTCAATCCAGCCGCGTGGACCACGAGGCAGAGCTCGCGGTCATCATCGGTAAAATAACCAAGTCCGCACTCGAGAGCGAAGCCTGGGAGGCCGTGGCGGGTTACACAGCGATGAACGACGTGACCGCTCGCGATTTGCAAAAACGAGACATCGAGCAGGGGAAACCTTGGTTTCGCTCAAAGAGCTTCGACACCTTCTGTCCACTCGGGCCCTGGTTGGTTCCGCGGGATGCCATCCAGGATCCCCATGATTTGAGAATCGAGATGCGCGTCAACGGTGAAGTGCGCCAGAGCGCCAGCACGGGCGAGATGCTGTTCAAAATCCCCCGCCTGGTCTCGGAAATCAGTAGCCACATGACTCTTTATCCCGGCGACATCATTGCCACAGGTACACCGCAGGGCATTCGCCCTGTGCACGAGGGGGATGTGATGGAAGTGGTAATCGAGAGAATTGGTACACTCCGGAACCCCGTTCAACGCGGGTAGAACTGAAACCGCTTGTTCTTGGCTCCCAGTTGGGGGTAGAAGCGACGTCTGTGCGGGGGTAGTCACCAAGGGTTGGGAGGGCCGATGGGACGACTGGAGAGGGCTGTCCATGTAGCCGTTCACACCTGCCTGGAGATCAAGCGCGGGGAAAGGGTTGTCGTGGTGGCCGATGACCCCAAAGCACAGCTTGGCCGCCTTTTCTACCAGGCGGCAAGCCACGCGAGCCACCGAAATGCCGTGTTCGTTCAGATCCCCGAGCTTCGCCCACACCGGATCGAGGTTCCGGCGGTGCTGCCGGAACTTTTCGCCGCGGCCGATGTGTTGATCCTTGTAACGAGCGTCTCTCTTTCCCACACCGAGGCACGCCGCAAAGCGTGTCGCCGAGGCGCGAGGGCCATCAGTTTGCCGGGCATCACCGCCGAAGCGCTCAAGCGCGCGGTGGACGTGGACTACGGCTTCATCGTGGAGCGGAGCCGGAAGCTGGCGGACATTTTCACAATCGGCTCAAGAATGCATGTGACCACGCCAGCCGGCACGGATCTGCAACTCTACATCCGACGGCGCAAAGGGTACGCGGACACCGGACTTGTGCACGAAAGTGGGCATTTCTCCAATCTTCCAGCTGGCGAAGCCTCCATTTCGCCCGTGGAGGGAAAAAGCGAGGGGATCGCTGTCATTGAAAGCGGGATGGGTCTTCAGCCCGGTGAAGGTCGAACCATCACAATCCGTATCCGCGAGGGACGAGCGGTGCGGATCGAAGGCAGCACCGAAGCGCGCAAACTCAGCAAATTCCTCTCGGGCTACGGGCCTGCCGCACGGGTGCTGGCGGAGTTCGGGGTTGGCACAAATCCGCGCGCCAGGGTAACGGGTCTGACCTTGGAGGACGAGAAGGCGTTAGGTACAGCACACGTGGCTCTGGGCAACAATGTGTCCTTCGGCGGAAGGAACGAGGTCGGGGTACACGTCGACGGGGTGATGTTGAAACCCACGGTGAAAATCGACGATCGGTTGATCATCGAGGACGGGGAGTTTGTGTTGTAGCGCTGGAAATTCGCTTCTGTAAAGACAGTGCGGAGGACAACGCTTGCGCGTTTACATTTCCGCGGACATCGAAGGTGTGAACGGCGTCGTGGCCTACGAACAGGTTGACCCCGGGGCGCCCCTGTACCAGCGAGCCGTTGACTGGATGCTCCAGGAGGTCAACGCCGTTGTGGAAGGCTGCTTGACTGCGGGTGCTCTCGAAGTCGTTGTGAACGATTCTCACAATCGAATGCTAAACCTCCCCATCGATCGCCTACATCCGGCAGCGCGTCTTTTGACTGGTCCTGGCAAACCCTTTTCGATGGTCGAGGGGCTGGATCGGCAGTTTGCAGCCGCGCTTTTTGTGGGCTACCACGCCAAAATTGGCACGCAAAGAGCAGTCCACGACCACACATTTTCGGCCTCGCTTTTTCACGACGTTCGGCTCAACGGAATTTCCGTAGGTGAATTCGGTCTCAACGCCGCATTCGCGGGCTGGCACGGGGTACCGGTTGTTTTGACAAGCGGCGACGAAGCACTCTGCGAAGAAGCCCGCACGCTCCTGCCAGACATCACCACAGTTGCCGTCAAGCGTGGCTTATCACGGTACGCGGCTTTGTGTACGCCGTTTCAGGAGTCGCTTCAACAGCTGCAAACAGCCGCGCGAAAAGCGGTGAGGGAAGCACGGCAGCGCCGACCTTTCAGGCTGGAGGCTCCCTACGAGCTGGTGTGTGAATTTCAGAAAACGGAGCAGGCGGACAGGGCAGGAAAGATTCGCGGAACCGATCGCACTGGTCCTTTTACCCTCGCCTTCACACACAACGATTACAGCGTCCTTTACCGCGCATTCATCGACATGATGCGGGCAGCAGTTCAGTGAGAAGGTTTGGCACTTGCCCACCAGGGCGTTCGCTTCAATTCTGCCCGCGGAAAAGGAAGCCTCTTGCGGGCACAAAGCAAAGTGCACGGCGTCGGCGCCGTCCGGGAAGGCAGGGAATACTGTTGATTTCAGGCGAGCAACGGATCGGCACGGGAAAGCCCGCGTTGCGCTTTGGCCTTCAGCGTTTGGTCACTTTCACAGAGGCGGCCTTTCGGAATCGCTACGTTCGGTAGCAGTCGGAATGAAGGTGGACCATGGTTGAATCGCTTCTCCAGAAAACTCGTCGGCTCGGTCACGCGCACACGGGGCCGCTTTCGGAGTACGGAGCGCTTGTGGCCATTTCGGCCTTGGTTGGCGTCGCTGTGGGACTGGCGGCAGCGCTGCTTCACAAAGCGATCCACGTGACGACATTCGTTTTCTTCGGCCTTGGTGGGCAGCTTCTCTCGTCCCTCGGATCTTACTACGTGGTCATTGTGCCCGTGGTGGGAGCCGTGGTTGTGCAGTTGCTAACCCTAACTTCTCCACGCGTCGCAAAGAGAAAGGGGGTTGCCGCAGTGATCCGGGCCATCGTGCGCAAGGGCGGCTGGATTGACCTGCGGACCACCCTTTTCCACTTTGTTGCACCAGTGCTCGTGATTGGCTCCGGCGGCACGGTCGGACCGGAGGGGCCGGCAGCTCAGGTCGGCGGCGGAGTGGCCTCGCTGCTCACTCAGACGCTCCGTCTGTCCGAACGGAAGATCCGTCTTTTCACAGCGGCTGGTGCGGGGGCAGCCATCGCCGCTGTTTTCAACGCGCCGATCGGTGGGGTGTTTTTCGCCCTGGAAGTTGTGCTCATGAATGACCTTCAGACGGCTACGTTGAGTGCCGTGATCCTGGCCTCCGTGGCTTCCAGTGTCGTGGCAAGAAGCATTTTGGGGAACTTACATCCTTTCTTCGTGCCGGCGTTTGCACTCGGTCAGCCGCTGTACTTCATCGGCTACGCGATCCTGGGCGTCCTGGCAGGCGCCTGGTCGGCCGCCTTCGTCTGGTTTTACCGTGAAACACACCGCGTTTTGGAACGCGGCCGGCTTCCTGTGCCGCGCTGGCTGCAGTTACCTCTCGTCGGCCTTTTGCTGGGAATTGTGGGCTATTTTTTCCCGGGCAT
Organism: uncultured Cytophagia bacterium; assembly: GCA_964644845.1. Lineage (GTDB taxonomy): Bacteria > Zhuqueibacterota > Zhuqueibacteria > Oleimicrobiales > Geothermoviventaceae > Geothermovivens. The sequence continues at coordinate 8,766 of CAZXXS010000044.1, read as the reverse complement.
TTTCGGCATCGGCTACGGCACAATCAATCTGGCCCTTGTGGGTAAACTGTCGGTACTTACGATGGCCGTGTTGCTCGTTGGCAAATTCGTCTTCGTACCCCTCATTCTCGCCTCTGGTGGGTACGGAGGTGTGTTCGCCCCCGCCATCTTTCAGGGCGCCATGCTTGGCTCGCTTGTCGCAACCGCGTCAAACCATCTCCTTGGCATTCATCTTGACCCTGTCACGTACTCCCTGGTCGGGATGGGTTCTGTGCTTGGCGGGGTAAACGCGATCCCACTTGCGGCCATTCTGATTCTGTTTGAAATGACCAACAACTACGCCTTCATCTTGCCTTTGATGACCGGAGTTGTGATCAGTCACTTGGTGGCCCGAGCCCTGATTGGCGCGACCCCCCACCACCTCCACCTCGAAAAGTACGGCGTGTTCATTCAACTTGGTCGCGAGGTAAACATTTTGCGATCGCTGCACGTGCGCGATGTCTTTCGACCCGAAACGAACACGGTTCCCGCCCGGGCCAAGCTGTCCCAGCTCCTCGAGCACGTGCTCGACAGTCCGTTTAGCTCCGTTTTCGTGGTTGACGATGACCAGAGGCTGGTCGGTGTAATTGGCCAGAACGAACTTCGCCACGCGCTCGTCAACTACGAAGAGCTGAAGGACATTGTCACCGCGGCAGACCTGGCCACCAGCGATTTTGAGACGGTTCGAATGGACGACGACCTGCATTTTGTCATGCAGCAGTTTGCACACACCCAGTACGAGGAACTCCCGGTGGTTTCCGATGTCGACCCACGGCGGGTGATTGGCGTCATCACGCACAAGGACGTGGTCGATGCCTACAACCGCGCCGTAGCGCGACACGAGATGGCCGAAGGCATTCTGGACAGTTTGAAGTTGGCCGAACGCGGTGCGCGTGCTCAGCTGACCGAAGGCTACGCTCTCGAAGAGATTCCGGCTCCTCCGGCGTTTTGGGGTAAAACGCTTCGGGAACTGAATTTGAGAGCAGCTTACGGGCTCGAAGTGCTGATGATCAGCCGTGCAAGCGGGCCCAACGGGCAGCGTCAGCGCCTGGTACCCCGCCCTGACATGGTCATCCAGGAGGATGACGTTCTCCTCGTGCTCGGCCGAAATGAGGACATCGAGCATGTGAGGCGGATGACGGTTTGAGCAAAGAACATTGGGCGTGAGAGCCGCACCACCGTGGTCTGGGTTTTGCAGCTTACGTTAGGGCTTGACTTCGCCGAACAGTGTGCGTAGATTAGGCTGGCAATAGAAGGAGGTGCACATGGCGAAGAAGAAAGACATTGTGCAAGTGAAGAACCCCAAGACAGGTCGGTATGTGAAGATCGATCGCGCTCGAGGACGGATCATCGCACACAAGAAGTCGGAAGGACCGTACAAAGGTATTCCGATTGCACGCTCACGTCGAACTTCTGAACCCCAAAAGAAAAGGGCATGATCTACTACTCACCGGTCACGGGGGATCCACCTGCTGGCCCGATCAGCTATTCCCCGCGCAGCTGTTTCCTGATGACAAACCTGGGTCGTACGACCGCGGAAATCCAGAAAGCTCGTGCGCGGGTAGAGACAGAAATCCAGAGGCATGGTTTCCGGTGCCTTGATGCCGGGTCGATCGTGACAGGAAAGGATTTCCTCGAGAAAATATGGAAGCTCATCCTTCAAGTGCCGGTTGGCATCGCCTTGATTGACCAGGGGTTCTCCCCGTCCACCCTTGGCAACATCTTCTACGAGCTCGGGATAATGCAGGCGTATGGCAAAGAGACTCTGGTCATCAAGACACCAAGGACGCATGTCCCCTCGGACTTCGTTCGCACAGAGTACGTGGTGCTCGACGAGCATTTTGAGCAGAAAATCCGGGACTTCTTTCGCCACCTGAGCGATTTAGCACGCTACTATCAAAAGATGGCCACTGAGGTAGAAAATAACCCCTTTCTTGCGATCGACTACCTCCGTCGGGCCTATCTGCTGACGGATGACATCGAGCTGAAACGCGAAGCGAAACGGATCTTCGACAGCACACCGCTCCAGAACAGGGCTCGAAACAGCGTGGAATTCCTGTTTGCTGATTTCTGCCTCAGTGCCTAAGAGAATCGCGCCGCGAGGGAAAGCGCGGGCCGAAGAGGGCCGGCTCAAACCCGGGTTCAGCGTCGCTCTGATGTTTCCTGATTGAAACAGCCCACCGACCCTGATCAACTGTTCCTCCTTTTTCCGTTCACCCGTAAGGCCAATGCCTTTGAGATGGAAGGCTGTCTCGCCAGATCAGGATTTCCTGAAGGGTGTGAACGGTCCTATGCGTAGAGACGCTTGCCCAATCGGTTTCTGGCGGCGAGCGCGGGTGCGCAAAAGCGCGGCTCGCAAGTTTAGGTTTTGTCCTCGCCCTCACCGTTCGCCCTGCCAAATCAGAGCTTCCGAGGCAGAGGTAGAAAACGCATCTGCTGAAATCGGGCGGAGCAAAGGATTTCGTAACTACGTCGCGCAGGCACCGGCGAGACTCCCGTATCTGGAGACCCGTGATGGAGTGAATTCCACCGCTGAAGCGCGCCAGTCCGCCTGCGCGGATGGATTGGGCACAGACTACGATCCGGAAGTACGACAGAGCTGCCCAGAGCAAAGCGTCATTCCCCAGAAGCGAACACTGCCTGGCCAGACAGCCCCGATTGCCTGCAGGTATCCCTATACACAGTTGAGGCGAGCACAACTCTGGTGCTCGATCTTGAGACCCACCGCCCCAGGAGTGCAGAGGGATCAGACGGCTAAACCGGAGCGCATTAGTCCGGAACCTGAACGATTGGAAAATCGTCAAAGAAGCACGGCTGATGGTGGCGGAACCGAAACTGTCTCTTTGGCGCGACCGAGTGCATCAAATGCCACAGGAGGTCGCGCAATGGAGAACATCGAGAAAATCGTTGAACAGTACTGTGGCGACTTGAGGGATCGAGTCCGTGCCTGCCACTCACGGGAAGTAGCTCGTTTGCTTGCCGATGTCGTCTACTACGAACTGGGCCCCCTGGCTGAGCAACCCGAAGTGGTAAGCTACCTCGACGATCTTCTCAAGGTTCTCTTTGAGGAAACCTTCGACAGCGAGGGCAAAAATCGTTTCCTAACACCTAACATGGAGTAAGGTATGAAGAAGCAGCGGTTGTTTTCTTTCTTGGCCATCTTTGCTTTGGCCGCGGTACTCGCGATCGGTTGTTCGAAATCCAATGAACAGGCCAATGCTGAGCCAGCCGCCAAGGGGAGCGGCGAAGCCGTGGAGACGACGACAAGCTCGACAACCTCTGGGCCCGTGGCTCCGGATTTCCAATTGCGCGGCGTGGACGGGAAGATTCACAAACTGTCCGACTACAAAGGTAAAGTGATCATTCTGGATTTCTGGGACACCTGGTGTCCGCCCTGCCGAATGGAGATCCCCGATTTTGTAAAACTGCAAGACCAGTACGGTAAGAAGGGTCTGCAAATCATTGGAGTGGCCTTTGGCAGGCAGGGTCTCGATGCTGTGAAGAATTTCATGAAACAGTACGGCATCAACTATCCTGTGCTTCTGGCCACGATGGAAGTTGTGCAGGCCTACGGTGGGATCCAGGGGATTCCCACCACGTTTGTCATCGACAAACACGGACGGATCTACCAAAAGTACGTTGGCTACCGTCCCCGTAGCGTGTGGGAAAGCAACATCCAGACGCTTTTGGCTCAAAAGTAGAGGGTCAAAGCGATGGACATCAAGGTTCACATCGACAAGACGATCACGATCGAGGACCTCGTCCGCGAACATCCCAAGTCTGTTGGCTTCTTGATGGAAAAGGGCATCAAGTGTCTGGCGTGCGGTGAGCCGATCTGGGGAACACTGGAAAGCAGTGCGAAGGAGAAAGGCTTCACGGACGAAGAGATCGACAAGATCGTGGAAGAACTGAACGAACTGGTGACCAAGGAGGAGGGAGGTAGCGGAAGAGAATGAAGGCTTACATCAAACAAATCAAAGGGCTGGCGCTGGCGGCCAAATCGGACTCTGAGCACTGGATCACAATGGATGGTCCCTACGACCTGAACGGTCAGAACGCTGGGCCGAGACCAATGGAGGTCTTCCTCATGTCCCTCGGTGCCTGTACGGCCATGGACGTGCTTTCGATCCTCAAGAAGATGCGTCAGCCAGTGGAAGATTTCGAGATGGAGATCGACGCGGACAGGGCCCCCGAACACCCCAAGGTGTTTACACGGGTCAACATGAAGTACATCATTTACGGCCGGGGCATCAAGCCGGAAAATGTGGAGCGGGCCATCGAGCTGTCGCAGGTGCGCTACTGCTCTGCTTCGGAGATGGTGCGAAAGACGGCTGAAATTACCACCAGCTTTGAAATCCGGGAACCGGTTCCCGATTGAATCTTCCCTTCAGGCAGCGGTCGTTTCATCAACCCCGTCCCGACCCAGGGCGGGGTTTTTTCGTGTAGTGGTCAGGCAGCCCAAGATCTACGAAGAAATCAGCCGTTCAGACCAAACGGCTGATGAAGAGGCTGTACAGGAAAAGCAGCAAAATGCCTTCAAGGCGAGAAACACGTCGGCCAGTGACCATGATTGGCCAGAGCAGCAAACAGAGAAGGAACATGGCCGGAAGCTCGAAATGCAGCACAGACTCCGGCACAGCAAGAGGCCGCACAGTAGCCACCGTTCCAAGAATCAGCAGCACATTGAAGATGTTGCTCCCCACAACGTTGCCGATGCAAATGTCCGTCTCGCGGCGGTAGGCAGCCACGAGCGACGTAGCGAGCTCGGGAAGTGACGTCCCAACGGCAATGAGCGTGGCCCCGATTACCCACTCACTGACGCCCGCCGCACGCGCCAGCGCTTCGCCCGAATCAATCATCAGGTTGGACCCGAAAACGAGTCCAATGATGCCGGTCCCGACGAAGAAGGTGTTCTTGAATAAACACTTCCAGGGCGAACCTTTGTCACACGGCCCTCGTAGCAGACTGGAAGCACGGTCGTCGATGGTTCGGTGCAGCATGAGCGAACTGAACGCCACCATGCCAGCGAGGAGGATCAACCCGTCCACCCGGGAGACGTCGCTGCCGTACCAGGCGAGGAGCAGGAAGGCCAGCTGCGCTGCAACCATGATAGGGACCTCCTGGAGCAGCGTCTTTCGGCCTACCGCCAGCGGACGCACAACAGCAGCCAGACCGAGAACCAGACCAGCGTTCGCAATGTTGCTCCCAACCACGTTACCAAGCGCGATGTCCGGATTGCCGCGCAGCGCAGCCACGAGGCTGACCACAAGCTCGGGAGCCGATGTACCAAAGGCGACAACCGTGAGTCCAACCACAAGGGGGTGCACACGGAAGTAACGCGCGAGGTTCGAAGAGCCCCTGACAAGCCAGTCCGCCCCCCCGAACAGAAAAGCAACACCGACACCAAAGATGAGCAGATGAATCAGCAAAGGAAGGATCCTTTCGCGGCTCAATCACGCACCACCCAACCACCGGTCAACTTCAATTTAGCAAGATACCGGTGCAAAATCAAGGCTAAGCAGCGCCCAAGCAAGCGTTCAACTGTGCAAAGATGTGGCGCGAACCGTCGTCAGTGCGCTCTTGCCTTCGAATTTCCTTGCAATTGGGAGAACTTTTGTCTACCTTGCGACCGAAACAAGCGGACCACCATTCGAGCTGCCTAAGGACTGCAGTCAGTGAATCCCTTCTTTGGAACACCAGCCTGATCTCACCGGCCCACAGCATCCCCAGCACGGACAAGACCTGACGCGAGAAAGCCCGACGCGGCGAAGTGCCGCTCGAACGTGGTTCCGTCGATTGGTAACATGGCAACAAAGTTAAGGAGCAAGACATGGCACAGGCGAAACAAGGTGACACCGTCAAGGTACACTACACGGGGAAACTCGAAGACGGAACCGTGTTCGACACCTCAGCAGATCGTGAACCCATCGAGTTCACGCTCGGCGACGGTCAAATCATCACGGGTTTCGAGAACGCGGTAATCGGCATGGAAGTGGGCGAGAAAAAAACAGCGAAGGTCCCTTCCGACGAGGCGTACGGTCCTCACCGCGAAGACATGATGCTGCGCGTTGGGCGCGATCAATTTCCGCCCGATTTGAAGCCAGAAGTAGGCCAACAACTTCAGATGACGCAGTCGAACGGCCAAACGTTGATTGTCCAGGTAGCAGAGGTAGACGACACGACAGTTCTTCTGGACGCCAACCATCCTCTCGCAGGCAAGGATCTGATTTTTGACATCGAGTTGGTGGAGATCGTGGCCTCCGCGTAGCCCCGACTGCGCCCGCTACAGGCCCAAGTCGAGGATTTTGCGTCCGTCGCCGGGGCTGCCTCAACCGCGTCGTGGGGAACGCCAGCTGAAGGTTGGACACCAGGGACTCCTGCTTCTCTCACTCGCGGAGAGAGCAGGAGTTTTTCACTTGAAGGGTACAGCCGAGGCTCTGTCCCGGACAAAAGTTGAACCGCACCCCAGGCCGTTTCAGTCCTGTTCTCGAGAGCCCCGCAGAACGTCCCTACGTTCCTCGTTTCCCACCCTCGGAAGCCATTTTGTCGAACTCTTCCCAAAGTCGCCAGAGTGCACGTGGCACGTGGAAACAGCCTTTCCACTTGCCCCCCTTTGCCGGCAGAAACACCTCACCCCGCCGGTTCAGGTACCCCCACCACTCCCCGTGTTCCGGGTCAGGGAAATGTGCCCAGCTGTATTCGTGCAGCCGCACGTACCACTCCCAAAGGTCACGCCGGCCCGTCAGATGGTGCCCCATGGCGGTGGCCACCAGTGCCTCGTTGTGCACCCACCAGAGCTTCTGGTCCCATTCGAGTTTTTCCGGCGGCTTGCCGTCCGCATCCATGAAGTAGAAGAGGCCACCGTACTTCTCGTCCCACCCGAACTCCAGCATCCAGATGCATGCCTCCGCAGCTCTCTCAATCAGCTCCCGGTCTCCCAAGCGCTGGCCAACGTCCATCAGAAACCACATGGCTTCCAAACCGTGGCCAGGAATGATAAGCCGCCCCTCGAAACAGTCCGGGTGCGACCCGTCCGGGGCAACGTGTTCGAAGATCAGGCGCCGTTTGGGATCCACAAAAAGAGTGAAAACCTGGTCTGCGCTCTCACGCACAATCCGTTCGAACTCCGTTTCTTCGAGTTGCCAGGCCATTTCCAGAGCCAAGTTCACCAGGATCATCGGCAATGCCATCGACCTGAGCGGTCGAGTTCCCGGAACGCGCTTCTCGTACTGCCCCTTCGGATTTACCCGGCGTCTCAGGATGTTTTCGTAAGTCCGTTGAGCCAGGTTTTTCGCTTCTTCATCTCCTGTCGCCAGGGCGTACTGACTGAAAGCCATGGCCGCAAAACAGTCCGAGAAAATGTTGTACGGTTGCACCAAAGGGCGGCCCGTTCGGTCCAGCGCAAAATACCAGTTACCCTCGCTGTCTGTACCGTGCTGACGCAGGAATGCAGCGCCAAGGCGCGCCACGTCCAGCCACTCCTGGCGCTTCTGCACACGATTGTACAGGGCCGAAAAAGTCCACACCTGTCGCGCCTGCAGCCAGACGAACTTGTCCGTGTCGTACACGTTGCCTTCACCATCGAGACAGGTGAAGTAGCCTCCGTACTTTTCATCCAAGGAGTGATGTTGCCAGAAAGGCAAAACATCACCGAACAAGGCCTGACGGTACAGGGAAGCAAGGGTCTTGGGTTCGTAAGTCATGATCTACCTCGCCGGGATCGTCAGAGAAAAAAGAGACCGCTACTTTTCATCCCAAGTTAGCGTTTTTCCGGTTGAGGAGCAAGGCCCATTGTCCCGGGATCTGTACTGATCAGTCAAATAGCTCCCATCTTGTAACCAGAAGGATTAGGAGCCTGTCCGTCAGTGCCCAGCCGTTGCCCCCCTCTGAAGCACAATTAGAGGAAGGGTACGTTTCTCAAGGGTTTTCGAAAAGAGGTCGGATTGGATAAATCGCTTTTGAGAATCCGAGCGGTTTTGGTGTGGGGACAAGTCTGTCCCTCCTCACTCCCAACGGACCTCGGTTGCAGGAGGGAACCGACGGGACACGTAGAGGTGAGCAGTGCGGTGAATCGGGCACGAGCTCGGGCAGGCAGAGGCCCGGTCCCAAACCCCGCTCAGCAAGTCCTGCGGAGGCTGACTCGGAGGAGGCACGGAGTCGAGTGAAGCAAAACAACCGTGCCGACCAGAAGATAAACACCGAGGGCAGAAAAAGAACAAAGAAACTGGGTGGCTTCTGCCCGCCACGGGGCCCAAGCCAGGCTCAAATTCGCCGCCATCCCGGCCAGAAGCGCCTGCAGGAGCCCTTTCTCCCTGCCGAAGTACCAAGCCTGGCGCATCCCCAACTCGGTCAACCGGGCAATCCGATGCGCCACCACTGACCGTCGTCGGTACGGCTCTGGAAACCGTTCGGTCTGTTGCTCCCGTGGGACCGCTCGGGGAGCGCCCCAAATGGATGCAGCCTCAGGACTCGCGCCTTCACTTTGGGACTTGTGAGGCAACGATGCCGAAAACTCATAAACCGTACAGATTTTAGCCCGGAAGTGGAACGGCCTCGTCTCGAATCGTCTCGAACGTTTCTTCGCCAAGTTTCACCGGCGTTTTTCACCAGTTACGCGTCACATGGCCCGCATTTCCTCTCCAAATCGTTTCCCTTTGAGCAGAAAAATGCTAATGCGCCTTCTCGATCCCGTACTTTCGCATGATTTTCCACAGGTAGCTGCGCTCTACGCCAAGCTGTTGCGCTGTG
>CAZXXS010000043.1:0-29924 GCA_964644845.1 uncultured Cytophagia bacterium | reverse complement strand
GACGTAGCTCGCAGCACTGCGAACCGGAGGTTCGCCCCGACACAGCTGTCGTTGCGGATGCTTTTACGAGCGCTGGTGCCCTAAACAGCTCGTGGAATCCGCTGCCTGAGGATTTTGTCATGGCCTTAGGTTCTACTTTGGGTCGTTTGTCAACAATTCTGCAATTGCGCGCATGGGCTACGCTGGCAACTACACTCGGCCCGACCGAAGACGCAAGGAGCTAACATGAGCAGTCTTCGTCTGTTTACCGCCGGCGAGTCGCATGGCCGCGGTCTGGTGGGTATTCTCGAGGGTTTTCCGGCCAACGTACCGATCTCTCCTGACGAGATCAACCACCAGCTCCGGCGGCGACAGCTCGGTTACGGCCGTGGCGGGCGCATGAAAATTGAGCGCGATCAGGCGGAGATCCTGAGCGGTCTCCGGTCCGGTAAGACCCTTGGCAGCCCGATCTCGCTGGTGGTTTGGAATCGGGACTGGGAAAATTGGCGGGGCAAGATGGACCCGTGGGCCCCGAACCACGAAGGGCCTGCGCTCACGGTGCCTCGTCCCGGCCACGCCGATTACGCCGGCTGGATGAAGTACCAGCCTGGCGACATTCGCAACGTTCTCGAACGCGCCAGCGCTCGTGAGACTGCCGCTCGGGTAGCGCTGTCCTCCTTTTGCCGACAGCTCCTAAGCGCGTTTGGCGTGGAAGTGATGAGCCACGTGGTTGAAATCGGCGGGGTTGTTTCCGGTGCTTCCCCTGCCCCGCTTGACCAGCCGGTCTCAATCACCGCTGCCGCTCTGCGGGACCTGAACGAACAGGCAGACCACTCGCCGGTCCGTTGTCTGGATACCGACGCCGAGCGTCGAATGATGGAGAAAATCGACCAGGCAGCGAAGAGCAAAGATACCGTCGGTGGGGTTTTCGAGATCATCGTGGCCGGTCTGCCCCCGGGCCTCGGCAGTCACGTTCATTGGGACAGGCGTCTTGATGGTCTTCTCGCGCAGGCGCTGGTGAGTATTCCAGCGATCAAGGGGGTGGAATTTGGCCTTGGCTTTGGTGTAGCCAAGCGCTTTGGTTCGGAGGTACACGACGAGTTACTTCCCGGCCCCGCCGGCGGGGTAATCAGGCCCACGAATCGCGCCGGCGGAACGGAGGGCGGCATGACGACTGGCCAGCCGCTTGTGATTCGGGCAAGCATGAAGCCCATTCCGACGCTCACGCGCCCGTTACGGACGGTTGATCTTGTCAGCGGCGAGGCGCGCGAAGCGTTCAAGGAACGGTCGGACGTCTGCGCCGTTCCAGCGGCCTCCGTGGTTGGTGAGGCCATGGTGGCCTACGTGCTCGCCGATGCCTTCTGCGAGAAATTCGGGCATGACTCTTTGCAGGAAATGCGGGCAAACTACGAGGCCTACATTGCTCATCTGGCGCGGTAAAGGAAGCGTCTACCTCTCGGGTTTCATGGGCAGCGGAAAAACGACAGCCGCTCGCCGTTTGGCGGCCTCTCTTCATCTGCCCTGGTTCGACACAGATGCCCTGATCGAGCAAGAAACAGGCTTGAGCATCGCGGAAATTTTCGCCAGGTACGGTGAGGCACACTTCCGAAGGGTGGAGCGCACCGTCGTTGCGCGTGTCACGAGGCGCGGTCCCGCTGTCGTTGCACTCGGCGGTGGCGTAGTTCTCAATCCTGAAAATGTTGCAGATCTGAAGCATACGGGTCTTGTGGTCTGTCTGCTGCCTTCTGTTGACGTGCTTTGGCAACGCCTGAAGGGAAAGACCAACCGCCCTCTGCTCCTTGCATCCACGGAAGACGAACAGCGGAAAAAGCTGGTGGAGCTTTACAGAGCCAGAGCACCCGTCTACCGAGAGGTCGCCGATCTGATGCTGGAGCCTCAAAAGGAGCGCCACCCGGCTGTCACGGTACACGAAATTGTTTCCTGGCTACGGGAGAAAGGATGGATCGAACTGTCAGAGTAAGTCTGGGTTCCCGTTCGTACACGATTCACATCGGGCAAGGGGCCCTGGACGCGGCCGGCGACCTGATCAAGAGTCACGTAGAGCCGTCACGGGCGTTCGTCGTGACGGACGAGAACGTGGCTCCTCTCTACCTAAGCCGGCTGGTGCACAGCCTTGAAGGGGGCGGTTTCGACGTTGAGAGCGTGACCGTACCGGCGGGGGAAGCTTCCAAATCACTCAGCGTTGTGGCCGACCTCTACGATCGCCTGGCAAGCCTGAGGTTTCGAAGGGACGAGCTGATTGTTGGTCTTGGCGGAGGTGTGGTTGGCGATTTGGCGGGATTTGTTGCTTCCACCTGGCTCAGGGGTGTGCCATTCGTTCAGGTTCCCACAACCGTACTAGCCCAGGTAGACAGCAGCGTGGGTGGCAAGGTCGGGGTTAACCACCCGCAAGGCAAGAACCTGATCGGCAGCTTCTACCAACCGCTGCTGGTCGTGATCGACCCTTCTGTTCTCGCGACTTTGCCGGAGCGCGAGGTCTGGGCTGGTCTGGCGGAGGTGGTCAAGTACGGCTTCATCGCGGATGAACGGCTCTTTTCAGAACTGGAAAGTTCGCTCCAGCGCCTCGTGGCCAATCCGCTGGCCGAACAGTGGATCGGCATCCTTGCTCGGTGCTGCAGCATAAAAGCACAGGTGGTCGAGCAGGATGAGCACGATCTCGGTTTCCGACATGTTCTCAACTTCGGTCACACGGTTGGCCACGCGCTCGAGGCGGCAACCGGCTACCAACGCTACCGCCACGGTGAAGCCGTCGTGATCGGCATGAGGGCTGCCCTTTGGCTTTCACACTGGAACTCTGGACTAACGGAGGAAGCCTTGCAACGCGGCTTGGCAGCGCTCGATCAGTTTCCAGTTGGAGCGCCCAGCGATCTCTCCGCTGAGCAGCTTATCCCCTACCTGGCTACGGACAAGAAGCGCACTGCCGTTGGGCAGAAATGGGTCCTCCTTCAGCGGATTGGTCAGGCCGCGATCGCTTCGGGCTTGCCAGACGACTCGGTCCTTCGTGCAATCAAAAACGTCCTGAGGTAAACCATGTGGCAAGTTTACGTCATCAACGGACCAAACCTGAACTTGCTCGGAGAGCGCGAACCCGGCGTTTACGGAAGAACCAGCCTCCAGGAACTGGCCAAACAGCTGCGCGACAAGGCGGCGGAGCTCAAGTGCTCTCTTCGGTTCTTTCAGTCGAACTCCGAAGGTGACATCATCGACTACTTGCACGACCACCGTGTCGAACTGGATGGACTGCTGATCAACCCAGGCGGACTTACGCACACAAGCATTGCGCTTCGAGACGCGCTTGCCGCTCTGGGCCGACCCGCTGTGGAAGTTCACATCTCCGACATCAGCAGCCGCGAGGCTTTCCGCCAACACTCCTACGTTCGGGACGTCTGCATCGCTCAAATCAGCGGCCAAGGCGCTTCCGGCTACGCGCTTGCACTCCAGACACTCGTTGAGCACCTGGAGCGTGCACAGACGTGAGCCGTTCTCCTCTCCTGCGAGTGCGTACCGTCTGGGTGTACCTCGTCTCTCCTGTTGCCGCGAGCGTGCTGAGACCTCGTGGCAGCCTTCCTGGACCCCCGGCACGTTTCGCAGAGCCCAACGTCCCTGTGCCGGCCATTGCCTCTCGCTGCAACCCCACCCGATTCAAAGGACCGTGGGGGATTCTTCCCGCAACTTTGCCGTGCCATTCAGCTGTGCCCAGATTGACTAAGACAGCCCTCGGCTCTTCGCGCTCTACGCCCGCGCTTCGAACGACCAGCGCGCGGTTCACCAAGCCGGTGACACCGCCAAGCCTGGACGTCCGCAAAAAGCTGGCGCTTTCCTGAGGCTCGGGGCAGCCGACGGCAAGAACACGCTTCAGCGGTGGAAGACCGCGAACACTCTCCCACCGCCCGCCGCGTGCAGGGGGCGTTACGGACTGAACCCGGCCGCCTGCCCTGGGTCTGTTGTTTCAAGTGTTTTTCGTCAGGGACAGGCGCAACCTCGCAGCCTCAGTCGAAACAAACGAAATCAGTGCCGCCCTTCCCTCGAGCCAGAAGTCTGCTCCCCGGGTGCAGCCAGACGAATCGAAGCTCCGGTGCCACGCGTCCCTGACACACTTGTCATCCAAAGCCGGCAACGACGTCGCACGCAGGGGGTCCTTTCCGGCGTCCAAAGCAAACGGGCCAGCAGGCCGTCTTTCCGCCAGGAACCAGGCCCACTCCCGACCGAACCAGACAGGGGAACCCAGGGCACTCCTTCGGGCGACTTCGGGAAAGGCATTTGGCTCGCTTCAAGTACGGAGACGGCGCTCCGGCCAAACCCACTTGACGGCCGTCTCACGGCCGACTCGGCCTTCCCCACGTGCGGAACTCGCCAAAGACAGGTTCCGTGAGCACCGGGCTTCAACCGCTTCTGTCTTTGGTTTCTCTGAAGAATGCGCTGACTTTTCTCTTACTGTGCTGGCAACAGGCAGCATTTTGTTGTTGCTTTCCCATTTTCATCTCGGTACTTTCTGGTTGGTTTGAGACTTGAAAGAACACAGCTCGTACCTGAGGAGGGTAATCCGGGTGAGAGGCTTTTTTGTTCTTGCTGGAGTAGTCCTGTTCGGCACCACGCTCCTGGGACAGACGACACCTCCGCTGGTCACGGACAGACCCAATCAGACTGAATCCGCCTTCGTGGTTCCGGACAGACGTTTCCAAAGTGAAACTGGTGCCATTTTTGAATCCAACCTCTGGCGGCACGCTGAGTTCGAGCCAGAACGACGCGCGCTTCATTTTGCTACCACGCTGGTCCGGTTCGGCCTGGGAGGATGGGCAGAACTGCGTTTGGCTTCTGCTTACCGGGCCGAATCGACGCGTTACCGCAACTACCGGGTTCAGTTGCACGGACTCGAGGCTGTGTCGGTCGGAACAAAGGTAGCCTTCTGGGCCGAAAACGGGTTGACCCCCCAGGTTGCGTTCACCTTGTCGCTGGACTTGCCGGTCGGCGCCGAGGCTTTCCGTCCCGACGCCCCAGAACCCACTGCGGTCTTCGCCTTCGCGCACACCCTTTCCGCTCGGTGGACCCTTGGCTACAACCTGGGCGCTACGTGGCCTTCCACAGCCGGTCGTGTGCTCCACTACACGGCCGCCCTTGGTTACTCTCTGTCGCGTCGCGCCGCAGCGTTTCTTGAGCTTTACGGGGATGACGGTTTGGCGCAGCCCGCTACGCTTTTGTTTGACACCGGGTTAACCCTCCTGCTGCGGCGAACTCTGCAGCTCGACTTCGCCACGGGTTTCGCCCTGGCACAGGACCTGCCAGGCTGGTTCGTCAGCACAGGTTTTTCGGTCAGACTGCCCGACTAAGCAAACGTGCCATCCCGTTGCCGACCGGGAGCGGAGCGTTGGCGTCACCCGTTTGGCGTGTGCGACAGGAGGTGCACAAACCGAACTCCAGCGGCCGCTCCGAAGGAGCTTTTTGTTCCTCCTGGGCCAATGTCGGCGTTGGCCGTACTTTGGGGTTGAGACACCTGTCGGTTTGATTTTCCCCCGTCCCTCCAGCGAACAAGAGTGTGACACGCTGGCTGGGGCAAGCGTAGCTTTCCAGCGCCACTGTCACAAACGTGGAAACCAACTGCAGGCACCGAGGGGATTCGGCTGCCAGTACCCGATTGGCTCCCGGAAGGTTGCCCGCTCTGGGTCGCCAGAGTAGCGTTGACGGGCGAAAACGTCGGCGCAGCTTCGACTCTGCAGCTCCGTCGGGCCCGGGTTCGGGGTCTTTCGGACAGCGCTGTAGCGGCTTTTTCCCCACTGCACCCGCACTGTGCCGAAATCCGAAGACCGGCGGCACGGGCCTTACTACACGCGAGTTTTCCCACGGACAGGCCGATCTTTGCTGCAGAGCCAGTCTCTGTCCGCAGCTCGCCTCCTCAAGTTTTCTTTCCTACCGGAACAAAAAAGCCCGCGCATCTGGTGCGGGCTTTCGAAATCATCTCTCACTGGATGTAGTGATCCGCTACTCCTGCTTCTCCCTCATTTTTCGCAGTTCGTTGATCTCATCCCTGAGCTTGGCGGCGTCTTCGTAGCGCTCGTCTTTGATCGCCTTGCGCAACTCGATGTTCAGCTCCTCCAGCCGGTCGGCGAGACTGAGCTCTTGCTCCTCGATGGAATCCAAATCCAATTCTGGTTCCACGTGCTCACGTCGATCGACGACAGCCGCCTTTCGCATGACCTCTTCGTCCACAAAAATCGGCGCACGCATGCGCAAGGCCAACGCAATCGCGTCGCTCGGGCGCGCGTCGATCTCCTTCGCTTCGCCGTCAACACGCAGCGAGATCAGAGCGTAGTACGTGTTTTCTCGCAGGTCGTTCACAATCACCCGCGTGACTTTCACACCCAGGGAGATCAAGAGATTCTTCATGAGATCGTGGGTGAGCGGGCGCGGCGGTGTAATCTTCTCCAGCTGCAAGGCGATGGCCTGCGCCTCTGTTGATCCCACAACGATGGGCAACCAGCGGCGGTTAACCTCATCCTTGAGGATCACCACAAAACGATTCGTCGATGTGTCAAGCGTGACCCGGTCTACTTTGACTGAGACCAACATGCAAAACCTCCGCTCTGGTTTGCATCCGCGCTTGGCGGTGCGTCCCGAGGCATCTGCCCCCTTGCTCAGGCGGCTCGCCGTCCCTCTCGAGCCGCAAAATATTAGCAATTTCCCCAGCCAGTGTCAAGGAGAAAATGCTTCTTTCCCGTCTTCCTCGATTTTTGCACGCTGTACAGAACCAGGTAACGTACCCGTGTGAGCACGCAAAGGACGAACATCCCGCAGCAAGTCAGAACCCAACAAGTCTCAACCACCCCCGGGGAATTCGCGGTGCCCAACCGGCCGGATCGATTCACCAACACGCGCAGATCGGGTCGGCCGCGCAGCTGTTCCGCCGACTCGAGAGCGAACCGCATGTCTCGTCGCGCAACGTTCGTTCGACCCGTGCACCTACCCGCCAACCGCCAATCTGCCCGTCCGTGCTACCGTTCGCCAGGTTCGGCTGGCGCCGGGCCGAGGACGAAGCCAACCACTGGCGCCCCACGCCCAGGAACGGCCGCATGCAGTTGGGTAGTCAGCACGCCTTGTGTACTCCGTTTCATCGAGCACCCACGTGGCGTTTCAGCCGGAGAGCAACGCAAGCATGGCCGGGGTGAAATCGACCAACGAATGCACCTCGGACACGACAGCTTCCGCAGCCCAGCCCCAAGCGGCCAGAAGCGCCGGGTTCTTCGTGTGTGTCACGGTCCCCAGATCTTCAATGTTCCCGTGGTCGCTGACCACTACCAGTGCCGTGTCCGGGGCTTTGTGTTTCAAGAAACTCCGCAGAAAAGCCGAAAGGGCGTTCAGGATTTCCAAGGCGTAGTCCAAATCGCCGCTGTGCCCCGCCTGGTCTGTTCGGAAGAACTCGTACAAACACAAGTCGTAGTTTGCGGAAACGCTTGCGAGCACCTGTCCAGCCTTCTCGGGCGTCCACATCGGGAGATCGAATCCTTTTTGACGCAGCTCACGATTTGTAAATTCGTGGTACACGGCGCGCTCTTCCCGCACAGCATCCAGCGGAAAACAGGCCAGTCCCGCACTGAGGCACGCAATCGTGGTGACGGACAGAAATCTCAGTTTCCTTTCCAGAGGGACTTCAAAAAAGATGGGTCGGTAGGCATTTACGAAGGCCACGCGTAGTCCACGTTGGCGTAAACGCTTCAGTAGCGAGCCCCGCCACAGCAATTCACGAAGCTTCTCGTTGGGAAAACCGCTTTTGTGGTAACCGAGGTAGGCCGAGGCGTTCACACCCGAGAACAGAGCTGTCTGCCCGGTCGCACTTTGCGGCAAACCCGGCACGCCGAGACAGGCGTCAATTCCTTTTCCGAGACCTTCTAAGGGGAGCCGTACAGGGGAAGGCGTTCCGGAAAACACACGCAGCAAGGGATCGCCGCCGTTGGCGAGGGGATTCACTTCGGTCCCCGGTCGGCCCAGACCGATGCCGTCCACAAAAACGACGCAGATTCGCCCTTTGTCAGTACTTCCTGGCAACGCCTGTCCCGGGGTAGTAGTGCTCCAGAATGTCCCTGTAGCTTCGTCCGGCGCCGGCCATTCCAACTGCGCCCGCCTGGCACAGTCCCACACCGTGCCCGAACCCGGCCCCGGTGAACTCGAAGCCGGAGCCCTTTCTCGTGACCAAGAAACAACTGCTCGGAAGGGCTTTCCGGCTCAGGAGTCGCCGCACCCGAAGCTCTCCCTTAATCTTCACCCGTCCCAACGGACCAAACACGAGCACACTGAGGGCACGGCCAGACACCCCGCGGCGCACCACACGAATCTCAAGCGGGCGTCCCACATCCACGCCCGTCTCGGTGCGGATTCGCTGGCGGATTTCCTTCTCGCTTACCCTCACGCGCCAGCGGAAGTACTGGCGAGCAGAAGGGTCGTCGGACAGGTCCGGAGAGCAGAAAACCCGCGGTTTCGCTGAGAGCCAGCGCCTCAAAGTTCCCTCGTCCGTAAGGTCGAGCCGAGCGACCAGCGAGGCATCCAAAACGCCGCGAAGGTAAGGCTGCTGTTCACCGGACCAAACCAGGGAGGCATCCTCCGTGTGCCCTCCGCAGACGGCCGAGTACGGGGCTTCGCACACCTTGCCGCGCAGGCTCAGCACCTCGCCCCAAGTTTGCCGAACAGCGCGGCTGGTAGCCCGTGACCACACGCTTACCCCACGGTAAACCTGACACTGCTCGCTGGAGCAAAAATCGTACGGGGAACCAGCCCGCCGACGTTTCAGTAGCACCCAGGCAGTGGATCTGGCCACAACGGCTTGCGCCTTCAAAGCTTCCTCCGGCGCCGAACCCCACATTTCGGCCGGGACCACGCCCTTCAAGTACGATTCCAGAGGTAAACGGTTCACTACGGCAATCTGTCGCCCGTCGACCACAAAGACCAACTCTCCGGGAAACGTGTCTTCTGGTTCGGACAGCTTCACTCGGGAAGCAACAACGAGCAGCTCGCGCTGGGCCCGTACCACAGTTTGCCCGCGGCCGTCTTCAAGCCGAATCGCGATGTCTCCTGCGGGCCAGCGAGTGGTGCTCTC
The DNA here is from genome assembly GCA_964644845.1 of uncultured Cytophagia bacterium. Lineage (GTDB taxonomy): Bacteria > Zhuqueibacterota > Zhuqueibacteria > Oleimicrobiales > Geothermoviventaceae > Geothermovivens. The sequence goes on along the minus strand of CAZXXS010000043.1, from coordinate 20,842 downwards.
GACCGGTCCGTGCAAAGGTAGCAGGGCTGCTAAACCGTTGGCGCCGCCGGACGTGAACGGGGTTTCGGCAAGTCCTCGTTCCACCACAACACGGTAAAGGCCGGGCGCGAGCCGAACCCGAAAACGGTGCCCGTCCACGCCAGCCGAGGCGGGGCTTGCCAGTTCGAAAGTTGCTGCGTGGCGCACGTACGAAAGCAGCACTCGCACGATTGGACCTTCCGCGTGCGGCGGCACTCCCAGAGGGGCACAACTCGACCACACGAGCAGCGCACCAAGAAGCAGTGCCGCGAGGTTGAGCCGGAGAAAATTCCAGAACACACCCCGAAACCTCGAAACCGTCAGACCGGGAAAAAACGGGAAACGCCAGGATCGGGTCCTGATGAATTCCAGAATCCCACTGGCGCCGTTCGAAGCAGCAAAGTTCCGGTTCAAGGAATGCTGACCTTTGGTTGCACAGGAAAGGTCACGGCAACGTTGCAGTTTCCTGAGAAGGTCTTGGTCTTCAACGAGGCTTTTCGCGTTTTCGCAGGCGTGCACACGTGAAGTCGAGTCCGCGTTCTCTCTGCAGACCCCGAACAGTGCGGCGTTCCCTGCGGGCCGTCAGTGGGAGCTCCAGTTTGTACACGGGAATGGTCTTCCGTCAACCAACAGCTAACGAACGGGACTACACCGAACCCTTCGTTTCTTCTCCGCGAGTGACGTGACTGACCCGTCTGTCAACAAAGCCAGCGCTCTCCCGGAGTTTCGGCCGAACTGCGTGAACAGCGAAGTCGGGAATAAGGCGCTGCATCAAAACCGCCTGGAGGCAGGCCTCGTGCGTCAACCCGCCTCACCCACCATCGGTGCGTACAACCCGTGCTTTCAACCGCAACGTGCCCTGTCGCCCCCGACAGCTGCCGCCAACGTCCTGGCGAATGCGCTGCTCAACATCCGGCTGAATCAACGTGTGAGCCTGTTGCTCTTCCGCCTCAGAGAAGGTCTTTCCACTGAGACGTTCCGTCAACCCGTTGGCTGAACTTCTGCCTTCCAGAGCAAACCCCGTAACGATGCGCGGAACAAGATTTCTCCCCACCAATGGGGTACGCACGCGCTACGGTCTGTAGCCGAATTCCCGAATCAGGCGTTCCTTTTGCCGCCACTTTTCCTTCACACCCACCCACAATTCGAGGAAAACCGGCCGCCCGAGAAAAAGCTCGATCTCCTCCCTCGCCTCTTTCCCCACCCGTTTCAGTGCCGCGCCCTTTTTCCCAATCAAAATCGCCTTTTGATTCGGCTTTTCCACGTAGATTGCAGCCCGAATGTAGTCCTTCGCTTCGGGACGTTCCTTGAATTCCTCAATCACGACCGTAGTCGAGTACGGAATTTCCTCGCCGTACCGCTGAAAGATCTTTTCCCGAATGAGTTCGGCAACAAAAAAACGCTCAGGGAAGTCGGTGACCATGTCCGGTGGATAAAACGGTTCTCCCGGCGGGAGGTGTTTCACCAACAGAGACTTGAGCAGGTCCACGCCGTCTTGCTTCAGGGCCGAAATGGGTACGATTTCGGCGAAGTCGTAACGCCTCGCACATTCGTCGATCAGCGGAAGAAGCTGCTCCTTGGGCACCAGGTCCACCTTGTTGATCGCCAGGATGGACGGTTTTCCTTTCACTTGCAGCCGTTCGAGCATCTGAAAATCGAGCTCGTGGGACTCAGGCAGAGCTTCGATCATGAAGAGAACGACGTCGGCGTCCTGTGCGGCACGTTCTGCACTTTTGAGCATTACTTCCTGAAGTTTGTAGCGCGGATCGAGAAGACCTGGCGTGTCGAAGAAAATCATCTGGTAGTTGTTCTCGGACAAGATTCCGAGGATCCTGTGGCGGGTGGTCTGAGGTTTTGGAGTGACGATGGACAATTTCTGGCCCAGCAGTGCATTCAACAATGTGGACTTGCCAACGTTGGGCCGCCCAAGAATGGCCACGTACCCAGCCTTGAAGGCGACCGTACGGTCGTCAGCTCTGTCACCGCTTTTTTCGTACGCTTCCACGGGGCCCCTTTGCTCCCGATGTCGATCAGCTACCACAACGGTCCGAACACGGGATCAATCGCTGCACGGGGCGTTTGCCCGTGTTCGCACCGCCCTTCTACACATTTCAGGCAGACAAAAACCACGTTACACTCGGGGCACACATTAACACCTGCCGACGAAGCCGGAGAAGCTACCCCAGCCGTCGTGCCCAGACCACGCGTCTTCCGCTACGGAGAAAAAGACCTCTCGCGCTCCCTCCGCCGCTCCTCCTCGGCCCATCAGAATCAGAGGAAGGACGCCAGCGTGTCGTTCTCAAACAGCCTGCTCAGTAACTCCTCTCCGCTCACGATTCGGAGTTCGTGCTCGTAGCATCCCTTTCTCAGGCAACCCTCAATGATGCCCCCGTGCGGAAGTAGCAAAGCAAACATGGGTGCTGAACACTGACGGCAGCGCTCGTGCTCGTCCCGCAGCGACTGGCCACAATGCGGGCAGAACAGCTCCACAATTTCGCCTTCCGGGATTTCAATGTCGCTGATGTTCTCGAAACTCCCGTAGCGCGGGTCCAGGTACATGTCGCCTTCTTCGTCTTTGTAGCGAACCCGCACGTGTACCGAGGGGTAGCCACCGATCTTGACGCTTGGCTCCATCAGGTCGCAGCCGTTGGGGCAATGAGCGTGCGTGATCGTCAGTTTCTTCGGCGGGACCTCGATCTCGATCCGCTCCTTTTTCGCTTCCTCAGCCACTGTCACTCACCTCCTGTCCAGGCGCTCTCTTCACCCTCAAACCCAGCCCTGTCAAATGTCAACGAACAGGGATTCCTTGTTTCCCGTAAAAGTACTTGTTCGTTTCCGCAACGATCACCCCCGACAATCCCAGCAAACCGATCAGATTTGGAACGGCCATCAGGCCATTCATCACGTCGGCGAAGTTCCAAACCACCTCGAGTTTGTGAATCACGGCTCCCACGAAAACCATCACCGTGAAGGCAAGCCGGTACGGTCGCACGGCCGCTTCACCCAGCAGGTACTCTAATGACTTTTCGCCGTAGTAGCTCCAGCCCAGGATCGTGGAGTAAGCGAACAACGCAAGTCCAACAGCCACGATGATCCCGCCCCACTGGCCGGGCAACCCCTGGCTGAAGGCGCGCGTTGTGAGTTCAGCCCCGTTGTAGCCCTGCGTCCACGCGCCGGTAGTCAGAATCACCAACCCCGTAAACGTACACACAACAATGGTGTCGATGAACGTTTGCGTCATGGATACGAGCGCCTGCGTCACGGGGTTCCGTGTCTGAGCCGCGGCTGCGGCAATCGGGGCGCTGCCGAGGCCGCTTTCGTTGGAAAAAACACCGCGCGCCACACCCCACCGTACAGCCTCCTTCACAGCAGCACCCATGAACCCGCCGACAGCGGCGGTTCCCGTAAACGCCCCTTTGAAGACAAGAGCCAGAGCGGCCGGAACGGCTTTCCAGTTGAGCAAGAGAGCAACCGACGCGCCACCGATGTAGAACACAATCATCACCGGAACGAGAAGTTCGGCGGTTCGGCCGATGCTCTTGATGCCCCCGAGAAGCACCAGGCCCGTGGCCACCGCCATCACCAGTCCCGTCATCCAAGGGGTCACACCGGGGAAGGTAGCACTGAGTGAATCGGCGACCGAATTGGACTGCACCAGGTTTCCAATCCCAAAGGCCGAGATCGAAGCGAAGATTGCAAACAGTGCGCCAAGCCACGGTGTCCGAAGCCCCTTCGACAGGTAGTACATCGGCCCGCCGCTCATCGTTCCGAATTCATCTACCTCTCGATATTTGACGGCGAGCACCGCTTCGGAATATTTCGTGGCCATGCCGAAAAGCCCCGTGACCCACATCCAGAAAAGGGCACCGGGGCCCCCTGCGAAAATGGCGGTCGCCACCCCGGCAATGTTTCCCGTACCGACAGTAGCCGCCAACGCTGTCATGAGGGCCTGAAAATGAGTGATGTCGCCCTCGGCAGCGCCGTCCTCTTTGCGCTTGACGAGAGCGAGCCACAACGAGTAGACGAGTCCGCGGAACTGGAGGCCGCGCAGGCGCACGGTCAAAAAAACGCCCGTGCCCACGAGGAGCACGAGCATGGGGGGACCCCAGACGAAATTGCTGATTGAACCGAGGAACGCGGCGATTTTCTCTTCGTTCATGTAAGACTCAAGCAGTAACGTGACAAAGACTGCGGATTCGTTGCGAATCTGTGAGCTTTGCGCATTTGAAAGCGCAAGTTAGTAAGCCTTTGCAGCAATCACTCGGCCGTGAGAAGGTTTCCCGCAGATCAAACACTTCCCTTCTTCTTTCTCCCGATCGAACGGCACACAACGAATTGTGGCCTTCGTTTCTTCCTGCAGTTTGTCTTCGCATTCCCTTGATCCACACCAGTGGATCTTGAAGAACCCTCCCGGCTCCTCGATTTTCTGCTTGAAGTCTGCGTAGTCGTCGACGACGAACGTGTAGTCGTCGCGGTACTTCCTGGCGCGTTCGAAAAGTGACTGCTGAATGTTTTCCAGCAGTTTCTGGATTTCGCTCAGGAGGGCCGCCTGGGGCACGGCGATTTTCTCCCCTGTGTCGCGCCGTACAAGAACCGCTTGTCCCTTCTCAAGGTCTCGAGGGCCAAGCTCAACCCGAATTGGCACCCCACGGGTTTCCCACTCGTTGAACTTCCAGCCAGGACGGTAATTCTCCCGATCGTCGATTCTGTACGTGACCACACCGTCCCAACCCTTCGTAAGCTCACGAGCGGCCTGTTTGAGGCGCTCCATCTCTTCGTCGCCGCGCCAGATCGGCACCACAACAACCTGCAGCGGGGCGAGTCTGGGCGGCAACACGAGCCCCTGATCGTCGCTGTGTGTCATGATGAGCGCACCGATCAAACGCGTGCTCACCCCCCAGCTCGTGGCCCACACGTACTGCTGTTCGCCGTTTTCGTCTTGATAGGTCACGTCGAACGCTTTCGCGAAGTTTTGGCCGAGATTGTGGGACGTGCCCGCTTGCAAGGCACGGCGATCCTGCATCATGGCCTCGATGGTGTACGTACGCACGGCACCGGCAAACTTCTCCTTCTCGGTCTTGTACCCAGGAATCACCGGCATGGCCATGTACTCTTCCGCGAACGTACGGTAGATTTCCAGGATCTTCCGCGCTTCTTCTTCGGCTTCTGCCTCGGTGGCGTGCGCCGTGTGCCCTTCCTGCCACAGGAACTCGGTTGTACGCAGAAACAGGCGGGTTCTCATCTCCCAACGAACCACGTTCGCCCACTGGTTGATGAGCAGAGGGAGGTCCCGATAGGACTGAATCCAGTCCTTGTACATGGCCCAAATGATCGTCTCCGAGGTTGGGCGCACGTAGAGCGGCTCTTCCAACTTTTTGCCGCCACCATGCGTGACCACGGCGCACTCCGGAGCAAAACCCTCCACGTGTTCCGCTTCTTTCTTCATGAAACTTTCCGGAATAAACAGAGGGAAATAGGCGTTCTCGTGACCGGTCGCCTTGAACATGCCATCAAGAACACGTTGGATCTTCTCCCAAATGGCGTAGCCGTTGGGTCGAATCACCATGCACCCCTTGACTGGCGCGTAGTCCGCCAGTTGAGCCTGCATGATTACGTCAGTGTACCAGCGTGAGTAATCCTCAGAGCGTTTTGTGATCCTTGCCATTTGCCTCCGACTCCGTCTCAGACATCCCTTTCCGTACAGGTCTCAAAGCCGATCTGTTCCACCTGCATTTTCTCGATTACGGGCAAGGCGCAATCCGCCGTTTCCGTGATTCCCTGCAGACAGTAGAGCTCACGCCTCCTGCCGCGCCGCTGGCCGCGAAATTCCACATCCACCAGAGCCGCGTACGGGCACGAAAGACAGCGGGGACTTGTGTTTTCGTCGATCTTCGTCGCCACGAGCCTGGCAATCAAAGCCACCGGGTCCGAAGGCTGCTCTTTCCGCACCCCACGCTCGGCGAATTCGACACGCGAGGGGTTCTCAACCAACAAACGCCCCCGACTCATCCGGAGCGTGGCCTGGCACTCAAACACGTCCCCTCGCTTGAAACCGTACCTTTCCTGCTGGTGCCCGCTCAGGGCCAAGTAGAGGCCATCTTCCAACCCTGTTTTCCCAACGAAGGCATGTTCCAAACGGACCAGATAACCGTTCAGCTGCAGCCGTTCACCCCCGGGGTCCACGACCTTCCGGAGCAACGGACGAACCGAGTGAACACGAGCGTAGATTTCGTGTCGCCGGCCCTCGGCTTCGTGAAGCCACTCCTCAAAGTCCGCAACCTCTTCGAGGAATTCTCGAAATGTGTCCCCGTCGAGCCTGACTTCCGGCTGGTAGTGCACCCGCGTGTCACGGTAATGGGTACAGCCCGTGCAAAGCCGTCCCACGTGCTTGAACCCGCGTACGCAGGGCTGCCCCTTCTCAAAACGGTGACAGTGCCAGCGGTAGACGATGCAGCCGTCCGGGTAGCAACGCCTGGCTTTGAGCACGTGGTACGCCGACACGCGGTAGCCGAAGCGCGCGTGGCTCGGATGGCGACAGCTGAAAACATCGGTCCGTTTGTAGGGATTGCGCATAGGCCACCCACAAAAAGTTGTGCAAATGTACGGACCCGGGGCCTCTTTGTCAAGGAGAAACACGGATGAAGACCTACCGCGAGAACTTGGGAACGTTTCCAAACCACTCAGGCGTTCCGACAGGGCCCGGAGTGACAACGTGAAGGCCCCTCCCAGTTTCCGAGGGGAACGGCCAAGTAGCGACCAGGTTGAACGAAGACGGATCAAAACGCGTTGCGCTCGGGAGCCGCCTTGGTCGGTTCGTACTTGCCCACGGGGCCGGATCCGTTTTTGGCGCTGCCTGGATTCAGTCCGGATCTTCGGGTCTCCTCCCGCTCTGCTCGCGAGCGCTGATGCAACCCCCACGCGAACTGGAACTTTCGAAGACGTACAGGGTCCGGCTAGTGGGAGATTCGGCGTCGCCGTGCACACTCCGCCAGCGCCTGCGAACATGGAAGAAGAGCCCACGTTTCCCTGTCCTGCGCGGACCGGCGTTCTGCGCGAAAGCTTTCTGCCGCTGGCTGAAATGACGAACGGTGGGACAAGCAGGCGGGAGTCTTTTGCGAGCAGCGGACCGCCTTGCTCACCCTTGGCCAAGAAGCACGACGCACGTCGTACCCGCCGCCCGAACGCGCCCAGGCGGGAATGGCCGACTCCCCCGTCACCTTGCCCAAGGCACCGGCTCAGCCCGTAGGCAGCCGAGCCTCTCGAAAAAACCCAAAACGTGGGTCTCGGAGTAGCGGTCACGTGGGGGGACGTGTCGCAGCACCTTTGGTCAGCCGAACCCCTGGAAACAACCGTCGGCTACGTCCGACGGCCCTCGAAACGAACGCACAGAGGCCCCGCTCCGTCGCCAAGGCAAGGAGACAACGCGCACTTAGGTAGGTTACAGAGACAGGGCATCAGGCGCTGGACTCTGCAAGCGAAACGCCGGGGCTGTACATCCTAAGAGCTTGAACTCATCCACCAAGAGCACCAAACCGAAGCCTCCCTACACGCAAGGCTTTCGCCCACGGGCACACGTTTGCTGCCCCTGTGAAGGTGTTCCGACTTGAAAGTACTCTACAAATGTCTACCCGCGGGCCTCGACCCACGCTCCGTTCGCGGACGCAGTGGACAAACGTGGCAACATGACCTTCCCCGAGTACGCTACTCAGGCACACTTTGGTCGGCGAGTAACTTCTGCAAGGTCGTCCTGAAGGTTTGGTAGGCATCCTCACCCCACAGCACGTAGACCACACGCTCCAGTCCGGTATTTCCTTCTCTCAGGTAGTCGAGCGTCGTTTTGAGCATGATTTCGGCAGCCCTTTCCATCGGGAAACCGAAGATTCCCGTGCTGATCGCTGGTAACGCGATTGATTTCAGTCCGTGTTCATCTGCGACCCTAAGCGCATTCCGTGTCGCGTCCCGTAGCTTGCGGTCCTCGTCCCCTTCGCCCATTCGAGGGCCGACAGCGTGGATCACGTACCGAGCTTTGAGTTTACCGCCCGTTGTGATCACGGCGCCGCCTACATGCGTTCCACCAATCCGATCGCATTCTTCTTGAATTTCCCAACCACCCTTCCGCAAAATCGCTCCCGCCACACCTCCACCCATTTTCAGCGCGGCGTTCGCAGCGTTCACAATGGCATCGGTGTCCATCTCCGTGATGTCCCCCTGGACGAGTTCCAGTTCGGTGCTTCCAATTTTCGCTTTCATTGCCTGCCCTCCCGCATTTTGATGCGTTGGAGGATGCCCTCACTCATCGCTTCAGATGTCCTTTATCCTTCCACGTACTGTCGGGAAGGTTGCTCTTCCTCGGTCCAGCTGCACCCCAGGAGTCCTTTACCAGAAAATCCTCCGATTTCTTTAGCTCGGACGGCACGCTTCAAGCAAGTGCTCCAACACAACCTTTTCATTCGGCGAGCGCCTCCGAACCACCGTCTTCCTCACCTGACTCCGCGAGAATGGCCCTTGCACGCTCCAGCTGCAAGGCCACACTCTCGGGCGCCGTCCCTCCGTAAACACGGCGTCGCGTCAAGCTTTTCGCCACCGTCAGGTAGTCCTGCACGTCGGAATCGAAGCCCTCCGAGTACGTCCTGAATTCGGAGAGCGTCCACGTGTCCAACGGCTTCCCCGACTTCTCCGCCTTTTTCACCATCCCGGCCACGATCCGGTGCGCTTCCCGGAAAGGCACCCCTTTCAGCACCAGGTAATCAGCCAGGTCCGTTGCTAACATCTCCGACTCTACGGCGTGCGCCAATCTGTCCCGATCAAACGTCGCCGTCGAAAGCACGCCTGTCATCACGTGGACGGACGTTAGCGTCGTGTCCATTGCGTCGAAAAGGGGCTCCTTGTCCTCCTGCAAGTCTCTGTCGTAGGTTAGTGGAAGGCCTTTCAGCAGGGCCTGCAGACGCCACGCATCTGAAGCCACCCGAGACGCTTTCCCCCGGACCAGTTCCAGCGAGTCCGGATTGCGCTTCTGTGGCATCATGCTGCTCCCCGTGGAATAGGCATCGGCCACGCGCAGCCAGCAGAACTCCCGGCTACTCCACAGAATCCAGTCCTCGGCGTAACGACTAAGCGTCAGCATGAGATTGGCACAAACATTTACCGCATCTACAGCGAAATCGCGACTGGCCACTGTGTCGATGCTGTTTTCCGTGGGGCCCTTGAAACCGAGTTCTTCCGCAAGACGAAAGCGGTCAACCGGAAACCCGCTACCCGCGCACGCGCCGCTCCCCAGAGGGCAAAAGTCGTGCGTCTGAAACCACACTTCGACCCGCCGCAGATCCCGTTCCAGCGCCCAAAACAGGGAAAGCAAGTAGTGACCCAACGTGACGGGTTGAGCCCGCTGCAAATGCGTGTACGCTGGCATCACCCAGTCGGCGGTTTCTCCCGCTCGAGCTACCGCTGCTCCCTGTAAAAACCGAATACCGTCCCGCAACTCGTGGAGCGAACGCTTAAGGTACAGTTTGAAATCCGTGACAACCTGGTCGTTCCGGCTCCGGCCGGCGTGAATGGCCGCACCGGTCGGACCGAGCTTCTCCGTTAGCAAACGCTCCACCAGCATGTGGACGTCTTCGTCCGTGGGCAAAAGGCTGAGCCTTCCTTTCGCGTAATCGCGTTCAATTTCCGCCAACGCATCGAGTACAGCATTCAACTGCCCCGTTGTGTAGACGCCCAAACGGTGCAGTTCCCGAGCCCAGGCACGGTTTGTTCTTACGTCGTCCGGCAACAAACGGAGGTCGAAATCAAGTGAACGGCTGTACCGCTCAAACGTCGGATCGACCCGGCCCTCGAAACGCCCGGACCACGCTTTGGATCCTTCGGGTTGAGTCATGGCTTTCCTGTTCAAATCCGTTCGATAAAACGTTTGGCTCGAACAGCTTCCTCGTAGGGATCCGGAGCACGGTAGGTACGGACAACAAGCGGTCCCACGTACTCCATTTCTTCAAGTTTCTCGAGTACTTCGTACCACGGAATGGATCCGTCGCCCACACGGGCAAAGTCGACCACACCGTAATGTGGCACACCGTCTTCAACGTACACGACAAAGAGTCGGTCAGCCCACTCTTCCAGCCAGATCGAGACATCGCCTTCCACTTCAAGGATGCGCAGCGGATCGAAGCCCGTCCCAACGAACGGGGCGTCGTCTCCCCGCAGCGCCTGGGCGATGCGCTTCACGTCCAGCAGGTGCCCGACCAGAGCCACGCGGTACTCGTAATGCTCTGTGAGTTGACACAAGTGTTCGAGAGCTTCCTGTAGCACTTCTTCGGAAGCTTCTTCTCCTACGCCCAGCGGTTCCATTTCGAGTACTAGAGGTGGGCGGCTCGTCACTGCCAGCTTTTCGAGCAAGCGAGAGAGCGTGCTCAGAGCCTGGTCGGCCCCGTTTGGGTGATCCAGAGCGCCTGGCAATGAGCCGGACACAGACGCCAAAGCAAGCCTTCGGTCGGACAGAAACTGCCACAGGTCCCTCACCCCTGTCCGATCCAGATCCGCAACGCCAACCGGTCTACCGTGCAAGGGCAGTTCAACACCCCTGAAGCCGGAGGCTGCAACCCAGTCAAGAATCTTCCGCGCGTCACCGCGCAGTCCCTCGAGTGAGAACGCGAGCTGTCTGCTCCATCTTCCCATCGTTCACACTCCGTTGCCAGATGGTGCCCAAAACCCACAAGTGCTCGAAGACGGGGCAGTTACCCGAAGCCTCCAAACGCGTTTGTGGCCACAGTCACGCGACGCCCGAGTTTCGTCCCGGGTCAGCAGCTCTTACCGCATGCCTGACAGCCGTACGCGGCCAGTGAACGTGGGCATGCTTGTCCGTTTTCGCTACTCAGTCGCGTTTGAAGCGGCTGTAGTCGGGCTCGGGGTACTCCACCTCTTTGTCCCACTCCAGCCGCACAAGCGAACGCACCTTCAGCGGCAAACCGAAAAGGTTGATGAACCCTTCGGCGTCCTGCTGATTGTACACATCGTCCTCACCGAAAGTTGCGAAGTCTTCACGGTACAGAGTGTAGGGCGATTTGCGTCCCACGACCCATGCACTGCCCTTGTAGAGCTTCAGCCGAACGGTTCCGGTAACGTGCTCCTGCGTCACATTCACAAACGCGTCCAGTGCCTCCCTTAGAGGTGTGAACCACTGCCCGTAATAAACAAGTTCCGCGTACTTGGGCGCAAGCATCTCTTTCATGCGCATCGTGTCGCGGTCGAGGACCAGACTTTCCAGATCCTTGTGTGCCGCGTACAGGAGTGTGCCACCGGGTGTCTCGTAGACCCCCCTGGATTTCATGCCCACCAGGCGGTTTTCGACGATGTCCTGGCGTCCAACTCCGTGCCGACCGGCGATCTCGTTCAACCGTTCAAGAAGTTGAACGGGTGGCAACGTCTCGCCGTTCACTCCGACCGGATTCCCGCGGTAGAACTCAATCTCCACGTACTCCGGCTCGTCCGGGGCCTTGAGCGGGTCTTGCGTAAGTTCGAACATGTCCGCTGGTGGCTCGTTCCAGGGGTCCTCCAGTGGTCCACCCTCGTGACTGAGGTGCCAGAGATTACGGTCGTTACTGTAAATCTTGTCAAGCGTTGCTTTAATGGGGACGTTGTGTTCCCTCGCGTACCGGATGGCGTCCTCGCGCGAACGGATGTGCCACTCGCGCCACGGAGCGATTACCTTCAGCTTTGGATTGAACGCTTTGTAGGTGAGTTCGAAGCGAACCTGGTCGTTCCCTTTGCCGGTGCACCCATGTGCCAGGGCATCCGCACCCTCTTGTTCCGCGATCTCCACCTGTCGTTTGGCGATGATCGGACGGGCAAACGACGTCCCCAGGAGGTATTTTCCCTCGTAGACGGCACCGGCGCGCAAGGTGGGGAAAACGTAGTTCACCACGAACTCTTCCCGCAGGTCCTCGATGATGCACTTGGACGCGCCCGTCTTGAGCGCCTTTTCCTCAAGTCCGTCCAGCTCCTCCTCCTGGCCAACGTTGGCAGCGAACGCGATCACCTCACAGCCGTAGTTCTCTTTCAGCCACGGGATGATGATCGATGTGTCCAATCCCCCGGAGTACGCCAAAACAACCTTACGCACGCCCTTGTCCACAGCTCTTGCCTCCTCAGTTTGCTGACGATTCCAAATCAAAACGAGCCGCACTGCACGCGTGTTGTGCGAGCCAACCTTGTGCAACCATTGAATTTCAGCAGCAGTTCAGAAGAAGATGTTAAGGTCGGGTGTTAGGCGCGCCTGAGGCGCCTGCGGGTCACAAAGGCGGGGAGCGAAAAGCGGGAAATCTGTTCGAATCCCTGTAAATGCACTTGTCCCGCTCGTTTAGCTTGGGGTGAGAACAGTAGCCGAGCTCTAATCTCTTGGACTTAGCAAGTCCGAACCGCGCGTCAGCCAGTGGTCGAGACTGATCCGGACCTGTAAAACACCCGGCTTTCTCGCCGGGGGTGACCTGTCTTCCCGGGCAGGTGTGACATCTTCATCCTGGTTGCCAGGTGTCGGCACCCGCTCGCAGCCGCTCGAAAAACTCTCAAAAGCCGAGACCACTGCGGCCAAATTTCGCTTCGAATTTATCCAAACAGACCACAGAAAGCAAGACTTTTTTGCTTCAATTTCTTCCACACGCAGGCAGTGGAGAAAGACACCCTTTGGCCCCCTGGGTTCATCAGCCCTTTCTCCTCCCTACGCCACGGAATGCCTCAACCGACTCCTGGCCGACTTACCGGTTCGAATGGTCCGTACCACCGCGGAGCAAAAGCCGACCGGCTGCAGCACCTTTCGGATTGGTCTGAACCTGGGTTCAAGGCCTGGCTCAAATCACCAAAACGGCTGCCCATCCGACGTCGGACGGGCCTGAAACCACGGGGTCCCCGTGCCGCATCTCAGACACTTCACGTCCACAAAGTCGGGAAACAAGCTCCTTTTCCCTTTACCGTACGCGCCCAAGGTTTCGGTCGAGACCCCCGATCTCGTCTGCCCAGCACCGGTACAGGCTGCACCTTCCGTTCCCAAAAAGGTGCCTGCGTTCCCAACCGTGCAAGCAGACGGAGTCTCGAGGTAAAACAATTCTGCAAGTTCTTGACCTACGCTGACTTGTTTTTTGCGCAAAGGGGCTACCAGCAGGCTGTCAGAAGTCGCACAACGCGGCACACCGGCGGGACGGTGCAGTCAAGCGACGCGCAGGGGCTATTTCGTGGAGACAGTTTCTGCCCGCGTTCTCACGGTACGCCGGTGACTCTGGTGGACATCAGTTCGCTGTATGTTTGAGGGAAAATGAAAAAAAGAAAAAGGCAGGGCCAGATCGCAACCCTGCCTTTCGACTTTCCCGCCGTTGGCGTCGTGAATCGACGCTCACCTACTTCGTGGCCTGTACCCAGGCGTCGTAGAGCTTGTCGATCTGATCTTTACTCAACTGATCCTCGTAAAAAATCATTTTGTACCGAAAGAGCCCACTTTCTCCCGGTTTGAGTGTGAAGTTCAGGTACTGCGGATTTTCCACACCCGTGTCCCTCTGGAAACGCCACTGCCCAAGCGGATTCACAGCGAACAGTCCGTAGGCGCGAGCGTGCCAGTAGGGTGGGTAGTTCACGCTTTTCGGGTGGGCGAAAAAGCACAGAGAAAGCTTTTCACCCTTGTCGTTGTGACTGATCAACGTTACCCATTTAGCCCGACGGCCCCACACGTTCTTGGCGGTTTCCGCACCTTCCGAGTTGATGTAGTGGCCGTTGCCTCCTTTCTCCTTCAGCCACGGCGCCACCCGAATGGCGAACATTCCTTCCTTCGTGTCGTGGAAAGTAACCGTGGTGTCTGCTGCAGTGAGCGTCATCGAGAAATCCATGGCCCGCCAGTTGGGTCCGTACGTCACTTCCACCACCCGATCCTCGTGCAGCAAAACCTTGCCGTTCGGTGCGGTCCAGTCAGCCGTGAACTCGAGGATGCCCTTGTCTTTCCCATCCTCGAGGCGCTTGATCTCTTTCAGCACGATCTGCGGCGGCGGCTTGGGATTATTCCAGAAGCCCACACCGTTGACGTCATCGTACGTAAAGAAAATCCCCTGGTGGTGCGGGTGGTCGTGACTCTCGTCCGGCAAATCCATGAACGGGTAGGCACGGTTGATCCGCACACCCTTCATCGTGTACACCGGGTAGAAAATCGGCTTGGGCAGATCCGAGCGATTGTACTGGAGCGACGTGAAGTGCTTTCCGTTGACGAGCACCTGAATCTCTGTGTCGCTCTTTTTCACGAATTTTACCCCACTGGGAGAAGAACATGCCATCCCAAACATGAGGACGCCGAGGACCAGAACGCCGACTGCGACGCTTCTCATCATCTCTCACCTCCACTGGCCTGGTTTGTACGAAACTTAAGCGAAAACGTCACCTGGAGCCCTTTTCAAGTTCTCGTAAAGATCACAAGCTCCAGTCTCGTTTCCGACGTGACCTCTCTTAGCCACACGAAGAGCTGCAAGAAAGCCCGACCGGGGCACAGCTCTCCACTCCACTTCCCCGCCGTTCAGTTCTCGGGTGGTTGCTCGGGCTCCTCAGCCTTCTTGGCGGCTTCAGGGTTTGCGTAGACCTTTGTCCGGACCACCCAGGCATCAGGAAAACCGTTCTTCTGGACGAGTTTCTGCAGTTCTTCAGCTTCGTAACGAGACTTACAGTCACCAACACGAACCTTGTAGTAGGGACTGTCGAACGTCAGGTAAACGCCGCGATCCGGAAATTTGAGGAGGGCCTCGTGCAAGTAACTCCGGGCTTCTTGTTCGTCCGGTGTCGCACAGATCTGTACTCGGTAGCCCAAGACCAGTTGCGATGCGGACTGCTGCAATGTGTCCTGCGCTGCCTCCAGCCGCCCCGAGGAACCAGCCTGTTCTGCACCGGTCTTGCGGTGTGGCACGGGAATTTTCTCGATTCCAAGGGAAGCAACGTCCAAGTCCTCCCTTAGCGTCGCCTGGTTTTCGGTTGGCTTAGGGGTGGGTTTATGTGCCGCACAGCCAGCCACGAGTAACACCGCGATGACCGTGGTGAGCGCAGACGAAGAGCGTTTCTTCATTCCTGGCTCCTTCAATAGCATTTCGACCCTCAGTCCGTGGAACCAACAGTACGGCGAGAGGTTCCCTGCTTGTGGCGTAAACTAAACAATTTGGATGACAAATGCAAAGGAAGGTAGGTCCCCTGAAACGCCCAATTTCGCCGCGTGAACACCCGGAGTCCCTGGACCGAATCCATTCCCGTGGAAAACGTCCCGCCGCCGAACAGGGTTGTGTTCTCCAAACCGTAACCCATTTCCCGGTTGCAACGACTGGTTTTCCAGTCGAGGGATGTACTTCCGCAAAGAGAGACGCAGGGAGTCCAGAAGCTGCTTACCAAGACCCGTAAAGCAGAGCGAAAAAACGCAAGACCGCGGGTTTCGCCACGGGCCGTCACACCTGCTGCGCTCTGCAGGAGCACGGGACAGCAGCGCAGCTGCGGTCGGTCCTCCGTCTAGCCTAAGTGCTGCCCTTTTCAGATCGTCCAGGGGACTTCGCTCCGCGGACAGCTTTGCGCCGGTCTGTTTTTCTCCGCCCCCGCGTTAACCAGGCCTGGCTTCACGCATTCGTTCCGGAAGCTTTCCCGCCAGGGTTCTGTTCGTCCCGCAAAGACCCGGTACAGTTCGCGCTTTCATCCGCCGCGACTGTTTGTCGCCGCCGACCGCACGCTTGTGTGCCTGCCCGAAAGCAGACGGACGCGCGAGCCGATGCCACCAGCCGTCCCCGCAATCCCCTCTCGACTTCCCACCCAGCCGGTGCCGGAAGAGCGTACGCCCACACGAGCCCACCCGCTCTCCACAACTGCGGTGAACCTACGCGAAGCCAAACAACTTCCGCGTCGCGGGAGATTTGGCAAGCACGACATCTGGCGCGTTTACGACGCTAAAGCGGGGCAGCACGTCGTAATCAAACACGAAAACCAAGCATCAGCGCCCATCGACACCAAGCATGAGACAACTGTGCACTTCTGACCGGTGCATCCAGGTGCACCGCTCGCCCGCCCAAACGGAGTCGCTTGTTTCTCACACAGGGCGACTTCGCCCCGTGCTTTGGTTGACTCCACCGCGTGCGACAGCAGTCGTGCTGCGTCTGCGCTACGGGATGCAGTGACACAAGGAGGGACTCTCCGCCCTACATCATTCCCACCTTACCTCTGTGGTCTGCAACGTTGCTCCAGAAACCCGGTGGGAAAAGGTGTGCGGCGTTGGAGCTCAAACGACGGGTAGGCCACACTGGGGGCAACACAAAGCCTTTGGTCCCGGCGAACGGAACAGAGCTACTGGGTCGCGGCATCGACCGGGTACCCAGAAAGAAACGAGACATGGCGTTGCCCTTTCCAAACGCCGGAAATCCGTGGACATCGGTCTGGCGAGCGGAAACAAACGTTCGCTCTCTGTTGCAGCTCCCCCTCACACCCGACTCGACGGGCCCTTCGCAAGACTTTGGCACAACCCGGTTTCGCCTGCTGTACGGCAAACCTCGCTACCCTCCCCCGTCACAGCCAAAAAGGCCATCCACCGGCATTCACCAACGGTTAGCCGTTCCGAAACCGCACGCCAAATCCTCCTTGTGGATTGCGCCAGTCGATGGCCCCCTCCGTGCAGGCAACCCAGCACGTACCGCATTCGAGGCAGTTTTCGTAGTTCACTACGATTTCCCCGCCGTCTTCGCGTTGCTCGTACACGCGGGCTGGGCAAATCGTCAGGCAAATCCGGTTGATGCCGCAGTTCCGGCAAATGTCTTGGTCAACCGAAATGTGGCTTTCTTTCGCGTGATGGTACTGAACGACGTACAGCTTGTCTTCGATGCTCGAAAGGAGTTTCCCTTCTGTCGCCACGTCTGAGCCTCCGCTAAAACAGCGCCTTCTTGGCCTTCCACGCGTCCCGTGCCGCTCGCAGGTACCCGATTCGCTTCCTGAACTTCTTCAGCACTTTCTCTCTAACTGCCCTCTTCGGCTCGCCCGTAACGCTCAGGTAGTCTGCTACAAGCTCAGCCATCACTTCCGGGTATTCGTTCAGCAAGCGAGGATTCTCGCTCACGAAATGTACGGCATCCTGGAACTCCCGCATGTCCTGGAGCACGAAACTGTTTTCGAGTTTCTTGACGTACATCTCGAGGGATTGCTTCGAGAAATCACCTTTCTCCTTCGCCGCGACAACGGTCTCCCCGGCCGCTTTACCGCTCGCCATGGCCAGGTTCGTGCCCTCGTGGAAAAGAGACGTGTTGACCAGTCCGGCGGCGTCGCCAACGAGGATCAGGCCGTCCGTGACCAGGTCCGGAAGGTTGCGGTACCCGGCTTCGGGGATCATGTGCGACATGTACTCCACTGTCTCGCCCCCACGGATGAAAGGCGCTACGGCAGGGTGATTCTTGAATTGCTCGAGCAGGTCGTTCGGGTTGGGACTGGGTGAGCGTTTGTGAAACTCCGCAATCGTGACGCCGACGCCCACCGACACCGTCTCTGCGTTCGTGTAGAGAAAGCCGGACCCGACCATCCCGTCCGTCGCTTGTCCAAAATACTCGAAGGCCGCGCCCTCGTTTTCCTTAAGTTGAAAACGATCCTCAATGACCTGGCGCGGCAGCGCGATTACCTCCTTCACCGCCGTTGCTCGGTGCGTAGGCCTTGGTTCCTTCCAGAGCCCGGATTTCCGAGCCAGGAGTGAGTTGGCGCCCTCGGCGCAGATTACGACGTCGGCCAACAGCTCGTCGTACTCGCCTGGCCGTTCCCCACGGGCCTTGATGCCGACCACTGCACCATCCTGCCAAACGAAGTCGTCCACAACAATCCCGGGGAAAATCTGAGCGCCGGCCTCCTCCGCTTTGCCGGCAAACCAGCTGTCGAATTTCGCCCTCGACACCGTGAACGTGTTGTTGTACGGGGGCGCGTTGTACCGCTCCGTTCGGAAATCGAAAGCCATTTCGGCTTCGCGGCTCAGCAAACTGAAACGACGCCGAACAAGGTGGCGTTCAAGCGGAGCGTCCTCCAGAAAGTCGGGCACCAGTTCTGCCAGGACATTCGTGAACAGGATTCCGCCGTACACGTTTTTCGTGCCCGGTTCTTCCCCACGTTCCAGTACAACCACTTCGAGGCCCGCTTTGGCCATGGTCAGCGCTGCGGCAATCCCCGAAGGGCCCGCGCCGACAACGATCGCGTCGAATTTCTCCTCTTCAGACATGGCTTTCCCGTCTCGGTTCGGCGATTCAGTTTTGCCCCTTAATCTCCTTCAGTTGTTTGGTCAGCTCTGGCACCACCTCGAAAAGATCGCCGACGATGCCGTAGTCCGCACGTGAGAAAATCGGTGCCTGGGGGTCTTTGTTGATTCCCACCACGCATTTCGACCCCGACATGCCAGCCCAGTGCTGGATGGACCCCGAGATGCCACAGGCAATGTACAGTTTTGGTGTTACCACCTTGCCGGTCTGGCCCACCTGGTCCGACTGCGGTCGCCAACCGGCGTCCACAGCCGCCCGGGATGCCCCGATCGCAGCACCCAGAACGTCCGCCAGTTCCTCCAGCACTTTGAATCCTTCAGCGCTGCCAACTCCCCGTCCGCCACTGACCACCACGTCTGCTTCCGTCAGTTCCGGCCGTACCGCCTCTGAGCGCTGCAGCTCCACCACGCGGCACTTCTCTTCTACCTGGGGCCAGGCGAGTGTCACAGTCTCGCCCCTCCCTTCTCTTTTCTCGGCACCGAACGTGTTCGGACGAACGGTCAACACCACGGGGTAAACTTCGTAACGAGTTCTCGCTCGGACCTTACCGCCGTAGAGGGCACGAACCACTTCCACCTGACCGTCCTCTACGGCCATGTCCAGTACCTCGCTACCCACAGCCGCTTTCAAGCGGGCAGCCACCCGCGCTGCCAGCTCCTGACCGTGAACCGTGGCAGGGAAAACCAAAACATCCGCTTCCACGCTTTCCCGGGCCAGAAGCGCTGCCTCCACCTGGGCGTCGGGTGTGTTCGCCGCGGCACCTTCCTCAAACAGGACAATTTTCCGCGCCCCGTAAGCGGCCAGTCGCTCCGCCGCGTCTTCTGGAGCTCCAGGCCAGACCACAGCTGCGGCGGCTCCGCCAAGTTGCTCTGCCAGACCCGCCGCGCTGGACACGGCTTCGTAACTCACTTTTCGAAAATCGGATCCCGCGTACTCAGTGAACACCAGGACATTCCCAGCCATCTCGTTGCCTCCTTTCCCTTTCCGTCACACCAGTTTCAGTTCGTCGCGGATCACCCGGATTAGCTCGGGCACAGCCTCCACACCTTCGCCGAGGATCTTCGTGCCCGAACGTGACGGTGGGTAGTTGAGGCCAACGATTCTCTCGCGAACGCCAACATCCCCTGCTTCAATCGTTTCGATCACTTTCTTCTTGGCCATCATTTTGCCCTTCAGTGAAGGGTAGCGCGGTTCGTTCAATCCTTTTTCCGCTGTGACCACCGCTGGCAGCGAGGCCTCGAGCGTCTCGCGGCCCCCTTCAACATCTCGCTCAGCCTTCAGGCGGCCATCTGCGATTTCCAGCTTCGAAACCCGCGTGACTACAGGAACGGAAAGCAATTCGGCCACCATCGGGCCGACCATCATTTGCGCGTCATCGATGGCCATTTTGCCAAAAAACAGCAGGTCAAAGCCCATTTTCTCAACCTGTTCCGCCAGCAAGGAGGCCGTGGCAAGCGGATCCAGTCCTTCTGTGGCCTTGATGTGCACAGCGTCGTTCACTCCCATTGCGATGGCCGTCCGGAGAACATCGACGGCAGAATCTGGCCCAACCGTAACAGCCCACACCTCGCCGCTGTGCGCATCCCGCAGTCGCAGGGCTTCTTCGATTGCGTACTCGTCGTAAGGGTTCAGGATCATGTTCACCCCGCTGAGGTCGATCTTCGCCTCGCCTGGGGTAATTCGAATGCTCGCTTCTGTGTCTGGAACCTGTCTGACCGCAACAACGAGCTTCACCTCCACCTCCTTCTCTTGTCTGCCGCCACTCGCTACTTACACTCCGCGTCAGTCGTCGCTCGCCTGGAGCAAATGCCTTCGAGCAGAATTCGCTTGACCTCCGGAGCGAAATCCGTCAGCCGACGCTTGCGCGGACTCCTGAGCAACCAGTTCTGGCTGATGTCGTCCAGCGCCCCGAAAATCACCTGTTTGGCGACGGAAGCACTAACATCCGGGCGGATTTCGCCTTTGGACTGGCCCTCTTCGACGATGTCAGCGATGATGTCCAGATACTCCTTGAACTTCACCTTGAGGGGCGTGCGAATGAACGTGTCACTCTGGCGCAACTCAACCTCCAGCACCATGGCCAGGTCCGGGTGCGATTCGACCAGGTCAAAATGGGACTCGATGAAAATACCCAGTTTTTCGTAGGCGGTTTTCCCCTTGGCCACTCGCTCGCGCACCCGCGGAATAATCGCGTCCATTTCCTCTTCGAAAATCCGAATGAGGAGGTCGTCTTTGTTCTTGAAGTAGAGGTAAATGGTCCCGTCGGCCACCCCGGCGAGTTTGGCAATTTCGGAAATCCGCGCCTTCGCAAAACCCTCTCTCGCGAAGACATGCAACGCAGCCTGCTTGATGCGCTGCCTTTTCTCTTCGCTCTTCTTCGGCATGCCTCTCTCCTTTCGTCACCCCATCCCCGGCACCCTGAATGGCATTCATTCAAGGTTTCTCGAATTTAGAACTTGCTGTTACAAAATCAAGGATTTTCCCGTTCCACCCCAGCCGAAACCTGGCTGAAACCGGTCTTGGTCCTCAAACCGAGGCATCCCTCGTAGGGCAACCGC
>CAZXXS010000042.1:0-16034 GCA_964644845.1 uncultured Cytophagia bacterium | reverse complement strand
CAGACCATCTGGACACAGAACATGGCGGGTGAGTACGAACAGCACATCATCACCCACTACAACGTGTGGCGCAACTCGGTGCCAGGCGAAGTTTCGCCAACCAACGCCGTTAAGGTCCCGGACATGAAGACCATGCTGGCTTCGGCCAGGGAACCCGGACAGCAGTTCATCCTGGACGGCACCGTCTGGGAATTCATTATGCAAGTTCCGGCTCACCATGATCCGGGCTACTGTGTGGCAGCTCCCACCCTGTGGGACGGTGTACCTGCCGCCTTCATGGTGTCGGCTCACACCGAAGACCCGATGATCTTCGTGAACTCGAACATCGTCGAGGGAACGTCGGAAGACAACCTGGCGCCGCACGCGCCGGCAGCCATTACCGCGGCGCAGCAGGATTTCACCGTCCAACTTGCGTGGGAACCAAGCTTGGACGAAGAGGAAGGTGCTCAGGACGTTCAGTACTACAGCATCTACCGGCGCACCGAGAATGGTTCCTACGGCGAACCTATCGCCAAAGTTGCTGAACACGAATTCGTGGACACCTCTGTGGACACCGGCGAAGTTTACTACTACGCCGTGACGGCCACAGACTTCGCTGGCAATGAGAGCGAGATGTCGCCGGAAACCAGCTTGCTCGTGTCTTCGGTCGCCGAGGCGAAGGGCAGCCTTCCGACTCAATTCTCGCTGGGTCAGAACTATCCGAACCCGTTCAACCCAACGACGACGATCAGCTACGCGCTGCCAAAGGCGGCACACGTGACGCTGGCCGTCTACAACGCCGCGGGTCAAAAGGTGGCTACGCTGGTTGACCGCGACATGCAGGCCGGTCACTACACCGCGACCTGGGACGCCCACGACATGGCTTCCGGCGTTTACTTCTACAAGATCCAGGCTGGACAGTACAGCGCCACTCGCAAAATGGTGTTGATGCGGTAGTTCAGCCAGACGGGTAACAACAAAAGGGGATCCTCGTCGAGAGGATCCCCTTTGTTTTTTCGACTGAATTCAGGTTCCTGTCCTTGTCCCCCGCGCACGCCCAACTTCACCACACACCCGACTCGCTCAGGCAACAAGCAACAGGCCCAACGCAGTCACGCCGTGCGAAACGATCTTCTACCCAAACGACCCCAGTTTCCCAGGTTGAAAAGAGCGCTGAGCCCAGAAAACCGCTTCACGCCTCTCGAATGCAGCGCAGAGCTCCACGCAGCGACTCAATCGTACTCTGTTCCCAGGTGGGCGTGTGGTAATGCGTCTCAATTGACAACGTGCCCAAGTACCGATCTCTGACCAGCGCCCTGAATTGCCCCACGTAACCGATCACACCGTCGCCCACTGCTACCCAATGTTTGCGTTTTGTTTTGGGGTCAAGCCGCACATCTTTCAGATGAATGTGCCGGATGCGACTCCTGGGGATTTTCTCGTAGCCCTCTTTCCAGGTGCGTTCGCCAGCCATGAAGGCGTTGCCGGGATCCCAGAGTATCCCAACGAAGGGAGTTTCAAAGGCGGAAATGAACGCCCCGGCCTCCGCACCCGTCGCTACGTTTGTGGAATACTCATTCTCAACGACAACGGCCACACCTTGCTTCTCAGCGTAGGCAACGGCTCGCTTCAACGTTTCCACAATGTCAGGCATCAGCTTTTTTCGTTCGTCATCCGAAACCCGCCAAAAGGCAAAAGCCCGTATGTGAGGAACATTGAAATAGTGCGCCGTGTCCACGGCCCTCTCCAGAACTTCCCACTGGTCCAACTCGGCCGGATGTTGAGAGCCCTCTTTCATAACGGGTGTTGACCCCGGAAACGTTGATTTGAAGGTGGGCGAAGCGATATTCGACACCATGATGCCGTAACGACCCAGCAAATCCCGCAATTCCCGCCTTTCGTCGGCGTCCAGGAAAATTACGTGCTTACCCCACACTTCCCTCAATTCCACCCAGTTCAGACCAAATTGCTTCACGAGAGCGATCGCACGCTCAGGATCTTGACTCACTTCATCCGAAATCACGCCAAGCCGCAGGCGACTTCTCGGAGCTCCAAGAATGTGTAGCGGACGGGTTGCAATCCCAAACCCCAAGGCCGCACCCGCTCTTAGAAATGCCCTTCGATTCATTGTCAGCCTCCCGCCTGTTGAACTATTTTGCGCGGTGCAGACCAAAACCAACGCGGCATCACAGCGCAAATTGCCGTTGCAGTCGAACTCATGCAGAGACAACGCGATCGACAATCTCTCTCAACTGGGCAGCGATGCGGGGGATGGCGGTCCTCGGCTCTTCCTTCGCCTCGTACTCGATGTGGAGGTAGCCCCTGTAGCCGCTCTTGGCGAAGATCCTGACAATCCGCTCCAGGTCGGCTTTCTGCTCGTTGCCCTCTGCGTCGTAGACCCGGGTCTTCAAATGGGCCGTCACTGCGTATGGCGCCACCTTTTCCATCCCCTCGTAGGAGCTCTTCATGAAATTCGCCGTGTCCAATAACAGACCAAACCAAGGGGAGTCGATTTGCGACCTGATTTTGAGCACCAATTCAGGCGTGGCCGTAACGCCGTGGTGGTTTTCCAGAGCCAGAATCACGCCTTTTCTCTCGGCGTAGGGCAGAACCCGTTTCAAACCGTCCACGGTCCAGGCCACCGCCTCGTCCTCTGAGGCACCCTTCGGGATCTTGCCGCCGAACACACGGATGGCAGTAGCACCGAGCTCCACAGCTGCGTCGATCCATTTCTGCATTTCCAGCGCCTGCTGTTTGCGTTTTTCGAGATCGGGCTGGCAAAAGTTCGTGCGCGTGGCAATGCTCGGAATGTCCAGTGCATTTCTGAAAGCAAGCTTCTTCAAGCCGTGCAGGTAGGCGGGGTCTGTGGACTCGTAGTAGTACGTCGTAAGCTGAATGCCATCCAGACCCATGTCTGCAGCGACCTGGATAAACTCCTCCAGAGTCATTTTGCCTTTAGTAAGGTACTTGCGGTACGAGTAGGCACAGCAACCAATTCGAATGCGTGGTTTCCGATCCTTCTCCGGAACGAAGTCCGTTTTCCAGCCTACCACCAGTTTCTGTGGAGGCACCCCCAGGCCGAGCCCCCCAACCGTTGCCGCCACACCCTTGAGAAACACCCGACGAGAGGTTTCAGACGCCATTTTGAACCTCCTGACGTTTCAGCCGCTGCAATTCCCAGTCCCGGCCGCGATCTGGCTCAGTCATTTCCGGCCAGTAAACACACTCTCCACGTCAAAAGAAAAGAGGCCCCTTCATGGGCCTCTCGTGTCACTCCTCATCCACTTCAGGGAAGCTTTCGGCATTTTGCAGGTTCTGTCCCGTGCATTTTAGATCAGGCGATGCCCTCGTGCTTTGGCCAGAGGACAATTTCCCCCGAGTCCATCGCCTGGTTGCCAATCAAAGCCGCAACACCTGAACGGTACCCCACCAACACGTCACCGAACGGTTTCCGGCGTGTGCGCACGCATTCTGCGAAACTGGCCAGTTCCAGATACTCTTCGGAATGAGGCATGTCCACTTCGATCCAGGTCCCGGTGTCCTTGTTCGGATCCTCCGGCAGGAAAGAAGCAGCGCCCACAGCTACGGACTGTAGCAGCTCGCGCTCCAGATTCATCACAAAACTTTTGAATTCGGAGCGCTGCACCGGCCGCTCACGAAAGAGCTTGGCACGGCGCGTCGTTACCTCAATTGTGCCCTCGCTACCCATGATCTGCTCCGAGGCACCGTAGTACTTGTTACGCGTGATGCTGGTGTACACCAATTTGACACCGTTCGGGTACTTGTAAACAACGCTCACGTTGTCGTACACTTCACGCCCATCCTTCCAGTAATCGATGCCCCCAATGCCCACAGCGCTCTCCACATGCATGTCGCCGAGAGCCCAGTTTGCCACGTCGATCTGGTGGCTTGCCAATTCGGTCATCAGACCGCCCGACGACTCCCGGTACAGACGCCAGTTCAACAGTTTTTCCAGCGAGGGATCCGGTACATGGCGACGCCAGTCACCGTTCCGATGCCACTGCGCTTTGATGAACACGACCTCGCCAATTGCGCCTTCGCGAATTAACTGCATGACACGGTGGTACACCGGGCTGTAGCGTCTCTGGTGGCCAACCTGAAAAACCCTGTCACTGTTCAACACCCGGCGCACAACCTGCTCAGCCTCGTCGGGCGAATAGGTCATGGTTTTCTCGCAAAAGACATCCTTGTTTGCATCCAGCGCATCAAGGCTCATTCGGGCGTGCCAGTTCAGCGGCGTAGCGATCACCACAGCGTCCAGGTCTTTCTGTTCCAAAAGCTTGTGGTAGTCCTTGTAGGCAGGCACTTTACCACCTGCCAACTTCAGCCCACGGTCCAGGTGAGGCTGGTAAATGTCGCACACCGCCGCCACTTTGATGCCAGGGATCGTATTCATGATTTGCAAAAGATGGCACCCCCGACTTCCGGTGCCGATGATTCCGATGTTCACTGTGTCATTTGGACCGACTTTCCCCTCACCTCTGGCGGCCAAACCCAGCATGCTGGCGAGACCTACGGAAGCCAACCCGGCATTTTTGAGGAAATCTCGCCTTGACTGTCCTTCGGTGCTCATTCGCTCTCACACCTCCGTGAAATTCACATCTCGAAGCTCGATGCCTTCCGCAGACCGGACAGCGAACAGGGCTCCCGCCCGTTCCCGGGTGAGGACCTCCCGCCCTCTCTCCGGTCCAAGCACCATCATCGCCGTGGACAGCATCTCTCCGACAAAGGGGGACTTGTGGACAACTGCCACCGCTACAACATCCTCAGCCGGCTGGCCAGACGCCGGATTCAGAACGTGCCCCAACGTCCGGCCATCCACTTCAATCGTGCGAACTGTGTTCCCAGAGATGGTCAGGCTCTTGTCCTGCAAGATCACCGGAACGGGATTGAAAAATCGCTGAGGAACTAAACGAATCGAAAAAGGCCAGCCCTCGCGCCCGGGAGCGTTGCCCAGCGCGTAAATGCTACTGCCCCCGAAACTTACAAACACGTGCTCAACCCCGGCCTGGCGCAACATTTCGATGACTTGCAAAACAGCGTAGCCTTTACCAACCGCTCCCAGATCAATCTCAACGCCGGGTCTTTTGAAAGCTACCGTCCGACGTCGGCGATCCAGCTCGATCAGATCGCTTCCCACCTGGTCCAGCAGTTGACGCAATGTCTGAGCGTCGACGGCGGTTCCCTTGCGTTCGTACAATCCCCATTTTCGCAAGAGTGGTGCCACTGTGATGTCGAAAGCCCCGGCGGTTCTCCGGTAGTACTCCAAAGCCGCATCGAGGATTTCGAGCATCTCGAAATCGATCAAAACCGGTCCTTTACCAGCCAGCCGGTTGATCCGGCTCACTTCGGAAGTGGGGAGAAAGCGGCTCAGTTTAGCCTCCAGGCGGGCCACCTCGTCGTGAACTTCGTTCAACATGGCGTGCAGCAGCCGTTCGTCCTCGTGCAACAACACGATTTCGAACAGCGTGCCCATCGCCCGGAAACTGTCGGCTACCTTCTGGAGCGGGGCAGCTCGATTTGTTGCCGCAACAGTCATTTGCTAAGAGGGATTTCTGTCGGTCCAACCAGGAGACTAATGGGGCGAAGGCGTCCGCTCCGCGCTACCCGCGCCTTCAGCGCCAGAGGTACCCTTCCGGAAATTTCCGCCAGCTCCCCGAGCTTTGAAATAGCCGCCGACGACGGACGCACAGCGTCCACACCGTAATCAAGTTTCAAAGCAACCCCAGCCTCAACGGCTTCAACTTTGCCCTCCCAGAACGGGTTGAAATCTACGTAGGTCACCTTGTAGCCGTTCTTCGTGGGCACAAAGCTGAGGTTCACCACACTGCCAATCGGGGGCACGTCCTCAGGTTTGTAGAAGTTCCAGATGTACGACCCTGTACGCAATTGCCCGTTGACGGGGAAACGTAGGGTCAGCTCGTACGCGTAGGGTCTCATTTTACTCGACTTTACAGCTGCAATCTTCCCGTACACTTTATTCTTGTAGGCCTTGTAGGGCGTTACGTAGACCACTTTGCCCTTTTCCTCTGTCACCAGCACCCGGTCGCCGGGCTTGAAATTGACCGAGAGGGCTGTAGTCCATTTACCTTGCTTGCTCTCGCCGTTTTCGTCGTAGCTAACAGTCACACGACGCAGAGTAGACACATCCGAAACCCGTGCCGCCACGGCGGGGACCTGGCCGCCTGGCCTGCGGGTGCGGACCTCCAGGGGCCGCCATCCCTGACCCTTCTGTCCAAGAATCACGTACACCCGACGATTCTTCACGGCTGCAAACGAATCAATTTGCACGTCAAACGACGTAACATCCTGAGCAGCAAGCGGCAACTTCACGATGTTCGTCTCGAGAATCGAGAAAACCGTGGGAGCGGCTAAGTCCAACTTCAACTCCTCAGATTGCTGCCCTCCGCTGTTCGTGGCCCACAAGGCCAACACAAGCACAATCTGCAGAGCACCAAGGACCGCGTACGAAATCTTGCTTTTCATGCTCCAATCTCCGGCTTAGAACTCCGCGCCTTGAGCTCGAGAACCACCCAGGCCAGCAGCAACACCACGCCGCTTGTGTACACAAAAAAGATCCGCGGCAAAGCTACCCAAATCCTGTCGAAATAGTGCAGGCTGGCAAAAACAAAAACGCCCAGCAGCGAGAAGTAGAAAAGGAATCCATCCCCCGAGCGGTAACCGACGATTACGCCGCCCAGCAGGACAACAAAAGTGAGAAAACCAAACCAAAGGGTCCAGCCGAAGAGGTAGTCCGTGAGCAACGACCCGGCCAATTCCTGGGGGACTTTCTGTGGAAACAGCATGAAAATGCAAACGCTGAGCACAGCCGCGAGCAACGCCCACCACTCGGCCCGGGTCAGCCGGCTTCCGCGCCACGCCCGCAACAACAAGAGAAGGCTAGCTACAGCCAAGATTGCGTTCGTGATTATTAGCAGCAGCCCTTCACCCGATCGCCAGTCGGGTTTCGCCAGAACGGTCTTGGCTAGACTCTCGCCAAGGCTGTGCAGGCTTAGCATCCCCAAACCGAGGAAAAAGAAAACCAGCCCAACGTAGCGAAAGCTTTCCGCAAATCGGCTTTCAGGTCCTGGGGCTACACCTCCCAGCAGAATCCAAAGCGCTCCCCACAACACAGCGGTTAGGGGCAGAAAAATCTCAACCTCGGGAAACATCGGCTTCAAGCTCAGACCAAGCCACAGGGGAAGGACAAAACCGAGAATCACCAAATTCGTGCGGCTACGCAAACGGTACGTGAGCGGCAAGAGAAGCAGTAAAGCGATCACCAAAAACCACACTGTTCCCGTGAAATGAACCCAACCGAGCACCGCTACCCATGCGGTCAGGAGGAGAGTGGAAAGAACAAGCAGAAGATTCGAGGAAAGCATCAGAGCGAGAACCCAGGCCGTCAAACCGGCGAGAAACAGGGGCAGTGTTTCCGGTGTACCCGCTCCGGTTCCTTCGAGAAGTGCGTAAAGCGAAATGGCAAATCCAATCAACCCGACAACAGTTCCACCCAGAACCCAGGCACGCCGGTCGCTGCGATCGAATTGGCTGTACGCCACGCCGTAAGCGATGGCCATGAGCGCCAACCCGAATATGACCTGAACCCACCAAGTGATGTTGCCCGTAGATCCCAGAGCCGCCCGTACAAGAGCGAAGCCCACGAGCGCCAGGCCACTCAAAGCCAACACCGTGGACCGCACAGCAAATCGCTCCGGCAGCGGCAACGGCGCAGTATCTCCGTAATGCCGCAACAGGCGCGCAGCATGCCGGGGAGCGACCAGCCCCTTTTCCAGCCACTTCCTGGCTTCTTGCCGAAGCAACGGCACGATTCTCACTTCGCCATTCGCCATTTCAAATCTCCGTTCATGCCAATCGACCGTTCATTGAACGATTGGAAACCTACCAGGTTCGGTCGGCTCCGCCCGAGGCGAAATCTCTTGAAGAATAGCCGACCGATCCCTCCCGGCAAAGAGACGCCCCCAGCGTGTGGGGGCGTCTCAGCTGTCCTGCCCAGAATCCGCCTTCTTTGATGCGGGGCTTTTCTTCCTCACGTCCAGCAGAAAAGCCGTCAGTCCAATTGCCAGAATGATTCCACCGGAAATGGCGTTCGTTTCCTTACCGTAGGCCGTTTCGGTGAAAGGGATGGCCACAAAGAGCCACAAGCCAAACAGCGACAGGAAAAGCCCGATTGCTCCAACTGGTCCCATTCGTTTGAACATGGTCTCCTCTGGATTACCCAAAATACCAGTACAGGGCGGCTTGCAGGAACACCACGATCGTAGCCCAAATTTTCAAGTTTCGCCAGACCTTGCGGTCCGGGGCCCCGCGGTAAATGTACCAGTTCGGGAGCAACCAAACAAGGAGAACAATCAAACCGAACAGCCCCAAGACCAGGGCTTTTGCCTGGCCCATGCTGAGTCCAGACAGCCAGTCAAAATTCAGCATCGTTTTCTCCGGTCTACGCAAGCCTGTCGCACAACCTGTGGTCTCGCCGTCTACTCTCGTCTGGGCACGTTTTGCGCAACCCACAACGCACGATTCGCCCGCGGTGTCCAGTCTACTCTCCGGTCCGCCG
This sequence comes from uncultured Cytophagia bacterium, assembly GCA_964644845.1. GTDB lineage: Bacteria > Zhuqueibacterota > Zhuqueibacteria > Oleimicrobiales > Geothermoviventaceae > Geothermovivens. Next base: position 7,456 of record CAZXXS010000042.1, on the reverse strand, counting down.
CGGCGGGTCAGTCGCAGCAAGCTGCAAAGTGCGGGAGGCATTTCCACCGCGGGAATGGCGCGCGCGGCGCTACCACAGGCTGCACACCAAATCCAAGCCAACTTGCCGCAAAGCGGCCCGTCTTCCACGTGCAGCATCCCGCGCAACCAGCCCCGGAACTGGGCCGCGGCTCTGCCACGAGGCTCTCACTCCACCTACAGCGGCTTACTCAGCCCGGCTTCGCAGGACAGCCTGCGTGGCGTCGTCGTCCTCGACCAAGCGGTACACGAGCCCTTCCAGCCTGTCGTCCGGCAGGGATTCTGTGAAAAGAGTCACCACCCAGATCACGACAACCGACACCACGAACGACCACCACGAGATGTACAAAAAAGGATCCGAGATCGTGAACAATTGCCCCTTGAAGGCAAACAGCAAACCCGACACACCCACACCGACGAGCAAACCGACAATCCCGGCCGTGGGCGTCGTGCGTTTCCAGAACATCCCGAGAAGCAGCAGTGCCAGCGTCGGGCCCTGGATGAACGACAGTAAAGTTTGAATGTACACGTAGATCCCGGGGAAGTACTGATTCACCGGCGACGTAACCACACCAATGACAAGCAGAATAAACGTGGTCAGACGACCGACAAAAAGGTAGTGTTTTTCCGACGCATCCCTCTTGATGAATCGCTGGTACACGTCACGAATAAACAGCGTGGCAGCTGAATTGAGCAGCGAATCGACGCTGCTCATGAGCGCAGCGAACAGAGCGACGAACACCAGGCCCGTCAAACCCGGTGGCAACAGATGCTTAATGAGCACCGGGAAAGCCTCGTCCCCGTTCTTCATGTCCGGGTAAAGCGCCAGGGCAATCAGACCAGGTGTCACGACCAGAATGGGGATGAAAAGCTTCAACAACGCGCCCCAGATGACGGCGGCTTTGGCGTGCCACTCGTCCTTGGCACCCAGTGTCCGCTGAACGATGGATTGATTCCCGAGCCAGTACGCGTTGGCAAGCACAAAGGTAAGCCCAAACAGAATGCCCGTCCACGGGTAGGGTGTGTCTGTGTTCGTGGGTAGAAACATGTGGAAATGGTTCTCGTAGCCGGGTCCGAGAGCATGAACCTTATGCACGAGGCCTTCCCAACCTCCAACAGCGTGCATGCCAAGGATGAGCACTGCGAAGCCGCCCACAAACATGATGACAAGCTGCACGACATCGGTCATCACCACCGCCGAAAGGCCGCCAGCGATCGTGTACACTCCCACCACAAGTGCCGTGGCGAGGATGGCCTCCGTCATCGACCAGCCCATGAGTTTGTGCAACAGATCGCCGGAGACCCACAACATCACGCCCAGATCCAGGGCCATCACTGTGACCCAGAGCCCCGCCTCTACCGTGCGGACGTAGATGTTGTAGCGTCGCCCCAGATACTCGGGAATGGTGTACACGCCGGCGCGCCAGTAGTAGGGTACAAAAATCAAAGCCGCCAGCAACATACCGGGCACGCTGCCAAGCCAGTCGAAATTGGCGATGGCGATGCCAAAGCGGTAGGCCTGGCCTGCCACACCTACGAAGTCCGTCGCACCGATGTCCGTGACCACCATCGACATGCCGATGGCCCAGAACGGCAACAAACGCCCAGCCAGAAAGTAATCCTCTGGGTTGTGGACGTAGCGTTTGAAAAATCCCCCGAGAATGAGCATCCCGACCAGGTAGAAAATGATGGTGAGCGTGTCGATGAAGTGAAGTCCCATGCGAGCTCCCGCGGTAGGGTTCAGGCAGGCTCCAGCAGCGGTGCGTACACGGCCACTCTCGGAAGCGCGGACACACTTAAGGAGGCCGCGCACCGAGACGCACCGTCGACCTGGGGTTTCTCAACAGAGCTCAAGATGCACACCAGACAAGGCGGGCCACATTCTTACAATTTGAACACAGCCGCTTGCAGTCCGGACAGAGCCTTCTCTTCCACCAAGTCTCCGGAAAATCGGATCGAATATAAAGAAATTGCCTTAACCGATCAAGAACAAAAGGCTGGACAAGCACTTGGCTGACAATTCTTTACTTCCTTCGTGTCGCGACAACTTCTTACCTCCCACGACAGGATGCCTCGTTGTCACCGAGAGGACGGGCCAGCAAGGGTTGCCACCACACCAGTGCGTCGCCCCCTGCGAACGCAGCCTCTGTTGCCCCGGGACCTTCGAACTGGCTGGTTTGTCGAAATCTACTGTCGCACAGGCCAAAGTTTCCATTTCCTCTACACCATTCTCACGATGCTTTCCTCTGGCCCTTTCTCCACCACCTCCAGCACCACCGGCAAGGCATCCCGAACGCTCTCGATGTGCGTGATCAGGAAAATCTGGCGGAACTGGTGTGAAAGCCCTTGCAGTGCCTCAAGGATCTGTCCGCGCCGTTCCTCGTCCTGTGAGCCGAAAACCTCGTCCAGCACGATGAAGTTCACCGGGTTGCGCGCTGAGCGCTCCGCTACCACCCGACTGATGGCGACCCGAAAGCAGAGATTCACCAGGTCCTGCTCTCCTCCCGAAAACCGGTTGAGAGGGTACGGCACATTCTGGTCGTACAGCAGTAGATCGTAGTCACTGGTCAAACTGACCAAAACGTAACGGCCGTTGGTCGTGCGGCGGACCAATTCGCTGGTGTGTGCTTCCAGTAAGGGACGCAGGCGTCCCCCCAAGTCCTTCCGAAATGCGTCAAAAAGACTGTCCAGAGCTTCCAGGTCCGCGATTTTTGCCTGAATTCGCTTCAGCTCTTCGCGCAGTTTTTCTTGCTTCTGGATTCGCTCACGAATTTGATTCAATTCGCCCAGCGTTTCCCGCCACTCTTCCTTGAGTTCCGCCAGATCCTCTTTCGCTGAGTCCCATCGCCGTCTGGCTTGAGCCAGCTCCGTCTTTGCCGCTTCGAAAACCGCTGCGTCGAAACCGATCCGGGTCAACGCCTCACGTCTGGTTTGCAACAACGACTCTTTCTCGCGCCTCTCCGCCTCCAACCGTTCGGCTTCCAGCCTGAGATCGTCAAGCCTTTCAGCCTGACGGCGTAGCGCGCTGGCCTCGTTCTGGACCCGATACAAACGCTCCACTTCCTTCCGGACGGCCTCATGTTCCTGCTCGTCGTACTCAAGCTTCTCCACGCCGGTCACGGTCTCTTGCAGGCGGCGTGCTTCCGTCTCCAGCTGCTCGATCTCGCCGCGAATCTCCGCCAGCTGTTTTTCCACACTCTCCAAACGGGACGTCCGAGCTGCCAGCCTCCTTTGTGCCTCGCGCGCGGTCTCCAAGTCCGCGGCTACGACCTTCAGCTTGTTTTCGACCGCGCGCGATTCCTGCTCCGTCGTCCTGTAAACCGCCCGGAGGCGGGACAGCTCACTCTCCAATTCTTCGAGCACACGTTTGTAGTGATTTCCCAAGGGCCGACGACAGGTGGGACATTTCCCTTCCGGACCCAGCTCAACGATCGCATCTCGCTTCTGCCTGAGCTCCTCGCCCTGGCTCCTGATCCCACCCACACGCTCCGCAAGGGAACGCTGCTGTTCTTCCAGAGAACGCTTGGTCTGTTCCAAGGCTTCAACCTGTTCAACGGTAGCCTTTAGCTTCTTTATCTCTTCTTCGAGCCGAATGCGCTCCTCAGCGAGTTGGTTACTCTGTTCTCGTTTTTCGTTCAGCCTCTGCTGCCGAATCTCCAGCTGCGAGCGCAGGTCACCCAAGCGCCTGCGCTCAGCAGCCACCTGGTCCAGCTCTTCTTTGCGTTTTTGCACGTGTTCAAAACGACCAAGATCCGGTTCCAACTTCTTCAACGCATCAAGTGCCGAGGCCGCGCGCTGAAGTTCGCGCCGCGTGCCCTTCAGTCTTTCGGAAAGCTGTCCCAACGCTTCCTCAAGTCTCCCGACGTCGCCTTTGACCCGAAGGTACGCGGCTTGTTTCTCCAACTCGGCTTCGTAGCGCTCTTCCGCCGCGTCCTTTTCCGCTTCCAGCCTCGAAAGCTGTTCCTCGGCAACTGCGATTTTTCCTTCCAGCCTCTCTCTGCGAGATCGAACCTGCTCCAACGTTTGCTTCAGCTTGTCCAGATCCTCAAGCGACTTGCGCAGCCCCTCGGCGAAGTCGACCTTCTGACGTCGGACCTCTCTTGCCTGGCTTCGCGCCCGGTCAATCAAATCAATCCCAACCAGCCGGTTTACTGTTCGCTTCCGCTCTTCCGGACGCATTCCTGTAAAAGCGGCCAATTCTCGCTGGCGGGCGAAGACCGAGGCCCGAAACGAGTTTGCGTCCAGCCCCACCAGGCGCTCGACAAACTCAGTCACACCGGAGTCGCGGTCTGCTTCGACCCGCCCACCGTCGGCCTGGATTTGCGCGTGAACGCTTCCGGATTTGCCCCTGAGCTCCCGCACGAGACGGTACTCATGCCCCCCGACTTCAAACAGCAGTTCTACTGAACAGGGGTCCCCTTCTACGGCAAAAGCCGATCGCAGGGAATCTTTGTCCTGGCGGCCTCGGCCAAGACCCGTGAGGGCTCTTGTGCCGTACAGCCCCCAGGCAATCGCTTCAACAAGCGTCGTTTTACCCGCCCCGTTTCGACCGATGATGCCAACCAGGTTTTCGGGGAACTCGAGCGAAAGGTGCCGGAAACGACGGAAATTCCTCAACTCAAGACCACGGATGACCACTTTACTCCCCCTGCCCTTCGGTGACAGCCGTCAAAAACTCCAAGCCCAGGTTCAACAAACGCCTCCGGTCGTCCGGCAGAAGATCCCGCCGCACCACGAATCGTTCGAACTCTTCCGTTAGACTCCCGATTTCGGTACCGGATCTCTCGCTGTCCTCTTCGCTCCGAAGCCGCACAGTACGTTCCACAACCAGAGCCCGCTCGAAAATCCGGTCTATTTCCCGCAAATCCAGTTTCAAGTAAGTCTCGCGCCGAATATCTACGAGCGCGAGGTCCACGATGGCCCCTTCCGGCGTTTGAGCGGCTTCGCGCTCCAGGGTCTCCAGAATCTCCGAAGGGCCGGTGTCGGGCGACGGTTTCAGTTCCACCCGTCGCACAGGGCGCGAAGGGACCGCAACAAACGCTCGCTGAAGCTGATTCGCCTCCCACCGCAGCCGCAGGTAGCCCGTCTCCGCGTTCCGCTGGCTTAAGCTGGTACGCTCTGTGGACCCGCAGTAGCTGACGTGGTCATTTACGTCCACGTGCCGGTGGTAATGTCCCAGGGCAACGTAGTCGAATCGTAAACCAAGCAACGCCTCGACGTCCGGAATGCGTTGCTCGCTGAACTCACCCATCGAGTAGGTTTCTCGTCCCTGCCACGAGCCGTGGGTGACCAGAATGTTCAGTTCGGCCGTGTTGTCCAACCGGATCGCTTCGAACGCCGCTCGCATTTCCGCCTCGGTGGCACAGTGCGGTACGCAGTGAACAGCTACCTTGCCTACTCGGAAACGCTCGTACACCCCGCGGAAGGCCGCCTTGACGTTCGGGAACAAGCTGAGGGTCTCGAAAATAGACCCGGTGACCCGGATCCTTGGGGTTGAGTGGTTCCCCGAAATGAGCACGACGGGGATTCCAGCGTCACCGATCTTCTTCAGTCCTTCGGAAGCCACACGAATGGCGCGGTTGGTAGGACGAGGTGTGTGAAACAGATCGCCGGCGTGAATCACCAGATCAGGGGGATCCCTGAGAATGTCCTCGACGACTTTCCACCAAGCGCGGTAGAAATCCAGTTCGCGCTGGTTAAGACCGGTTTCAGGATCGGTTTTGCTGTACTCGAAAAAACCCAGGTGCGTGTCGGAAAAGTGAACGAGGTGCATGTTTTTCCTGCGCTGTCTTGTTAGACACTTCTCTTGGCCCGCCGCAACTGAAAGCGTCGATCCCTCAGGAATTCTCTGAAACCGTCATCCCGGGATTCTGCCAATCACAAGTCAACCGTTTGCGCCAGATCCCCACTGTACTCCACACCACCCAAGATCGAGCCCGTCTCCTCCACGATTTGCTTGAACAGCAATTTGCAGTCCCGCAGTTTTGAGCCAGGCATGCCGTCAAGATGCACACCTGCCACATGTTCGAGGGCTTTCTCGTCCAAAACGTACCACCTTTCAACGGGTGGGTCTGGAACACAGAAAACCGCGACATCGACCTGCCCCCGCCCCACTCCTCTCTCCAGCTGATCCATCCGTTTCTTCCGATCGTGGTCCGCGTCGGCAACGACCAGCAACACATCCTAGCCAGGCACCAGAAGTTCTCCGGACTTTTTGAGTAGCGCCACAAACCGCTTGAGCTCCGTGAACACTCTCGCGCCCTGTCGCGCTGAGAGCACGTCAAGTTGAACGTCTACACCTACTTCCCGTGCGAGTCGCCGCACAAGCGTGTAGACAAATGCTTTGTGGGCCCGGTCCTCCAAAAAGCACAAAATCCGCACGATTCAGCCCCCCAGTGCGCCTTGGAGCATCAGGCCACTCAGGGCGTCGCGAATTTGCTTCCTCCTGAAAAGGGGTCCCAGGTCGGCAAGCGGTTCGATTTCGGTCGCGGCTCCCTCCCGACGACACACAAAGAGTTCTCTTCTGTGGAAAAGCTCCGCAACGATCGGGGAGTGTGTTGTGACGATGACTTGCTTGCCCTGGTCCACAGCGCCACACGAAGCACGCTCGATGAGCCTCAAACGAACCGGGTGAACACTGTTTTCTGACTCTTCGTACCCAATTGTCGACACGGCGTTTGCCCCGTGCGACGCGCCGAGAAGGCCAATGACCCGCGAGGCACCTTCCGAAAGAGCCGGGATGAAAAACGCACTCCGCCGCGTTCCACCGTCAGGGTCACCAGACCCTCTTTTGTGAGCTCCAAATCCACAAGCGATTCTCCAGGGAGGACCACTTTCACCGCCTTCTGGAGGGAGAAAAACGCCCGCCGGTTATTCTGCTTGAGCTTGAGCGTGTTCAAAAATGCCGCCAGGTTTTCACCCCGCTCACCGATACTCCGCACCTCTTTACGAGGTGCGGCTTCCCGCGTTAGATGCCGCGGCTCCAAGTAGTAGACCGCACAACTTTCCAGCTCTTTACGTAGTGCACTCAAATGAGGGAAATGAGGTTCGTAAAGTCGCTCGGAAACAATCGTGAGCTCCAACCCGAGCTTCCGGTAGTAAGGGTGCGATTGTCCTTCCACCCGCAGGTGCAGTTTGTGGCCCTGCCTTTCCAGGAACGGTTTGCGGGACTTTCTTACCTTCCCATCCCGGTGAATCGGGAGGACTTCCTCGTTCCTAACCCGAACGTGCCCGGTCTGCGGCAGGATTTCTACTTCCAGTCTGTAGTGGAGGCGTCTCTCAGTGACGTGTTTTCGGCCGTTCGCGTTGGCGGGGAGTCCTTCCCGCTTCGAGCGAATCGCCCCTTCAAATTCGGCGACGGTTTTGTCCGAGAGTTCAACATCAACCTCAAACGCAAATGACAATCTGTCCTTTTCGAGCAGAGCCTCGTAACTCTCTTC
>CAZXXS010000041.1:0-82498 GCA_964644845.1 uncultured Cytophagia bacterium | reverse complement strand
CCGAACCTACGGTCCACCGAACTCCACTGTCTCCCCCTGGTACCGGCTGCTACTCGCCCCCACCAGTTTTGTTCAGGTACACAAGCAACATCGCCACGTCCGAAGGCGAAACTCCCGTGATCCTCGCTGCCTGACCCACTGACCGCGGCCGAATCTTGCTCAGCTTCTCCCGCCCTTCCATCGAAATGCCGTCCATGCTCCAGTAGTCCAGCCCTTCTGGAAGCAGCTTCTCCTCCAGGCGCTTCATCCGCTCAACTTGAGCCAGCTGGCGTTTCACAAATCCCTCGTATTTCACCTCGATTTCCACCTGTTCCCCTACCTCCCGCCAGAACTTCTCACCTCCCCGCTCAAACACCGGATGCCGTCTGAGACTGCCCAACCTACCCAACAACGCCAGCGGGACCTCCGGCCGCCGCAACAAATCGTAAACGTTCGCCTTTTGGCTCAGTGGACGCGAACCAACACTCTCTAAGAGCGTCCGTACCTCATCCGGCTCCACCTTGGTCGTCCGTAGAAGCCGTAGCACCTCCTCGATGGCTTCCTTCTTGCGCCGGACCCGCTCGTACCGCTCTCGCGGCAGCAATCCAACGTCGTAACCCTTCTCACTCAGTCGAAGATCCGCGTTGTCCTGACGGAGCAACAAGCGGTACTCAGCTCTCGACGTGAACATTCGGTAAGGCTCTTTGGTGCCCTTTGTCACCAGGTCATCCACCAGCACCCCCGTGTACGCCTCCGCGCGATCCAGCACAAACTCTCCTTCACCCCGCAGCTTCAGTACGGCGTTAATTCCCGCTACAATCCCCTGGGCTGCCGCCTCCTCATAGCCCGACGTCCCATTGATTTGGCCCGCGAAGTACAGATGCTCCACCCGTTTCGTTTCCAGTGTGGGCTTCAGCTGCGTCGGCGGGAAGAAATCGTACTCGATTGCGTACCCCAAGCGTGTCACTTCCGCTCTTTCAAATCCCGGCAGGGTTCGAATCGCTCGCAGTTGCACGTCTTCCGGCAAACTCGTTGCAAAGCCATTGATGTAGACCTCGGTCGTGTCTCTGCCCTCCGGCTCCACGAAGATCTGGTGATGCTCTTTGTCCGCGAAACGAACGATCTTGTCCTCGATTGACGGACAGTAGCGGGGTCCAACCCCCACAATCATCCCTGTGTACAGGGGCGACCTCACCAGGCCATCTCTCAGAATTGCATGCGTTTCCGGGTTCGTGTACGTCAGGTAGCACGGCACCTGTTCGACATCCAGACGCTCGTGCCAGAACGAGAACGGCACCGGCTCCTCGTCGCCATCTTGCCGCGTCATCTTGCTGTAGTCCAGCGTCGAGCCGTCCACGCGCGGCGGCGTTCCCGTTTTCAGACGTCCCGTTTCAAAGCCCAACTCCGCCAGTGCCTCCGTCAGGCCTTTCGCTGGAAACTCCCCCGCCCGTCCTGCCGGGAACGCTTTCAAACCGATGAAGATCACCCCGTTCAGGAACGTCCCCGCCGTCACGACCACTGCCTTTGTCTCGATCCGCGCGCCCGTCCCCGTGACAACCGCGCGCACCTTTCCCCCCCGCACCTCCAGTCCCACGATCTGCATTTGCTTCAAATGGAGGTTTGGCGTTTCCTCGATCGCCTTTTTCATCCGGAGGCTGTACCCAATCCGGTCCTCCTGCGCCCGCGGCGACCACACGGCTGGTCCCTTGGACCGATTCAGCATCCTGAACTGAATCCCGGCGTCATCGGCAGCCAGACCCATCTCCCCGCCAAGCGCGTCGATTTCCCGCACCAGGTGCCCCTTAGCCAAACCTCCGATGGCTGGATTGCAGCTCATCTGGGCCACGGAGAACAGGTTCATGGTTGCCAGCAGCGTCTTCGCGCCCATCCGTGCACTCGCCAGCGCCGCCTCACAACCTGCGTGCCCAGCTCCGACCACCACTACGTCGTAGTCACTGTACAACTTCGCATCCATTGTTTCACGTGAAACACGCGCTTGTTCAAAAACCGTCACTTCCCAACGCAGAAATTCTCGAAGATTCGCTCCAGTATTTCATCCGTGGTTACTTCCCCCGTCACCTCGCCCATTGCATCCAACGCCTCTCTCAGCTCAAACGCGGTGAATTCCGCGCTCAAGCCTCGCTCCAGCGTTTCTTTCGCCCGCTCCAAAGCCTCCGCCGCCCGCACCAGCGCCTCGTACTGTCGCGCCGTCGTCACCAACCACTCCGACTCGGTTGAACCGCTTTCCTCCTCCCTCCCCAGCGCAACCTCCACCAGACGCTTTTCCAGCTCCTCCAACCCCTCACCCCGCAGCGCCGACACTTCCACGCGCGGCCAATCCTTCGCAATTCTCCTTGTCCATTCCCCAACACCGCGATCTTTTTTGTTCACAACCAAAATCCCGTCCGCTCCGGCCTCCTTCACGGACCGCACAATCCCCGGAACCGCGCACCCCTCATTCTCCGCACTTCCATCTACCACCAACAGCACGACATCCGCCCTCCCAATCTCCCTCCACGCCCGATCAATTCCCAGAATCTCCACCCGATCGGCCGTTTCCCTCAGTCCTGCTGTGTCCACCAGACGGAACAGCAGCCCACCAATTTCAACCCCCTCTTCCACCGTGTCCCTCGTTGTCCCCGGCACTTCCGTCACCAGTGCCCTTTCCTCCTCCAAAAGCGCGTTCATCAAGCTGCTCTTCCCCACATTCGGAGGCCCCACAATCACCGTGCGGACGCCCTCCACCAGCCGCCTGCCCTTCCGGTACGACCTTTTCGCCCTTTCCAGCTCATCCAGAACCCCCTCCACAGTCCCCAGGAGCTCCTGCCTCGACGCAAACTCCACATCCTCGTCCGCGAAATCCAGCTCGAGCTCCAGTAAGCTCGCGAACCGCACCAGCTCTCTCCGAATCTCCCGCAGCCTTCTTCCCAACCGCCCCTCGTACAGGCCCAGTCCCGCTCTCAACCCACTTTCTGATCGGGCCCCAATGATCGCCCCCACCCCTTCCACCTGCGTCAGATCCATCTTTCCGTGCATGAACGCCCGCCGCGTGAACTCCCCCCGCTCGGCCATCCGCGCGCCCATTCTTATCACTTCCTCCAGCACCCTCCTCACCACCAGGCGCCCCCCGTGGCACGAAATTTCCACCACATCCTCCCCTGTGTACGACTCCGGCCCTTTGAAGAACGCCAAAACGCCCTCGTCCAGAACTTCCCCCTCCTTCGATCGCAGGCGACGCACGTACAGTCGTCTGGCCTCCACGCCGTCCAGCGGCAGCCGCCCCAGCGCGCACCCGATTTCCCAGGCCCTCCCGCCGCTCACCCGCACCACCCCAATGCCTCCGGTCCCGAGGGGAGTCGCCACCGCTGCGATCGTGTCCTCGAGTTCCTTCATTCAACCCCTCAAAAAAATAGCCCCACTCGGCCGTCGCTCAAGTAGGGCTGCTTCGCTTCCGCTTCGCTCCTCCCTGTCAACGCCTCGTCTTGCGCCCTTTCCCCTTCTTCCCCGTTTCCAGCACAATCTCCGGCTCCGGTATCATCTTCTGCTGAATAATCGTGAACACGTTGAACAATGTGTAGTAGAGGTTCAGCCCACTCGGGAAATTGTTAAAGAGCAACATGAAGAAAACCGGCATCAAATAAACCATCGCTTTTTGTTTCGGGTCCGTGATGCTCATCTTCTGCTGGATCAACATCGTCACCGCCATCACAATCGGCAGTACATTCACCGAATCCCCGTACAGTGGCAACGCAAACGGCAGCTTCGCAATCGTGTCCGGCTGAGACAAGTCCTTGATCCACCACACAAATCCCGCACCACGCAGTTCGATTGTACTCCTGAACACGATGAAAAGCGCGTACAGCAGCGGAAACTGGAGCAACATCGGCAGGCATCCGCTCATTGGATTCACGCCGTGTTCCTTGTACAGCTTCATGGTCTCCTTGTTCAGCCTCTGCGGATCCTTGCCGTACCTTTCTTTCAGCTCCGCCAGTCGCGGCTGAAGCAGCTGCATCTGCTTCATCGACACGTAGCTCTTCCGCGTCAACGGAAAGACCACAAGCTTCACCAGAATCGAAAAAATCACCAGGACCACACCGTAGTTCGGTATGAACTGGTGCATCCACCGAAACAGAATCAGTACGGCCTTGCTGATTGGGCGGATTAGACTCCAGCCGAAATCCATCATCCGCTCCAGCCCGACGCCGTAGCCCCTGATGATGAAATAGTCCAGTGGGCCAATGTAAACCCGGTACACGTCCTCCTGTCGCCGGTTCACCAAGGGCATCCGCACCCCGACATCGTAGTACTTCAGAACATCCTTACCCCTCCTTTCCGTCTCGCCACGGAACTCCGCCGCCTCTCCCTTTCCCGATGCCGGAATAATCGCTACCGTAAAGTACTTCGTCCTTGTTGCAACCCAATCCGTGACACCACTGATCTCCTGCCGCTTGACCTTCGCACTCTTGACGTCGAACTTCTCCAGGCTCTTTCCGAGCAACGCGTACGCCTTTGTGTACCCCATATCCTCGGCCACTCTGGCCTCTGTGCTGGACATCCCCCCGCCCCAAACAAATCGATAACTCTTGTCGGACACCACCTCATCCCAACCATCCAAGCGCACCCCTACCTGAAAGCCGTACTTTCCTCCCTCGAAAACAAACTCCTTTTCAACCCTCCGTCCATCCGCCAGCCTTACCCAGAAGCGCACTGTGTCTCTCTGCGCCTCCGCCAAACTCACCGTGTCCGCCGCGTCCGTTTCAAAACTCCATTCCCCCGTGTCTAACGTATCCGCCCCAACCACAAATCGAAACCCAAGGTTGTCTCCGCCTTCCTTCCCGACTATCTCAACCAGCTGGCTGTCCGGTCGCAAAAACCGCGTCAACTTCCAACTCACCACTCGGGCGCCCCGCGTGCTCAACACACCCCGCCACAAGTCCGTCCTCACCACAATCTTCCTCTCCACCCCTCTATTCGTCAACGGCTCCACAAGCCCTTCAGCTGGTTGACCCTCCTCAATCCCCTCTCTCCTGCTGCTCTCCAACCCTTTGTTTGTCTCCGCGGCTCCGGTCCTCGCAACCTCTCCTCCCCCATTCTCAACCACCCCGCTGTCCGCTGCCGCCATTCCGCCCGCACCTGCATCCCTTACCGACGTCGGTACTTTCCCGCCGTACAGCCAGCGCTTGTACACGTCCGTTTGCATGAAGACCAGCAACAACCCCATCAAAACAAACGCAATGATTGTTCTCTTATCGAACTCCATTCTCTACAGTCTCTCTCCCACCTCGTATTTTGAACTCCATCGGCACGGGGTCGTAGCCACCCCGCGACCACGGGTTGCACCGCAACACTCGCCATGCTCCCAACACCAGTCCACGCAACAGACCAAATCGTCTTAGCGCACCAGCTGTGTACTCCGAGCAACTGGGAACGTACCGACAGCTCGGCGGCAAAACACTGCCCAACGAAATCTGATACGCCCGGACCAGCGCGGCTCCAGCCCTACCTACCGCCCTGTCCAGCCCGCTCAGCCATCGCCGTGAGTTTTCTACCCAGCTCCTCCACGTCACGGATCAAATCACTCCACTTTGCCTGCAGCACCCCTTCCCGCGCCAACAGGACAGTATTCCCTATCTCCGGAAAACCATCTTGCTTCAGCCTGTAGGCTTCCTTTACTCTCCTTTTCGCCCGGTTCCGATCCACCTTTCGTCGGACTCGCCTGCTCACCGCGAAGCCTACCCTGAGCTCCTGTCCCCTCCACAAGTAGAACACGTCCACGAACTGTCCCCGGACTACCTTTCCATGATCAAAGACCGCTTCGAACGCTCCCCGCCCCCTCAGGATCCTCTTTCTCGGTAGCCGAAACCCGCGCTTTGCTCCTTTTTCTTTCACACGACCTCAAAACTCGTCGCTGACCGTCAACCTCTTTCTTCCCTTCGCCCGCCTCCTGCGTAGAACTTTCCTCCCCGCAGCCGTCGCCATGCGCGCCCGAAACCCATGTGTCCGCCTACGCCGAATCCTACTCGGCTGGTACGTCCTCTTCATCGATACACCTCCATCTTTTGCTCTGCTCCTTCAGCGCCCCCGCGGGGCCTAACATACCTAAAATTCACGTCTTGCTTCCCAAAAAAGAAAGGTAGCCATCCCTTGCCAAAAAAACAAGTTCATTTTCCCGTCTCCGGCCTGTGCCCCCCGCTTTCTCCGTCCCTTTTACCAACCTCGCAACCCATCATCCCCCGTCACCCCCAACCCAACAAACTTCTTGCGTCTCTCACATTTTTTCTTATTCTAAAGTGCCACCGTTACCCAGTAGGTGGAAAGATTGTGGATAACTTACCTTCCCCACTTTTCACTCTATTTCCTTTTTCCGGTTAACACCTTTGGGTTACTATTTGCCTAACTTCTTGTTTTACAAGTCGTTTTAAGCTGTTAACTCAAACTAACCTCGTCTTACTGCTGCACCTCATCAACCGCGTGCATCTGTTTATAAAATGTGGATAACCTTCTTCCAACTGCTGGATTTGCCGTTATGAACCAGAATACACCCGACCCCACAAGCATCTGGAATCAGTGTCTTTCAATCATTCGCCAGTCCGTGAATCCCCAGACCTTCCACACTTGGTTCAATCCGATTCGTCCTGTCCGCCTTGAGGCCAACCGCCTTCTCGTGGAGGTCCCAAGCCGCTTTTTCCACGAGTGGCTGGACCAGCACTACCGCTCCCTTCTTCTCAGCGCTCTCCGCGACACCCTCGGCCCCGACGCTACCCTTTTGTACCAGATCCAGGACGTCGAAAAACAGCCGGCCCCCGCCTTTGCTCGTCCCTCCAGTCCTCCCCCAAACGGTCTCGACTCCGAAACGCAGCTCAGCCTGCGCTACACCTTCGACAACTTCGTGGAGGGCAACAACAACCAGTTCGCCCGCGCCGCCGCTTTCGCTGTCGCCCAATCCCCCGGTCGAACCAGTTTCAACCCCCTCGTCATCTACGGCGGCGTCGGTCTCGGCAAGACTCACCTTCTTCAGGCCATTGGCAACCACATCCGCGCCAGCGATTCCCCCGCCAAAGTCCTTTATGTTTCCAGCGAGCGCTTCACCCTCGACTTTATTACCGCCATTCAACAGAACCGAAGCACCGAATTCAGCGCGCGTTACCGCTCCGTAGACGTTCTCCTTCTCGATGATATTCAGTTTTTCGTCAACAAGGAGCGCACCCAAGAGGAGTTTTTCCACACCTTTAATAGCCTGCACCAGAAGGGAAAGCAGATCGTCCTCACTTCTGACCGCCCACCGCGCGACCTGCACGGCATGGAGGAGCGTTTGATCAGCCGCTTTCAGTCCGGTCTCGTCACCGACATTCAGCCACCTGATTACGAGACCCGCCTCGCCATTCTCAATCGAAAGGCCGAAGAAAGCGGTGCCGAATTCGATCCGGAAATCCTCGATTTCATCGCGACCCACATCACTTCAAACATCCGCGAGCTCGAGGGCTCCCTCATCCGCCTTCTTGCTTATTCCTCTCTCACTGGCCGCGACATCACCCTGACGCTTGCCAAGGAGGTCCTTCGTGACATCGTAAAGCCAAAGCAGAAACAAATCAGCATCGAGCTGATTCAGTCCATCGTCGCCGAGCACTACGGCTTCGCTGACGATCTTCTCCGCGCCCGCTCGCGCAAGCAAGAGATCGCCCTTGCGCGCCAAGTGGCCATGTATCTGGCGAAACGCCTTACCAATGCCTCCCTCAAAACGATCGGCTTACACTTCGGCGGCCGCGATCACACCACGGTTCTTCATGGCGTCCAGACCATCGAAAAAGCTCTCACGAAGGATGCCAATCTCCGCCGCGACCTTGCTGACATTCAAAGGAAAATCGACATTGCCACGCTTTAGCTTTTGCCGCGCTTTTCGCCGCACTCAGTTCGTCCCTTTCTTGCACCGTTGCTTCGCTGATAACCCTGTTCACAACTGTGTGGATAACCTTCGTGTCCTGTGGACAACGCCCACGTCCCTGCTGTGCTCTTTCTTGCCTTCTCTCCACATTCTTCCCGACCGCCCTTTTTTCCACATTCTCTCCACACTTCTTACGCCTTTTTCCACATCCCTCCGTCCCTCCCTAAATCCTTATTCTGATCTGGACTTCAACGCTTTGGCCGTCCTTTCTCCACTTATCCACACGGGTTACTAAAACTACTCTTTTAGTCTTTCTAACTACTTATTGCAAAGTACAAGCTATTTGCTTAATTTAAACCGATTTCGGGAAGTGAACTTACGGAGGCTCAGCCATGCATTTTAACATTGACCGCCAGTCCCTCATGACGGGCCTTCAACGCGTGTACGGTGTTGTCCCTGCCCGTTCCACAGTGCCTGTGTTGACAAACGTCCTCTTGAATGTTCTCCCTGACAAGCTGGAGATTGTTGGTACGGACCTCGAAATGTCCGTTCGAACTTCTGTGCCAATCGAAGCACCTGAGGCCGGCGCCATTGCGATTCCCGCTAAACCATTCTACGAAGTCATTCGGGAACTCCCGGACATTCCAATCGAATTCGAAATTGACGGTTTGCAACTTTTGGTGCGTACACCGCAGGGAGAATACCGCTTTCCGGGCACAGCCAAAGAAGAGTACCCAGCGATTGTCGTCCCAACAAGCCCTGAACAGGTGCGTCTCCCCACTGACGCGCTGACGCGCATGCTCAACCGAGCGTTGTTTGCGGTTTCCACCGACCAGTTACGTTTAGCGCTAACTGGTGTACTCTTCGAATTTGTTGAAAAAGAGCTGCGCATTGTGGCCACTGACGGACATCGGCTCTCCAGAACGGTAAAGAAAGACGTGAACGACGCACTCGACGGTAAGAAGTGCATTTTACCCACGAAGTCGCTCAACGTTCTTCTGAGGAACACAGACGCTGCGGATGAGGTGACGTTGCGCGCCAGTAAAGAGCACATGGTGTTCGAGCTTGGTGACACGACGATCTACTCCAAACTGATTGCCGCAAAATACCCGCAGTACGAACGCACGATTCCGATGGACAACCAGTTTCGGATGGTCGTGGGAAGAGAGGATTTGGCAGCGTCGGTCCGCCGTGTGCGGGTCTTCGCGAGCGCCATTTCGAACGCCGTGACGTTCAAACTCGAACACACCAGTCTCGAAATTAGCGCGGAAGACGAAGAGTACGGCGGTGGAGCACGAGAAAAATTGACAATTGACTACGACGGCCCAGAGCTTGTCGTGGCGTACAACGCGCAGTTTTTGATTGACATTTTGCGACACGTGGACACGCCAGACGTTATCTTCAAGCTGCAGGATGGTCAAACGGGAGCGCTGGTTTTTCCGTCGGAGCAGGTGGTCGGCGAGGAGTTCATGATGGTCATCATGCCCGTAATGATTGGTGGGTCTTTCAGCTCTTCCTCGGAAACGGCGGCGCCAGACGCCGATTACTATTTCCAGGGCACCGATGCTGATTAGTAGCGTCCGGGCGCAGAATTTTCGAAATTACGAAAAGGTCGCGTTCAAGCCCAGGGCTGGTTTGAATCTGGTGGTAGGGGCCAACGCGAGCGGGAAGACAAACCTTCTTGAGTCAGTCTACGTTTGCGCGTACGGAAGGGGGTTTCGCGGGACAGATGCCGATTTGCTACGATGGGGGCAGGAGCGCGCGGTCGTCGAGGCGAACTTTCGTGTTAGGGGGGGCGTGGAAACAAGTGTGCGGGTGGAGGTTGGCCGCAAAGGGAAGGAATTTTCCGTAGGAAATAAGCGCCTTTCAAGAAGACAGGAGCTGGTGGGGCAATTCCCAGTTGTACTGAGTGGGGCGTGGGACTTTGAAATCGCGGCTGGGGACCCCAAAGCGCGAAGAAAGTACCTCGATGGGTTGCTTGGGCTTCTGAGTCCGGCGTACCTGGCCACGCTTCGGGATTACCTTAGGGCCCTACGGCAACGCAATCTCCTCTTGCGAGAACTGCGGGAGAGTAGATCAGACGTCGTGCGGGAAAAAATCGAGCCATGGACGGAAGGTCTCATTGGCTACGGGAGTCAAGTGTGTGCTCGGCGGCAGGCAATCGTAGAACGATTGCAGGCGCGCGTGGTACGGCATTACGACACAGTCGCGGGGCCCGGCCAGCAGATCGAGCTTGAGTACCGACCAAATGTGCAGGCGGTCGAGGGGAGCTACGCCGATGGAATGCGAAGGGCGTTCGCGAGAGTATTCGAGAGTGAAAGAAGGCGGGGGATTACGCTGGTGGGACCGCATCTTGATGAACTCGTAATTCGGGTCGGCGGCGTCGAGCTCCGTCGCTTCGGCAGTCGGGGCGAACAGAAAACGGCGATTCTTGCCCTGCGACTTGCTCAGATGGAGGAAATAAGGGAGCGACGGGGTGAAAAGCCGGTGTTGTTGCTGGACGATGTTTTCTCGGATCTGGATGTCGTGAGGGCGGGCCGTCTTGTTACGGCCGTGCGTGCCTACCAGGTGTTAGCCACGTCGGCAGAGGAGGAACGTGTGCTGGAGCTCGCGAGCGGGGCATCGGAGGAAATCGCAATCTTCAGAGTCGAGAAGGGGGTCATTCGGGAGGTGGAGCCTTGAAAGCGCTCGAGCAGTTTCTCAACAGGTTGATCAAAGAACTCGGGTACGAGAAGCGGCTGGAGTACCAGCGCTTGCTCGATGCGTGGCCGCAGGTAGTTGGGGAGCGGATTGCAGACGTTTCAAAAGCGGAACGCATCCAAAACGGTGTGATGGTCGTTAAAGTGGAGAGTCCGGTTTGGCGGAATGAGTTAGCTTTGGAAAAAGAACGGATTTTAAGTATGTTGCAGGAGCAGACGGGCTCCAAGTCCGTAGTGGACATACGATTTGTTTAGATTTAGAGCACAAAATGTTTTCCTGAGCCGTGGGCTTTGATGCAGGGCTGAAGGGGCGGAATAACAGCAAAGGATTAAACGACAGGAATGACGGCGAAAGCGAAAGAGAAGATTACTCTTGAGGAAAAGGCGGATCGGTACGACGCGAGTCAGATTCAGGTTCTGAAGGGACTTGAAGCAGTGCGGCGTCGTCCCGCGATGTACATCGGGGACGTCACGGGCCGAGGTCTGCACCATCTCATTTACGAGGTCGTAGACAACAGTGTGGACGAGGCGTTGGCGGGGTACTGCGATCGAATCGAAGTGGTGCTCCGGAAGGATGGGGCTGTGCGGGTGAGCGACAACGGTCGCGGAATCCCTGTGGACAAGCATCCGACGGAGGGGAGGCCGGCGGTCGAAGTGGTGATGACCACACTCCACGCAGGGGGTAAGTTTGACAAGAAAATCTACCAGGTGTCGGGGGGTCTACACGGCGTGGGTGTCTCGGTCGTAAACGCGTTGTCTGAGTGGCTGGAGGTAGAGGTCCGCAGAGATGGAAAGCGGTACTGGCAGCGGTACGAGCGCGGTGTGCCGGTTGGACCTTTGGAAGAGAAAGGGAAGGCAAAAGGCACTGGGACTACGGTAACATTTCTCCCGGACAAAGAGATCTTCAAGAAAAGGAAATTCAACTTTGAGACGCTTAGCGAAAGACTCCGCGAACTGGCGTTTCTGAACCCTGGCCTGCGAATTGTGCTGCGCGACGAGCGGGAGGAACGGGAGGAGGTTTTCTACTCGAAAGGAGGCTTGAAGGAGTTTGTCCAGTACATCGATGAAGGGCGAACGCCGGTTCACAAGAAAGTCATCACAATCAGTGGAAACAAGGATGGGGTGCCGGTCGACCTTGCCATGCAGTACAACGACTCCTTCACCGATAACGTTTTTACGTACGTGAATAACATTCACACGGTTGAGGGTGGGACGCACCTCATCGGTTTTCGGACAGCCCTAACGCGGACGCTGAACCAGTACGCTCAGAAGAACAACCTCATCAAGAACGGCGAACTCGTTTTGACGGGCGAGGACGTACGGGAGGGGCTGACCGCAGTGCTGAGCGTCAAGGTGATGGAACCGCAATTCGAGGGCCAGACGAAGACCCGTCTCGGTAACAGCGAGGTCCGTGGAATTGTGGAGTCGATTGTCGGGGAGGGGTTGGCAAATTTCCTGGAGCAGAATCCCAGTGATGCTAAACGGATCATCGAGAAAGGGATTACAGCAGCGCGCTCACGGGAGGCCGCAAGAAAGGCGCGTGAGCTCACGCGAAGAAAACGGGCCCTGGACACCGCTGGACTGCCGGGCAAACTGGCTGA
The DNA here is from genome assembly GCA_964644845.1 of uncultured Cytophagia bacterium. Classification (GTDB taxonomy): domain Bacteria; phylum Zhuqueibacterota; class Zhuqueibacteria; order Oleimicrobiales; family Geothermoviventaceae; genus Geothermovivens. The sequence continues at coordinate 70,337 of CAZXXS010000041.1, read as the reverse complement.
CTGCTCGGTGCGGGACCCCGAACACACCGAATTGTACTTGGTGGAGGGTGACTCGGCTGGTGGGTCGGCGAAGCAGGGTCGAGATCGTCAGTTCCAGGCCATTCTGCCCCTGAAAGGGAAAATCCTCAATGTCGAGAAAGCGCGGATCGACAAGATCCTGTCGAACGACGAAATTCGAACGATCGTGGCTGCGCTGGGGACGGGGATCGGAAAGGATGACTTTGACGCAGAGCGGCTACGCTACGGCAAGATCATCATCATGACCGACGCTGACGTGGACGGTTCGCACATCCGAACGCTGCTGCTGACTTTCTTCTTCCGATACATGCGAGAGTTGATTGAACAAGGGAAAATCTACATTGCGCAACCGCCACTTTATCGGATCAGAAAAGGCAAGGAAGAGTACTACGCTTATGACGATGACGAGCGCGACGAGTTACTGGAGAAGCTCGGACGGAATGGGGTCGACGTGCAGCGCTACAAAGGTCTCGGCGAGATGAATCCCGAGCAGTTGTGGCGGACGACCATGGACCCAGAGCGCCGTACGCTGTTGCAGGTAACAATTGAGGAGGCCTTTGAGGCAGACCGTATTTTCTCGACGCTGATGGGGGACCGCGTGGCCCCCCGGCGCAAATTCATCGAGGAAAACGCCAAATACGTGCAGAATCTGGACGTCTGACGACTGGGACCACATTGGGTGTGGAGGGAACGATGGTTGCACGTCCGCGTACGCGGACGTTATTTTGTGTGGTGGCCGCGCCGAAAACCCGGTGAACGGAAGGGGAGAGAGGGGGCCAAACCAAGGCTGAGGGGAGAAAGGAGCGACAAAGCGGCTGGCGTTATTTTTGTAGCTTGCACGGGGAGACTTGCCTTATCGTAAGGCGCTGATCGAGGCGCTGTGTTTTCAACAACCAGGATGCAACGGAGGTGAACGAGCAAACAAATGAACAACCGCTCTGAGAGGATTTTACCTGTACTGATTGAAAATGAGATGAAGCAGTCTTACCTGGCCTATTCCATGTCCGTGATCGTGGCCAGGGCGCTGCCAGACGTACGCGACGGGCTAAAACCGGTGCACCGACGCGTGCTGTACGGGATGCTCGAACTGGGCCTGCGCCCCAACTCGCCGTACAAAAAGAGTGCGCGAATTGTCGGTGAAGTCCTTGGGAAGTACCACCCGCACGGCGACGCTGCTGTGTACGACACGATGGTGCGGATGGTCCAGGACTTCTCGATGCGGTACCCACTGGTGGATGGCCAGGGTAACTTTGGCTCCATCGACGGCGACTCGCCAGCGGCCATGCGGTACACGGAGGCACGGCTGGCGCCAATCGCGGAAGAGCTTCTGCGCGATCTCGACAAGAACACAGTCGACTTCGTACCCAACTTCGATGAAACGCTGAAGGAACCCAGCGTTCTGCCGGCGCTGTTGCCAAATCTGCTGGTGAACGGAGCGTCCGGCATCGCGGTGGGCATGGCGACCAACATTCCACCGCACAACCTGAACGAGGTTGTGGATGCACTCTCGGCACTGATCGATCGGCCCAATCTGCGAATTGAGACGTTGATGAAGTACATCAAGGGGCCAGATTTCCCGACGGGTGGCATCATCTACGGTGTGGAAGGTATCGACGAGGCCTACCGGACGGGCCGCGGGCACATTACGGTCCGGGGCCGGGTGAACGTCGAGAAAGGACGTGCCGGTCACCAGAATCTCGTGATTACAGAGGTACCGTACCAGGTGAACAAAGCTAATCTGATCGAGCGGATTGCGAACCTGGTACAGGACAAAAAGATCGACGGCATCGTGGACATTCGCGATGAGTCCGACCGCGACGGGATGCGCGTGGTGATCGAGCTGAAGCGCGATGCTCAGCCTGAAGTCGTTCTCAACCAGCTCTACAAACATACCCCACTGCAGTCCACGTTTGGCGTGATTATGCTTGCCCTGGTGGACGGCCAACCGAAGGTGTTGAACTTAAAGGAGATGCTTCAACACTTCATCGACTTCAGACACGAAGTCGTCGTCCGCCGGGCCAAGTACGAACTGGACAAGGCCGAGAAGCGCGCACACATCCTGGAAGGTTACCTGATTGCGCTGGACAACATCGACGAAATCATCGCTTTGATTAAACGTTCGCGGACGCCCGACACGGCGAAACGCGGGCTGATGCGCCAGTTCAAACTCTCCGAGATCCAGGCGCAGGCAATCCTGGACATGCGGCTCCAAAGACTGACGGGTCTGGAGCGCAAGAAAATCCAGGATGAGTACCGCGAAACCATCAAAACGATCGAACGTCTGCGCGCTTTGCTGGCGAGTCGCGCTCGCAGAATGCAGCTCATTAAACAGGAGCTGCAGAGCCTGAAGGAGAAGTACGGGGACGAGCGGCGGACAGAGATCGTCGCTGAGACGGAGGAATTCTCGCTTGAGGATCTGATCGCGGAAGAGGATGTGGTGATCGCGCTGTCGCACAAGGGTTTCATCAAGCGTTTCCCGGTGTCGAGCTACAAACGGCAGCGCGCGAAGGTGAAAGCTTCCGGTTTGGAAGGCGACTGGATGGAAAACCTGTTCGTCGCTTCCACGCACCACACGATCCTGTTCTTCACGAACAAGGGTAAGTGTTACGGCCTGAAAGTGCATGAGATTCCGAGCGCCGGCCCGACCACGAAAGGGCGCGCGCTGGTGAACCTTCTGCGGCTGAGCAAAGGTGAGCAAGTGGAGGCATCGGTGGCGGTACGTCGCTTCGAGCCTGGCGCCTTTGTGGTGATGACAACGGCGCAAGGCCTGGTGAAGAAGACGCCACTGGAGGAGTTCAGCCGTCCTCGGCGGAGCGGTGTGCAGGCCATGACTGTCAGGAAGGGGGATGAGCTGATTGATGTCCGCCTGACGGACGGCTCTGAAGACATCGTGCTCGTGACCGCGTCCGGGAAGGCGATTCGTTTCAGCGAGCGCGAGGTTCGGCCGATGGGGCGCACCGCCGCGGGGGTCAAGGGCATCAGCCTTGGCAAGGACGACCGTGTCGTCGGCATGGTGACTGTGAAGCACGGCGGCACGATCCTGGTGGTTTCGGAGCGGGGTTACGGGAAGGCTGTGAACCTGAGCGAGTACCGGCGCACGAGCCGCGGCGGAAAAGGGCTGCTGACGGCGAGATTGAGCGCGAAGTCCGGGAAGTTGGTCAGCGCGATGGCCATTAGCCCGGATGACGACGTGATGATTGTAACGGCGAAAGGCAAGCTGGGACACCTGAGGGCGCGCGACATCAAAACAATGAAGCGCGACACGCTGGGTGTCCGCCTCATTAAGGTTGGTGAAGGCGACGTGGTTACGGACGTTGCGAAGGTGGTTAACGGCAACGGTGGTGAGTGAGCAGGGATGGGTTGCGAACACGCTGGAGGAGAGGAAAGCGGGTAGTTTCGGCTGCCCGCTTTCTTTTTGGGTGGGAGATCGCAATCGAGCTGAGCGTTTCTACGACCGTACGAAGGTTGGCTGTTGGAGACGCAGCTTAGCGAGGCCGGAGCAGGTACGAGACGAGAAAGAAACGGGTCAGAAAGACTTGCCAGCGCTGAAGTAGAGCTGTGTCTCGCCGTGCTGAGTGCGGCCGTACGCGATGGTGAAGGGACCGAGGATCGTGTCGGCAGAAAGCGCTGCGCCTACGCCGTAGAAGAAATCCTTGTTGCTGATGCTGATGATGTCCTTTGGCCAGATGGCACCCCAGTCCAGGCGAAAACTCAGGTACCAGTCGGCGTGAAAACCCCAGGGCAAGGCGTACCGGTACTCAAGGCTGGAGAGCCAGAAATGACGACCCCGTAGCTCCTCCTCGCGCAGCCCGTAGAAGGAATTCTGCCCACCCAGTGTGTACTGTTCGGGAAAAGGCGTTGTGAGATCCGAAATACCCCAGTCGATCTTGGCGTGCAGGGTGTGGCGCACAGCGAATGTGAAGAAGGACTCCAGAGAGGAAGCGAACTTGGTGTACGAAATCTGACTGGTGAGGAAGCGGCCCGAAGAGTACTCGTAGAAGAGCTCGTGGCGTTTGCCGGAACGAGCAAACGGGATGCGATCCCGGGAGTCGAGCAGCGAGCGAATGCCGATTGTGCGTAACGTGTAAGATCCGGTGGGGTAGCCTTCGCCTGACAGGCGCCGGAGAAGAATGTTTTCCCAACGGAACCCGAACCAAACCGTGCCCAGCCGGTGCATTTGTTCCCCAAAACGGAAGGTGAAGCCGGTGCGTTTTTCGCGGTATTCGCCCACGGAACGGCCGCTGCGAAAAGCGAAGTGGCGTCCGGATCTGTGGTACAAATCGAACTGGGTGGTGAGAAACGTGCGGAAAATGCGGTCGACGCGGTAGTCGATTCTCGCCTCCTGGTCCCGCACACCGTAAAGCCCAAGCGCGCTGAGGGTGTTGCCCGCGCCGAGAAGGTTCTCATCGGCGTACTCTACAAATAGCTTGCCGCGTCGTTCCAGGTCGTAGCGAGCGCCGAAGCGCACGAGGCGACTGTCACGTTCCTTGACCCGGATCACGATTTCCTGGTGGCTCGCGGATTGGCGCACAGCCAAACCGACCCACTCGAACAGGCCGGTGCTGTAGATTTGGTCGAGGCCGCGTTCGGCTTTCGGAAGGTTGAAGGGTTGTCCCGCACTCAGAGGAAATTCGCGCAGAATAACGTAAGTGCGGGTATGTGTGTTCCCGTCGACGGTGATGCGGTCGATGCGGCCGTCGTTGATCTTCAGAGTTAGCAGACCGCGCGCCGAATCGAAACCGACGGAGTCGACATGTGCAAGGGCCCAGCCGTGACGTCTGTACTGGCGGTGAATGGCGCTGACAAGCGCCACAAGGGAGGTTGCGTCCAGAGCACGGCCGCGGAAGCCGGCGAGCACGCTGTCCAGCTCGCTCGCAGCGAGGAGCCCGGTGTGTTGGACGTGGATGGAATCCAACTTGGGAGCGGGAGTGCCGTCTACCACAAGGGTGTCGCCCACGAGGGAGGCGCGGACGTGGCGCAGGCCGTTGGCGTAGGCACGCAGCATCAAGCGGTGTAAATCGCGAAGGGAGATGAAGCCGGTTGTGTCGAGCGAGTCGGGGCAGCGCACGGACGACGGTAGACGAGCAACCTGGACGCGAAACCGGGTGTCGAGGGGCAGGCCGTAGGTTGCGGAGAGAAGGGAGTCGGTGCAACTTGCGAGACAGCTTTTGATGCTCGGCAGAGCCAGCTCCGCTTTTCGTTTGCCGGCTGTGTAGATTTCCTGGATATTTTTGAAGTCCAGAGCCGTCAAATCAGGAAAGGGCACGCGGATGGCCACGTCGGCCTGAGCGAGTTCTTGGCGATTGCGTTCGCGTTGCATGATGGTGGTGACCTGGTCGGCCACTTCCCAGGGAAGGTTGATTTCCTCCTGCTTGCGCAGTGGCGACGTAGTGTCGACAGCAATCACCAGATCGGCGCCAGCGCGGTAGGTTTGGGCAACCGGAATGTTCGAAACAAGTCCACCATCCACGAGAAGCGTGTCACCCCGCTGAACCGGGGTGAAGAGGAGTGGGATCGAAACGGAGGCTCGCATCACTTCCACTAAGTTGCCACCTCGCAAAAGTACTGGCTGGCCGTGGATGAGATCAGTCGCCAGGGCCCGGTAGCGGATGGGAAGGCAATCAAAACGCGTCTGGTAGCCAAACGGGGAGGAGAGAACAGCCGCAGTGAGCGTCGAGGTGAGGCGCTGACCTGGCGTAAAGGCAAGCGGGATGTCGGGGCGCAGAGACGAACCCTGAAGTCGCAGCTGGATGAGGTAGCGTTCCCGCTCGCGCTTTTGGCCGAGGAAGAGGTGGGAGCGCGGTGGCCGGTCGATCAGGATGTCCTGCCAGCGGATGTTCTTGGCGAATTCCCAAATCTCGTCTGGATCGAGCCCGGCAGCGTAGAGCCCACCGATGACGCTGCCCATGCTTGTGCCGACGACGACGTCCACGGGGATCCTGTGCCCGTGCAAAACCTGCAGCACGCCGATCTGGGCGATACCGCGTACGCCACCACCGCTCAGCGCCAGGCCTACACGTGCTCGTACTGGCTCGTTGAGGTCCAGGCCCGTGCAGAGGACACCCAACGCGCCGGTCCGTACGGGGCGTGTGGGGAGGAACAAAGAGAGGGTGGGGCTTTCTGCAGACGCAGGAGCGGCGAGCAAGAGAAACACTAAAACGGAAAATGTCGATTTTCGCAGTGGCACCGCGGTCCCGCTTCGCTGATTTTTTGGGTTGCCGACGTTCCCTGGATCGTCCAGGCCTGGGTTAATTTGCCTTTGCTGGGTGCGACAAAGAACGGAAAATGGCACGGGCGCGTTTCGGCGAGGAATGTAGGGAAAGTTGTGGACACCTGCAAGGACGCACTGGCAGAAAACAGTCACCTCTTTTTGCCACGGGAAGCGCCAGGTCTCGAAGGGGGGTGGCTTGAAAAGGGGACGCCAGAGCATCACCTAACCTTCCGGCCGGGGTAAAATCCAGAGCGGTCGGGAGATTTCCAGCTTGATCCCGTTGCACGCGGAAAGATGCCTTACCTTGCTCGAGGTGACAGACGGTTGAGCCGAGCTTGATCCGAAAGGCTACAGCAGTTGCTCTGCTGACCTGCACCCTTGCGGGGGAACTCCTGCGCACCGGGGGAAGAAAGGTGCCGGTTCCGCCGCAAAGGGGCAGAGGCGCAAGAGTGACTCGTGTCTTGGGTAGAGAGGATTGGGACGGATTGAGCTGAGGCAGCGACGGGAACGTCGGACTGGGGCAAAATCTACAGGATCGGCACCCCGGCGGAGCCGGTTGCGCAGGCGTGGAGGGCTCACTGCCGGTGGCCGAAAAGAACTGTAAGGCGACTTGAGTAGCGTGAACTTTACGCAGGTGCAAGATACTTCTTGACTTGGCGGTTTGGTTTTACCTATATTCAGTTGAGTCCCTCGAAGGTTCTGAACCCCGTCGCTGGTGAGGAAAGTGAGAGAACCGCTTCAGGCTCTGGGCTGGGCCTACGTCGCCACATTGAAGCCGAGCAAGGGGGGCCTTGAGTGGCAGGGAGAGCTTTCCGTTGGGCCGGGAAGGATGCTGCTGATTTTCCCGAGACGGTACGAACTTTTCCTGGAAGCGTGGCGCGCCGTCGAGGAAATGGGGTTGGACGACACCCACCTGGTTCTGTTTGCGCCCCGCCCGTTTCTACAGGCTCTTAAGAGCAAAGGGCACGAAATTCGGGTGTCGTACGAAGCTTCCGAGGTAGGTCGAACTGGGCTTGCGAAACGAAAACTTCTGGAGAGGGTAAAGCAACTGCACACTCCTGTTGCACTGAACTTGGAGAGCGAGCCGAGTCCTCTCGGGGCGCAGGTTGCCGTGAAAAGCGGGGCTGTGGTGAGAGCAGCGCTTGCAGATTGTCCTGTGCCGAAAGTGTTCAACTTTGTCGTGCGAAGTCCTTCGAGCAGCGGGTTGGGGGACCGGGTAGCATCGCTCCTGGCCTACCTCGGTTTTGTGGACAGGGAAACACTGATTGAGGCGTGCTGACAAGATGCCGGGCGAGATGGGCCGAAAACTGGGAAGTGGGGTGCGACGGGCTCGCATCGATGAGCTCCGGAGGGAAATCCGTGCTCTTGAGCGGGTGAATCAGGAGCTGAATGAGCGCGTGCTGGAGCTCGACATGATGTACCAAATGCTGCGTTCGGTAGCGAGCACGCTCGACCTCGGCGAGATGATGGAAACACTGAAGACACACTTCCGATCGATGCTCAGCATCGACCGGTACACGTTTTTCGTGAAACGAAATGAAGAGGATTCCTTAGAGTTACAAAGTTACTTCGGGCTTTCGGGACGTGTACGGCGAAATCTTCGGTTGTCGTTGCGTGGTCCCTTGCGCCAGCTGATGCGGAAGGAACGGCACTACTACCGCGACCTGGCTCGGTCCAGCTCCCCCCTGGCCGAACTGATGGGTTCCGAAGGCAGTCTCGTGGCCCTTCCGCTGAGATCAAGTGAGGACGAAATCGTGGGCTTGCTGGCGCTTGGGCGGCGCGCACCCGGGGCGTTCGCACGCCGGGAACTTGGCTTCCTGGACAAGTTGGCTCAGCAGATCGGGAACGTCGTGGGGACAATGCTGGTGTTCGAACGAACACGCGAGATGTCGTTCACAGATCCGCTCACGGGTGTGTCGAACCGGCGGTATTTCAACCAGATGCTGGTGCGGGAATTCGAACGGGCTCGCCGGTACGGACGCGCTCTCTCTGTTCTGATGATTGACATCGATCACTTCAAACACTACAACGACACGCACGGGCATCTCGCTGGGGACGCTGTGCTGCGAAAACTCGCCAATGAGCTCTCCGACAGCATCCGACGCACGGATTTCCTGGCCCGCTACGGTGGGGAGGAGTTTGTCATTCTGCTTCCCGAAACAACTTGGGAGCGCGCCGTTGCGGTGGCCGAAAAACTGCGTCGGAAGGTCGAGAGAGCCCCGTTCAACGGCGAGAGCTTTCTTCCCGAGGGCAAGCTCACGATTTCGGTCGGCGTGGCTTCGTATCCTCAGCATGCGGAAGACCCACTGACGCTCCTCGACATGGCTGACCGCTCTCTCTACCAGGCCAAGGCTGCGGGCCGCAACTGTGTGGGCACGTTACCAAAAGAGGTCCCCCCCGAACACGCTGACATCCTGCCTGACCGTTCCATTCTCTGGACACCCGATCAAAGGAACAGCTAAAGCCCGCTTCGCACCGGGGATTGCCGCTGGCGAGCAGGTGGCCACGTAGCTTCGGTCCCTCAGGGGGCGATCGTGTTTTCTGGTGCAGAGGCGCAAATTCCGCCAACGCGAAGTGGCTGGCGTGGGTGCGCTCCGAGGCACTCCGCAGCCCACTTCGAGCAAGTTTAAGCCCGCCCCAAAACCTGCCCGCCATGGGTTACTTGGCCCAGGCACTCAGGTCCTCGGTGGAAATCTCGCGTTTCTGAAAGCCTGGCCCTGCCCACGAAACCTTCAGGTCCTGGGCGGCTCCAACCTGCAGGTAACGAACTTCGATCAGGTGCAGGCCGGGTCGGAGTACAACACGGCCGGAGCGTTCCTGGTAGCCGTGCGGGCCGTCGTTGTCCACGAGTAGGCGACCATCCACGTAGAGCTTGGTGCCGTCGTTGGAGGCAGAAAAAAACGTGTACTGCCCGGGTTGCACGACGTTGACGAAGCCGAGGAGGACGAGCGCGTAGTGGTCCCGGTTTGTCTCCACGAGATCGAGGCGGAATTGATCGATGACCCCCGTTTTTTCTGGCTTAAGGAGGAAGGGGTTTGGAGTGCGTTCCCAGTGCCCGACGTAGTAGTGGTACTGGACACCGGGTTTAGGTTGGACCGCGGCGAAGTGAGCCAGCGCTACCGGGCTCGGAAGGTAGCCCTGTTTGAAGGCACGCGCCCGAAGCTCGGTGTCGGAGGCGATCGTGAGTATTTTCGGACAGATGGGGCTGGAAGGGGTTGGGTCGACGGCGTTGGTGGTGAAGTGGATTTGGGCGGCAGGTGTCCTTGTCCACACCCTCACGCGCAGAGAATCGTAGAAGAAAACGTCGGCCGGCTGAATGGTCGGTTGGATGATGCGAAGTGTGTCCAGGGGCAGGACGGCCGTAGCGCTGCCGATTTCCCCCGTGAAAACTCTGGCTCTTACTGTACAAGCAGGCACCTGCAAAAAACGTCCCGCGTAGCGTGGAGAGGTGCGGGTTGGCTCGCTGCCGTCGAGCGTGTAGCGGATTTCGCCTGTCTGTCCGAGCGGGTCAATCGTGACGTAGCCGATGTCATTCCTCCGGATTAAAGGTCGCAACGGTGCAGGCAGAGGGGTGCGTGCCAGAACGCTGGGATGTCGGTACGGTCTTAGGACGAAAGCGAAGGCAGTGGTCTCGGGACGTACCTCGTAGCGAGGCAGAATCTCCGGACCGCAGCTTGCGTTTCCGACGCCGCGCATGCGAGCGTCGAGCGTGAGGTACACCTCCGGACGCCGGTGCAGTTCTACCGTATGCTTGGCTTGCTCCAGATCCGTTTCGCTGAAGTGGAGGGCCGTCATCGCAAACGGGCCAGATGCCCCAATTGCCAGCAGTCCTATGCCTGCACTGTCGGCCAAGAGGCACCAGCGTACGTCTTGGCGGCTCCCGTTGTTCTGGGGCATGATGTAAGGGGTGTACTGCGAGTCGACCGTGCTGTGGTACAGGCCGACAGCGGCGCCGGATTTGCGGTCGGGGTAATTCTCGTGCGGGCCGCGTCCGTACCAGGTGAGTTGCTCGAGGCCGGGCCGGAGCGTGAAGGTGAGACCAATCCGCGCGAGCGTCGGCAGCGGGCTTGCCGGAAGGACGAAACTCTCGAGCAGAAGGGTACCATCTGGGAAGACAGAGTAAGCGCAGTTGTGAAGAACGTGGGCGCCGGCAGGGCTCGTGTAGCGGTGGGTTGTCTGAACGACGACATGACCGTCTCGGGCCGTCGTAGCCTGGATGCTTTCGAGCTCTGGAACCATCTGATCGAGACCAGCCTTCTTCCAGGCGGCTTTCACCTTGATGTCGTTGTCAAGGGGCGCCCGGTAAAGGGTGAGGCGTGGGCCGCCACCTGGGGCCAGAACGGACTGCCCCTTCCACGAGAGGTCCCGCAGTAGACCGGTGTCGCGGTCGAAAACCAGGCGTACATTGGGGTTGATTACGACAACGCGTTCGGGCTCGGTGAGGAGACGGAGTGGTTCGCCCGACGGAGGGAAAACGGGCGCTTGCGATCGGGCTGGGGCCAGAAGAAATTGTTCCCAGGCCACTTCGTGACCGACCGGAGACCAGAGAGTGGATTCAGCCTGAACGAAGTGGAGTTCGAGCCAGTACTCGCGGTGTGGATGACGCGGCATGTCGGAGACCGGGATGTGCACGACGCTTTGTTCGCCTGGGGCAAGCTGTAAACGGCCCAAGCTTCCTGAGCGGACCTGCCTGCCGTCTTCGGTGATCCGCCACTTGAGTTCGAAACGGTTCAAATTGGTGAACCGGAAGCGATTCGTGACTCGGATGTAGCCGTCCTCAAGGCTGACCGGGGCTGCGGTGATGTTTTGGTAGACTTTCTTCACTTCCCACATCTTGGGAGAAATGTGGCGGTCGGGGAAAATGAGTCCGTTAATGCAAAAGTTTCCGTCGCCTGGCGTGCCGGGCGGACCGAAGTCTCCGCCGTAAGCGAAGTACGCCTGCCCCGAGCGGTCCCTCTTGAGCAGCCCTTGATCCACCCAGTCCCAAATGCAGCCGCCGATGAAGATGGGGTATGTGTGAATGGTGTCCCAGTACTCTTTCAGGTTGCCGCAAGCGTTGCCCATGGCGTGCGCGTACTCGCACATGAAATAGGGCTTGCTGGGATTGCCTTCTGCGTAGGCGATCATGTCGTCGATTTTCGGGTACATCCGGCTGTACACGTCGGCTGCATCGTTGTAGCCTTCGTAGTGGACGGGGCGGCTTGGATCGAGTGTGTGAGCCAAATCACGAAGGGCGAAGAAGGTGTCCCCTATCCCGGCCTCGTTGCCAAGCGACCACATCACCACGCACGGGTGGTTCTTGTCGCGTTGGATCATGCGTTCCACACGGTCGAGACACGCAGGTTTCCACAGAGGATCGCTACGAGGAATGCGGTCGTTCACGCCCTGGGATTCCAGGTTGGCCTCGTCGATCACGTAAATGCCGTAGCGGTCGCACAGCGTGTACCAGTACGGGTGGTTGGGGTAGTGCGACGTCCTGACGGCGTTGATGTTGAAACGCTTCATCAGCAGGATGTCCTGAAGCATTGTTTCGCGTGGGACGGCGCGGCCGAAGCGTGGGTGGTGTTCGTGCCGGTCCACACCTTTGAGCAAAATTGGAACACCGTTCACGAGAAATCGCCCGTCCCGGATTTCGACTTTCCGAAAGCCGAAGGTTGCGCCAGTGGCCTCGACAACGCTGTCTCCGGGGGTTCGCAGGGAAAGCACGAGACGGTAGAGGTTGGGCGTCTCGGCGGTCCATTTTGCCGGGTTGCGGACAAGTGTGGATAGGGTGAGTGTGGTCTCGGCGCGAGCTGGTAGACTCGGTACGGCGGCGGAAAGGCGGATCCCTGCCTTGGCTCTGGCATCTCGGGTGACCGTGGCCAGAAGTCCGGCGGGCGAGGAGGGACGGTCTGCGTAGTTGTGGACGGTTACACGGAGGCGCAGCGTGGCATCGCGGTAGCGGCTGTCGAGGTCAGTGTGGACGGCGAAATCGCGAATGTGAAGCGGGGGCGTGCTGAAGAGGTAAACGTCGCGGTAAATGCCGCTGAAGCGCCACATGTCCTGGTCCTCCAGGTAACTCCCGTCGGACCACCGGTACACCTCCACGGCGAGAACGTTGTCACCGTTGGGGTGGAGGTAGCGGGTGATGTTGAACTCAGCGGGCGTCATGCTGCCCTGGCTGTAACCAACCCGTTTACCGTTTACCCACACGTAGAAAGCGGACTTAACCCCGTCGAAATGCAAGAACACCTGTCGCCCACGCCAGCTTCCGGGGACTCTGAACGTGCGTCGGTAGGAACCGACGGCGTTGCGGTCGTGGGCAACGTGTGGAGGTTCAGGCAGAGCGAAACGCAAACGCGAGTTGACGTAGATAGGGACGCCGTAGCCGTAGAGTTGCCAGTTGCTGGGCACAGGCAGGTTGTCCCAAGAACGAACATTGTAGGAGGGTTTGAAGAAATCCACGGGCCGTTCGGAAGGATTGGGTGACCAGTGGAATTTCCAAGTGCCATTCAGTGACTTGTAGTACGGCGAGTCCTGCCACCTCCCAGAGAGAGCCTGGGAATCCGTTGCGAAAGGGATGGCGGTGGCGTGGGGTGGCTCCTTGTTGATTCCGAAGACAGCCGGATTCTCCCAGTCGGGCGGCGGGGCGGGAGCCCGGGAACAGCCCGTAAACCGCAGGATTAAGGAACAAATCATAAGGGCGAAAACGGTACGCCGCTGCATTTGAAAACTCCTTTCAGTTTGGATTGGAGCAATTTGCTGCGGCTCCCGCAGCTTGAAGGGAAGTCAGGGTTCGCTGTTTTTGCCGGCGACAGAGGGCGTCCGTGCTTGGACAGCAGAAGCCTTCCTGTCTGAACTCCGGGAGGAACGTGCGTCTTGGGATCGCGAGGGCCCGCCACCGCTTTCACAAAACGCAGGCGAGCCCACGCAAGGCGAGTTACTCCCGACGTAGCAGCCACACTTCCGCTACCTGGGCCCCGCGCTCGCCCGGAGCTGCTTTCCAGGTGAGGACAAGCCGACCATCCTTCACGGCTTTCTCCGGGATCGTGAATTCCCAAATGGGCTTGTCCCCGGTCTGTAGGAACGGGTGAATCTGGATGCTGTCGTCGGCAGTCAGGCTCATCTTGGCCCTGAAGCGGCCCGTGTAGGCCACGCGCAGGATGTAGGATGCATTGGGGTCCAGGTCGTGGTACACGAGGGTGAGCGGCGTGTCGTAGAGCGTGGTGAGCTGGTTCGCCCACGCAAGAGGCGTTGGCCGCCCCTCGAACCCGACAGCCTGTACGGTGTGGACCCACTCTTCTCCCTTGAGGCGGACACCGAAACTCACCCGCGGTGACTTCAGACTGCCGGGATCCTCCTCCCAGCTCGGGTACGGACCAAGCCTCGGGGTTTCGATGCTGACCCCCAGGTTGTCGTAGAAACCGCCTGGCCCTGGATCAATGCGGCGTAAGAGGGCTTCAATGGCCCGCAAGCGCGACTGTTCGTCGGGAAGCTTCCGGATGCGTGCGAACTGGGCGGTGAGCCAAACCACGTCATTGAGCGGGTCGTCGATGTGGTCCATGTAGTCACCGCGCCCACGCTGGGCCTGGTAGCGGGGAACGGAGGTTTGCGCCCCGATGTGGGCAAAAAGCGAGTCCGCAAGCTCCCAGCAGCGCTTCTTGAAGTCTTCCGCCACCGGTTCAGTTTCTTTCCTGCTCAAGATGGTTTCCGCTTCCCGAATGGCCGGAAGAGAACCAAGCTTCGTGGCCTGTTCCAGGATGGCCAGAGCCTGGGTCTGCAGAGCGGTTTCGTGAATCAAACGGGCACGAACGTAGGCGTCGTAGTAGGCGCGCAGCAACGCCAGCTCAAAACGGTAGTTCTGCTTGACAGCGGGTGGTGCAGTGGCTTCCAGATCTCGCCATTGCTGGAGCGTGACGTCAACAGCCGAATTGCTGAGCAAAGGACCGACCCAGTTGCGCTCGAGGGCAAGGAGCCCTTGCGCGACGCCCTCAGCCACGTCCGGATGAATCAGGAAACGTGCGTACTCGCGCAGAATCTCGATGACCGGGGTGTCGGGATCCCAGTCCAAGCAGGTCCAGATGAACTTGTTCACGTCGTCGTTGATGCCCTCGGAGTAGCTGAGGCTGCCGGCAGCGTACTCGTCGAAAGCGTTGTGAATGGCGGCTTCGGCCACGGGACGCGGATTTGTGCATTCGCGACCAAGCGTGAGCGCAAAAGCCAGATCCCAGTCCTTCACCGGGTACTGGCAGCTCAGGCTGTGTGTAATGTCCGGGTAACGCCTGATGGGGATGCTGGGGTCGACGATTTTGCGCATTTCCGGCAGCGGCGTTTTGACCCAGGGGCCAAAGACGACGCCACCGAACCAGGGGTACTTGTGGTTCACGTGACGGTAGAACGCGTCGAGCCAATCTTGGGTCACGTGGGAGGCCTGGGGGGATACCCAGATCTTCGCCCGGGGATGGTGCTTGTGTAACACGGCCGCCACCGACTCGAGCCAGGGAAAAAGCTGGTCCGGGTGCAAGTCGCCAGGATCTCCGCCGGGCACGAAAACCGCGTGAATCGGCTTGACGCGTCCGAAGACCCTGTCCCGCTCAGCCAGTTCTTTTCGAACAACACTGGGATTGCTGTAGTCGCGTGCCATGTTGGGGTACCACACCCAAACATCCATCCCGTAGGAGGCGGCGATGGCCGCCTGTTTGGCCATCATGTCCAGCGGATCGAGTTTCATGTGGGGGCTTGTGAGAGCGTCGTCCGTGCGAGGCGGGATGAGTTCCACGCTGTTGGCACCGAAGAGCGCGAGCTCTCGCATGTACTGATCAAATTGCTCCGGGGTCCAGGCGTCGTAGGCGTTCGTCTTCGGGCGGTAGCCGAGCTGATGGCCACGGATCGGGTAGCGCGGTGCTGTGGTGAGGTGAAAGCCTCTCGGCAGGAGAAACGAGCCGCGGCGAAGTTCTGCCTGACGGAGGAGTTTGCCAACGCCGTAAAGCACGCCCCGGGCGTCTGCGCCAGCGACCACAGCCACCTGCCTCGAAATCTGGAGGGCAAAACCCTCTTGAGCTGGTTGTTTCCCACTCGTCAGTCCCGCGCAGCCCGGCCAGCTGCTGCCTGCAAGCTTGGACCACAGACCAACAACGATCACCGGCTGTTCTTTTTTCGGCGGTCTGCGCACAAGCAGAAGCTGCAAACCGCTGCGCTTGTACACCTCTTCTCGCAGCACCTGGACGGCCTTCGCTTCCAGGGAGCCGGGTTTCCTCGGTGCGAGAACCACGGCCTTGCTGAAGTCAACTTTGTTTGCACGGACGGGCACAGTGCCCAGCAGTGCGACAGCAAGCAGAAAAGTGAAAGCTCGCATGGCTGCTCTCCCGCTAAAGTTGTGGTTTACAGAAGACCTGGGTCGTGGGAAAGCACAGGGCGCCGACGGAGTCGTGACCTCGAGCGAACGGGCTGCGTCTCTGATCCGCGCGCTCGTAGAGCGCCGCGTGTGCCTTCGCGATGGTACGGTGCACTTCGTTCAGTTTCCGGACGACGGAGAACGCCTTGCGCGCTCTTCCAGAAAAGCGACCAAGCCCTCGGGATCATCGGTTTGGATGCCGTCGGCGCCCCAACGAATCAGGTCAGGCCAGGTCGAAGATCCGTCATCGTCCACGAAAACGAGTGCACCAGCCCGGTGGCAGCGTTCGGCAAACTGGCGCGAAAAACGCTTGTACACGGTTGCTACCACCGGGGGGTGCAGGAGCCGGAGCGTTGGGCCGAGCATCCAGCTCCAGATGGGATCGGGCATGGCTGCGCACTCCGGACAGAGGCGGTGGAGACGCCGGAACATGCCGATCCGGAACACGGGGCTGTACCAGACAACGCGGTGCAACATGTGGTAGCGCCGGACGAGCGGAAGCAGCTTTTCGATCGGTGCCTCTTTCAGGTCGAAGTAAACGCCACAGCGGCCCTGGCACAACTTAAGCACTTCAGAAATCTTTGGGATGCGTGTGCCTCGCCAGGCCTCGCCGTAGCGCGCGCCCAGGTCAAGCTGCCGGAGCTCATCCCACAGGTAATCCCCGACTTTGCCTTTTTCGCCTGGTAACAGCTTGCTCAGCTCGGCGTCGTGCAAACTGATGGGTACACCGTCCGCTGTGACGCGGACGTCTACTTCCACGAAGTCGGCACCGAGCTCGATGGCCTTCTGGTAAGCCGGCAACGTGTTTTCTGGAATGCCCTTGTGTGCGCCCCGGTGGGCGATTACGTAGACGTTTCCGTGTTTGGGCAGCGGCAGGCCACGCGGGTGCCACTCGGGAATGGCGCAACCCGAAAAGAGAAAAAGGCTCAACAGAAGCGTTCCCGGAGCCAGCCTGCAGAGACAGTGTCGTGTTCCCTTTCGTTGTCCTGAGTTTGTTTGCATCGCTTTGAGTCCGTGCTTTGAGGCCGAGTTTTTACCTCCACGGGGCCAATCGGCCCAGGGCTTGCTTGTAGTCCAGGTAGCCGAAGTACGCGAGTTTTGCGACCAGCCAGGTGCTTACGTCGGTGCGGGGCAGAAGATCACCCCAGACAAGGCGAAAAACGAGTGTCTGTCGGCCGCGTGCGGGAACGCAAAAAGTCTGGCGCCAGGGGGACACGGCAAGCAGGGCCGCTGGGTTGAATGGCGCCAACCCCCAGCTTTCGGCCGGGCCAATCAGGGTAACGGTGCCGTCTACTGGCTGATCAAAAGGATTCGTGAGGTGCACCAGAATGCTGTCGCCGTTGTGTTCGACCTGCCAGTCGAGCCGCAGGCCCTTAGGCGCCGTCTCAGCGGCATGACCGAACGCCTTTTCCGGTAGGTTGACCTCCAGCACGTCGAAGTAGCGGCGTCCGTTGACGTGGATCGTGGCGCGGATGAAGCCCGGACGCCCCGTCTTGCGGTCCTGCACGATGGCCACAGGGTAGAAGACCTCGCTGTCCGGCGGTACTGTGAAAGCCAGCGTGTCCGGCACCGGGCGCAGCCCCGGAGGCGCGGTGAGCACAAGCTGCCCGCTGACGGCGCGGTCAACGTAGTCGTTGGTAACGGCAACAGTGAGGCGCTGCATCGTGACGCGCTCGCCCGGTAGGGGCTCGGGACGCAGCTTGCCGAGGATGCGCACGTTCACCGGCAGGTAACCAAGCGGTGCAGCGCCTTCGTTGTGTTCCCAGTAACGGACGTAAACAGGTGGCATTTCTGGACGCGCCCTTGGCGCCGGGCTCTCGGGCTGAGGTGCTGCCAGTTCGAGTTTCAATGTCTCAATCGCGTTGGGACCGATCTTCAGCGTCAGGCTGTGCCGGTCGTGTTCGACTGTGCGTGCGGCGCGCTCCATCAGGTTCACGCGCTCGGCCCCGCGGATGGGAAATTGGCTGGTTACCCGTACCTCAGTTGGTTGCCCGTGCGTTTCGTAGAATCGTAGAATGACGCCGTCGCGCGCAGAAGTCGGTGTGGAGGCACGGAAGGCGGCGTTCCCAGCAGCGCGAGGTTTGAGCGCCGTGACCACGACGTCCTCCGGTTGGACTTCGAGGAAAGACTGCTCGGTTGGCAGATCACCGGAGTGGAGACTGGTTTGCACCGCCAGGAGCGGGTTGTTGAAGGCGTAGCCCTGGCGCACGAGCCCGGCTTGGCGCCAGTTGCCCCTGTGCGGCAACAGAGCGTACTCGAACACATGGGTCTTGCGCTCCGGAAAATCGTGCGTCCAGTTGAGTAAAGGACTTTGCCAGGGGACGGTGTGCATTAGCCCGAGCACGATGGTGCCTTCGTTCTCTGTGCTGACGGCGATGTTGCCGCGGTTCAGAACAGCCAGGCCGGCGTCGGGCACACCGGGGAGTGAGTCAACTGCCACGACCTCGGACGGAAACTGGAGGCTGCCTTTGCGCTCCAATTGTTCCACGAGAGCGTCGACCGCGCGAACGGTTTCCTCCTTGTCCCGGCCAACGACCATCAGGACGGGCAAGTTGAACCACGCTCCCGGCAGGTTACGGAGGGTAGTGAACAGGTAAGCGTAGCCGTCCCGTTGCAGCCGGGCCTCGAAACGGCGCTTCTGGTTGGTCGGCAGGGCGGACAGGATACGCTGATTGGTTTGATTTTCACCCTGTGCACCGATCGAGAAGCTGAAGCGGCGGTACTGGATGTCGTAGTCCCGACGCACGCTGTCGAAACTGGGTGTTGCTGTGACGCCGCGCTGGGCCAGGGCTTTTTCCAGCCGGAATGCTGCCTGTCGCAAGGCCCGATTGTGCGGGGTCAAGATTTCCGTGGGGCCAAGCGCCACACTTCCAGCGTGGCCAAAATCTATCTTAACGGAGTAGCTGGCGTCGATCCACTGGTAGCAGGAATTCATGCTGTGGTGCGACAACCATCGGGTGGCGTCGCTGCGGTAGTCCAGGTAGCCCTTGCTCGGAAAGTAGGTCTTAGTGGCGAAGCGATCCTCCAGCACCGGCACGCTGCCGGGCAATTTGGTTGGGAAACCAACGCAGAAGAAATCGCGGTCGCGGGCGTGTTCGTCGTTTGCCCTTTCCGGCAGATTGTACCCGTCCATGCCTTTGTACTTGACGAGCACGGTCCGGAACTCAATGCGAGGACTGTTCCTGTAGAGACGAATTGTTTGAACGCGTTTCTCCAGGCGCGGCATTTTGCCGGTGACGACGACCTCGCTGAAAAGGGGATTCTCGAACACTTGGATGTCGCAGGGCTCATCCTTGGAGAAATGTTTCTCTCCAGTCGTGATGAAACGCCAGGCGGGCTCGAACCCGGGGCCTTCCTTGAGCAAAATGAGCTCGTTGGCAGGGTGGCCGTTGGCCGTGTTCACGTATTCGCGGCCCGTGCGTTTGTCCACCAGACTGACGATGCCACCGCCCAGACTGTCTGCCACGGTAAGCCGAAAGTAGGCGTTCTCGATCGTACGTGTTTCGAGTCGACGCGCACGCGCAAGGGGCGGCAGGGTGTCGGCAGACACAAGCCAGAAGGTGCGGTAGCCAAGGGCAGGCACGTTGTCGGCCCAGAAGGTGACCCGGGCAGACTGAAGGGCGTTTCCCGCAGTTTGTCCGGCGCTCTCGAGGACGCAGGGGATCGGGTTGCCTTGCTCGTCCACAACCGCGAAGCCGTGCAGCGGCCTTGCAAAGCGCAGGCGGGCGTGTACCACGTCGGAACGGCTCCAGTTCAGCGCGTTGAACACGACGAGTGAGCTCAGCGCGCGGTCGCGGTGCGTAGAAATCCGGTTTGCGAGGAAGTGTGTGGCTTTTTGCACTGCCCCGGCGGCCAAATCGATGGCTTCGTGGTAGCCTGCGACGAGATCCAGGTAGGGTTCGTCGGCGCCACAGCCGGTGACCCCGTCGTGGTGTTGACCGAAAAGGACCTGGCGCCAGCCTTTGTCCAGCTGCTCATCCGGGTAGGGCCATCCGAGCAGGTTAGCAATTGTGGCGAACTTTTCCGCTGTCACCAGGGCGTTTTCGGCCAGACGGTTGCCAAGTTTCAGATCAAAGCGTGACAGTTCGCAACCCTCGTTGTACTGGGAGACGTCGCGAGAAACGACGGGAATGTCGAGGCGGTCACGCTGCAGCTGCACGCGGACAGAGTCGAAGTAGTCGCGCGCGCCTTGGGCCTCGATCCGAACCTCGGGGATGTACGTGCGGAAAATCGAGGAGCGGCCAACCATCCAGGGGGTAGGCGGTTTTTCGTCGGTGGCGTTCAGTCGGAAATCGTAACGGATTCCCGGAATCTGGGTTTGCTGGTCGCGCATGTCGTTGGCCAGCTCCCTGCGCAATTGGCGGTCCGCAGCGGCGAAGTTCCCTTCCGGTCCCATGTCGTAGCCGTAGCGGACCTTACGCGTAAACAAAGTCGTACCGTCCGGAGCAAGGGCCAGGTACAGGTCAGGCACGTCGGGTACACGTACGAAGGGACTGCGGTAGTTACCTCGCTCCCAGGTGGTGCCGACGAACTCGGATTTGGCCAGAATTTGCGGAAGTTGAATGACGTGCCCGAACACGTCCCAGGGCGTGTAGACGGTCGGGTGGTCGCCGAGCACGTTCTCGTGGAACAGACGACCGTAGAGGATGTTACGCACCAGAGCTTCCCCCGACACGGTTGTTTCGTTCGGCTGGTTGTAGCTCCCGCTGGTAGCTACCCGGCCCTGTCGAACAAGCTGCCGGAGCAAGGCACGGTCGTGAGGAGCGAAATCGTAGTACGGTTTGAGGTAAGGAATCTCGTGCAGGTGAACCTCGAAGTCAGGATCGCTCTGGACTGCACGCAGGTACTGACGAACATTCGCAAACGAGGTGACCTGGTAGCCGGACTGGCTGTCGCGCCACACGGGGTCGACGTGAAAGCCTTGGACAAAATAAACCACGCCCTCGGGCAGCACCGTGCGCTTCTGGTGGAGATGAAAACGCCTCCTGCCGACCGGCGTGAAGAGGGTGACGTCGGCCTTGACCGCCTGCACGGCCCGCGTTTGCTCTCCCGGAAGTGCAACTTGCAGCCACGCAGTCGAATGAGGAGCCACGCTTTGCGCCAGGAGCTGGGTTCGTGTCTGCCCTGCCGTCTTGACCCGTGCGCTCAGTGGTCCAGCGGCTGTGCTGGACATGTTGTAGACAATCAAGGACAAGGTGTTCACGATCTGGCCCTGGAGATTGCGCCTTGGCGTCGGGTCCAGCTGAGGTGGGGTAACAAAGAGCTTGCCATCTACCGACTCGAGCGTTTCGAATCGGGCGTAAAGCCACCAGCTGCCGCCGGTGTTGTCGACTTTGGCCAGGAGTAGATTCTCGCCTGCTTTCAGTTCAACTGGCACGATGTCGACATCCGGCCCGCTCGCACGCGGTTGCAGGTAGGTGTGGACAAGCTCGCCGTTGAGCCAGACCTTGAGACGGTCGTTGCTACCAAGTTTTAGCAGGGCAGGTCTGGCAACTTCACTTTGGACGTACACGGCAGCGTAGGCCACGTTCTGCAGGTTAGGGTGCAAATACTTTTTGAAATCAAGCCGACCGTTGGGATTTGCTTCCACAAGCTGCCATTCGACCCATCCCGAAGGCACAGATGGGCTGGGGTGGCGCAGGCCAAGGCGGGGCTTGATCGACGCTTCGCCTCCCGCTTGAGCCAGAAAGTCCGTGTTGATGCTCGCTCCGCCGCGGTTCGGGAAAGGACCGCACACGAGCCACGTTTGGATGAACCGGTTTGACACCAGTCGGAAAACGGCCTTTCTTTCGGAAGCGTACAGGCTCAGTGGCACAAGCGCGGCTGCCACGAGAATTGCAAACCTGCTGGAAGCGCGCTTCGACAAGTTCATCTCATTATTCCTCCTTGCACAGAAATTGGAACGTCAGTCGGAAGGGAATCTGACGAAG
Organism: uncultured Cytophagia bacterium; assembly: GCA_964644845.1. Lineage (GTDB taxonomy): Bacteria > Zhuqueibacterota > Zhuqueibacteria > Oleimicrobiales > Geothermoviventaceae > Geothermovivens. The sequence goes on along the minus strand of CAZXXS010000041.1, from coordinate 48,805 downwards.
AAAAGTGCCCGTGTTGGGATCGCGCTGTGCACCTTCGGGTAAAGGCACAAGCTGGATGCTGAACGGCGTATCCGGCTGTCTCTTGATTCCAGAGGAGGACTTACTGGTGGACCACTCGCGGCAGAAACACGCCCAGGGCAGCAACGAGGTGCTCTTGAGCGGGCGGGGGTACCCTGGTCTCTTTGCCCTCCGGAGAGTGTGGGAGCAGGGCCACCTCAAGCTTTGTCATCCTCTGTTTTGTTTGCCAGCCAGGCCCGGAGAAGATCCCGGTACTTGCGAGCCAGTTCAGCCGCTGCGAGGGGATCGTCGGCTTCCGCGTTCACGTGGAACAGGGGGCGCGTGCGATCTGGCAGGAGCAGCAACCAGCCGCTGTCGGTGTGAAGCCGAATACCATCCGTTAAGTCCCGCTCGAGGTCGGCGGTAGCGTCGAGAAGGCGCCGCATGATTTCGCCTTTGCGCGACCACGGACAAGGGACGTTGAAGCGAACGATGGCCTGAGCTGGCAACGCACGATCCAGGTCCCCGAGGTGTTGGTTGCTCCGGACGAGTAGCTCAAGAAGCTTGGCGAAAGCGAACATGGCGTCGAAAGCGAAGTGAAAATCTGCGAAGATGAAGCCGCCCTTGCCATCTCCTGCAAACTGAACGAGGCCGTTCAGGCAGGCTTCCACAAGTGCGCGCGGGTCGCTTTCCATTCGAAAAACGCGTGCCCCGTACGAAGCCGCAAGTTCTTCAATTCGGTAGGAAGCTGTGACGGGAACAGCCAGACGCCGTACGTTTGTGTTCTCAAGGACGAGTTTGGTGACAATCATGAGCAGGCGCTCGTTGTCGACGAACCGTCCCTTTTCGTCTACGACGAAGAGCTTCTCCGCGCCGGCATCGATCAGGAAACCGGCGTCGGCGTTGACGGAGGTGACGATGGTAGAGAGCTGGGCCAGCGCGTTGTGAAAGTCCTCGCGCGAGCGTGTGAGTTTGCGCGGGTCGGCGTAAGCATTGAGCGAGATGACGTTCATGTCCAGGGCGCCCAGAATTTGAGGCAGTGCGGCAGAAGCGGCGCCGTAGGAGTAGTCGACCACAACTTTTGGGTTGCGGTTCCGAAGGGTGGCCACGTCCACGTGTTGCAGAAAATCCTCGATGTAGCCTTCGACGACGCGAACTGGGAAGTCGAGATGGCCGATGTCCTCGGGCGTTGCGCGCGAGAACTCCTCCCGGTGAAACAAGCGTTCGATGGCTTTCGCCTTGGTGATGGGGAGGTCGCGGCCGTCACGGTCGTAGAAAACGATGTCCAGAAGTCTGGAGTCGAAGGGGGATTTGCGCACGTAGAATCCGCCGATTTCGCGGCCGGCGCGCAGGGCGTAGCGAACCACGGGAATGGGGGTTACACGCAGGTCTTCCACGTGCACACCGGCCGACATGAGGCCGCAGATCACGGCGCGGTTCATCATGCGGGCTGCTGGTGAGACGTCGCGGCTGGCGACCACGTACGTGTTTGCGCCAAGGAAAGCGCCGTAGGCGGCACCAAGGCGCGCTCCGAACTCCGGCGTGATTTCCTGATTGATGACCCCGGTGATGCGTGACTCCTCAAAAAGTCCCCTGGCCCAGCGTTCCGGTCCCACGATGCTGCTGGGCACCACAGCGCCGTCGTCCACAATCCGGCCCGGCCAAATTTTCACGCCTTCGTGTAAACGGGCCCGAGCACCAACACGGCAGCCCTCAGCAAGGACGGTCTTTTCGGGGACACAGGCGTGGGGCCCGATGCGGACGTCGTTGGCAACCAGGGCGCCTTCGATTGTGGCGGCTTCTCCAATTTCGACGCGTTCCCAGAGAACGCTGTCCACGATCCGTGCACCAGCGCTGACGTGGCAGCCGTTGCCAACCACGCTGCGTTCAACCACAGCTCCCGCTTCGATGCGGACGCCGTCACCGAGCACCACTGGTCCCTTCACTGCGGCCTGCTTGTGAACCTTCACTGCCTTGCCAAACCAGCCTTCTGGAGTCCGCTGCCCCGGGATTTCCAGTCGGATCTCACCGGTTAGCGCGTCGCGATTCACCTGGTGGTAGTCGTCCAGGGTGCCGAGGTCACGCCAGTAGCCGGAGTGCAAGAAACCGTAGAGCCGTTCACCGCGGCGCAGCAGCCCTGGAAAAACCTCGTGCTCGAAAGACGTTTCCACGTTGGGCGGTACATCTTTCAGGGTGGCTGCCTCGAGCAGGTACACCCCTGCGTTCACGGTGTCGCTGAAAACCTGACCCCAGCTTGGCTTTTCGCGGAAACGCAACACGCGCCCTTCCGGGTCGGTGACGACGATCCCGAAGCTGGTGGGATTAAGCACCCTGACCAGTGCAATGGTGGCGGCGGCCTCTCGCTGAGCGTGGAATCGGGCCATGGCCCGCAGATCGATGTCGGAAACTACGTCGCCGGAGAGTACGAAGAAGCGTTCCCCGAGCAAACGCAGGGCCTGCCGTACGGCGCCGGCTGTACCGTAGTCGACCTGCGGTTCGGAGTACTGAATGCTAAGGCCAAACCTGGAGCCGTCGCCGAGAGCCTTGCGAATGATCTCGGGGCGGTAGAAGAGCAAGACGACGACGCGCTCAATCCCGTGTCGGCGCAGGAGCCCCAAGAGGTGGACGAGAGCAGAGCGGTTGGCGACCGGCACCATCGGTTTAGGGCAACGCGAGGTCAGAGGGCGCAGTCGTGTGCCCAGGCCACCGGCGAGGATGGCGGCCACGCGCGGGAAATCGTCGGTTCGGCTCAAGAGCTCCGCCATCAAGAAGTAACGTGGTACAGAGTGTCGGAAGGGTTTGTCTGCTCCAGAACGTTGCCGCGAAGCAACGTTGTTTCTCTTCCTACTGAGTACAGGGCGTCCGTGTTGTTGCGAATCGGAGAACCCGGTGCCAGGTCAGGGTCAGAAAACCGGACCCTGTGGTCTGACACCGCGAACACAGGGACTGCCCGCTCAACAGCTCCCGCCCCGGGGTGACAAAGGCTGCGACCCGCTGGCCTCGACGGGGGGACGTGCTCCACTGCCCCGCGGCTGTTGCGGTGGCTTGTTGGATCTGGGAAGACAGCCCATCCCCCCTGGCCCGGATGGAGAAAAAGCGCTGATGGAGGCCAAACCCTCGAGAAACGAGAAGCAGCTCAGCCAGGTAGAACTACTCGTCTGGCGCTACGGTCTCGCCACAGGGAATCACACGCGTCGGAAAATCCTTGGCCGTAGCCCAGGGGAAAACGATGCAATTCCTGCCGATTACGGTGTTTTCAGGAATTGCGCAACCCTTGCCTAAGATGGTGAGCCCGGTGTACACGTGATCCGGGAAACGCCGGTTGGGTTGATCGTCCGGGCCTGTGCCGACAACACAATCCTTTCCTACGACCACACGTTTGTCGGCGATGACGTGATCCAACGTTGCGCCCGCCCGCACGTGCACATCGTGCATCAGAATACTGTTGTGGACGCTGGCCCCTTCCTCTACAACAACGCCGGGTGAAAGAATGGAGCCGACCACTTCGCCAGCAATCTTGCAACCCGGCGAGATGAGACTGTCGGTGACGCGCGCAGTGGGCCCGTAGCGCGTTGGCGGTCGGTCGCCGCGACGCCCGGGTTCTTCCCAGTTGGTACGCACACCCCACTCCTGGGGACGAATCAAAGCGCGACTCGGCAGGAGGTCGCGGTTGGCCTCGAAGTAGGCGCGCAAGGTACCCACATCTCGCCAGTAGCCTTCGAACGGAAAGGCGTACACCTTAGCTTCGGTGACCGCTTTTGGGACAACATTTTTGCCGAAATCGTGTCCGGAGCGCTCCGCCAGTGCTTTGAACAGGTACTGAGTGTTGAACACGTAAACGCCCATTGAGGCGAGGTTGCTTTTGGGCTCTGCGGGTTTTTCCTGCCATTCCTGAATGCGCTGGTCGCCGTCGACCACGGCAACGCCGAAGTGCCGCGTGTCCTCCCACGGCACACGCATCATGGCGATCGTGAGGTCCGCCTTTTTCTGACGGTGGAAGTCCACCATCGGACCGTAATCCATCCAGTAGATGTGGTCGCCGGAGAGAATGAGAACGCGTTCAGGGTTCAGGTCGCGAATGAAAGCCAGGTTCTGCGCAACCGCGTCAGCGGTCCCCCGGTACCAGTCCGAATCCTTTTCGCCGGTGCGCGGCGGCAGGATTTCCACTCGCCGGGTTCGCCCGATCCAGTCCCATGCCGCACCTGTGCCAATATGCTTCATGAGGGAGAGGGGTTTGTACTGCGTGAGGATGCCCAAATTGTTCAAGCCGGAATTGGCTGCGTTGCTCAGGGTGAAGTCGATGATCCGGTAAATGCCGCCAAAGGGGACGGCCGGTTTGGCCCTCACCATGGCGAGCACGCCAAGCCGACTGCCTACGCCTCCAGCCAGCAGCATTCCTACGGTGCGCCTCATTCCACCGTCTCCCCGCTCGGGACTTCGGCGTTCACGAAGCGCTCAGCCGGTAGATTGGGGCTCAGGATGCAATTGCGCCCGACGCGAATGTTGGAAGGCAAGACGGTGTTGCGGCCAATGAGCGTGATGCCGCTGTTGAGGAGGTCGGGGCGAGCCCTGTTCGGCACAGTTGCGTCGCCGTGGCCCACGTGTGCGCCCGGACCAATGCGGACCTGGACATCCGTGATGACCCGATCGATTGTAGCTTCTGGGCTCACTTCTGTGTCGTACATCAGGATGGAGTCGCGCACAACGGCGTTTTTCCCGATCCGGACGCCTGGGAAAAGGATGCTTCGCTCCACCCTGCCGTCTACGTGGCAACCATTCGGGACGAAGCTGTCCACGATTTCGGCGGTTTGACCAAACGTAGAAGGGGCGCGCAGCCGTACCCCTTCGTTGTCGAGGTTGGTGCGCACTTCCCAACGGTCCAGATCGATGGGGCTTGGCTCTGCCAACAAATCCATGTTGGTTTGCCAGTACTCGTCGATGGTACGCGTGTAGCCCCAGTAGCCGTGGAAACGGTAGCCGAAAACGCGGTAGCGACCAAGCATGCGCGGGATGATGTCGCGGCCGAACTCGTACGATTGTCCCAAGCGCTGATTCTCTTCGACGACTTCGTACAGAACCTGTGTCCGAAAAACGTAGATCGTGAGCGACGCCCAGTTGTACTCTGGATGGCGGGGTTTCTCCTGGTAATCGAGCAGCTCACCGCCGGACTGATCGGGGTCTCCAGCGATCTTACCGAGGCCGAAGCGACCCGCATTAGCAAGGGGCACTTCTTTGAAAGCCACGGTCAGGTCGGCGTGATTGGCGCGGTGGAAGTCGATCACCTGGCTGTAGTCCATCTTGTAAACGTGGTCGCCACTGAGGATGAGAACGAGATCCGGGTCGTCCTCTTGAATGAAGTCGAGATTCTGGTAAACCGCGTCGGCGGTGCCGCGGTACCAGTCTGAAGCCTTGGCGCCACGGAAGGGCGGCAAGACGTGGACGCCGCGTCTGTGACCGACCATGTCCCACGAAGAGCCGATGCCGATGTGCCGCACGATGGATGTGCTCCGGTACTGGCTCAGGATCCCGGCTTTTTCGATCCCGGAGTGCATGAGGTTGCTGAGAGGGAAATCGATGATGCGGTAAAAACCGCCGAAAGGCACGGCAGCCTTGGGACGAAACAGTGTGAGCACACTGAGTTCGTCCACCCGTCCCCCAGCCAAAACCATCGCAAGAACTCGAACCACGGGGCCACCTTAGAATGGACCGAACAGAACATGCCGATTCAACCCGTTTGAATGTAAACAGACTGGAAGCTAAAATCAAGGGCGCTTCTGTGCAGGAGACTCCCCGCTTTCCGATGGATCCCTCTGCATTCTGAAAATAGCCCCGGACGTTGGTGTGACCTCAGGAAGGGATGTCGGGGGTGTCGGAGACGTAAGAGCGGCAATTCTGAGCCGACGGGACGGAAGACTTCTTTGCTTCCGGACGTAGCGGCCTTCAGGCAGCACGTTTTCTCCCGGAGCTGAAGTCAGGGCCGCCACCGCTAAATCGCCCCGGGTCTCCGCATTCTCTTCAGAAATGGCGGACCCGTCGCCGGTGGCGGGCCGCTGCGGGAGCCTGAGTGGCGGGCAAAAGGCTGTTCGGTTCCCCCCGTGCTTGGGGGTGAGCGCCAGGGCTGCACAGGTAAGCGTTCCTCGAGGCCCCCAGGTTCTCACCGTGAGCAGCCGCGTTCACGCGGCGGACGCTTTTTCTGTAGCCCGGGGATTGGATCCTCGCGCGAGCCTTGACTTTCTCGTCATTTTGTGTAATTTGCAACGCATCCGAGCCATGTGGGCAAACGGATCTGGCAAGACGGGAGGGCTGAGATGAGGCGATCGAGGAGAGCGGTGCTGTGGCTGGGCATTGCGGTGCTGCTGCTGGTTGCTTGCGGTAAGAAGACTCAATGGCCCGGCCAGTACGACTGGGGAACGTTGCTACCGAATCGATGGGTGCTGACGCCGGCCGGAAAGCAAATCCAGGTTGGCGATTTGCCACTGAACATGGTTCTTTCCCCTGGGAAGGAGCTTCTGGCCGTCATGAACAACGGCTACAGTCGGCAATTCATCTCTTTGATCGACACCCGCAGCGATTCGGTCGTCGGTGAGCTCGGCATCAAGAAAGGGTTCTTCGGGGTGGCTTTCGCGCCGGACGGAAACACACTTTTCGCGTCCGGCGGTACGGATGATCAGGTACTGGTGTGGAGCAAGGCAAACGGGGAGTGGAAAGCCAAGACGCCGATTTCCCTCAAGGCTGGTGCCACTGGCGGCACGTTGTTCCCGGCCGGTCTTGCGGTGTCGCCGGACGGCGGGGAACTGTACGTCGCGGAGAACATGGACAGCGCGCTGGCAATTGTGAATCTGACAAGGCGGCGGGTGGAAGCGAAACTCATCCTGGGCGCTTATCCCTACGACGTGGTGCTTGCGGATGGCGGGAAGAAAGCGTACGTCAGTCTCTGGGGAGGCTCGCGGGTAGTGGTTGTGGACACGGACCGGCGGCGTGTGGCGCGCGAAATCCACGTGGGTGATCACCCGAACGACATGACACTTTCACCAGACGGCACTCACCTTTACGTTGCCTGCGCCAACACAGACGAGGTTTGGGTGATCGACACCGGGACAGACGCGCCCGTGGACACGATCGATTTGCATCCCTACCCGGGTGCGCCCTACGGGAGCACGACGAACGGTGTAGCGTTGAGCCCCGACGGCAAGACTCTCTTCGTGGCCAACGCGACCAACAACGACGTGGCTGTTGTGGACGTTTCAAAACCGACCGCGGCGGTGGTGAAGGGACTGATTCCGGTTGGCTGGTACCCCACAGCGGTGGTAGTCAGTGCGGACGGCAAGAAGCTGTACGTTGCGAACGGAAAGGGGCTCACGTCGAAGCCGAATCCGAAAGGACCAAACCCGACAGCGAAATGGACACCGGAAACACAGTACATTGGGCGGCTGTTCTTGGGCACGGTGTCGGTCATTGATGTTCCGGACGACGCTAAATTGGCCGAGTACACCCGGCAGACGGAAAAGAACAACGGTTTCAACGAGGCGGCCCAGAAACTGGCGAGAAAGCCAGAAGCACAGAAACCCCAGGCCATTCCCAGACGGGTCGGCGAACCTTCGCTGATCAAGCACGTGATCTACATCATCAAAGAGAACCGTACCTACGACCAGGTGTTTGGTGATTTGCCACAGGGCAACGGGGATCCGGATCTGTGCCTGTTTGACCGCAAGGTGACACCGAATCACCACGCTTTGGTTGAGACGTTTGTTTTGCTAGACAATTTCTACGTGGATGCTGAGGTTAGTGCCGACGGCCATGAATGGAGCACGGGTGCCATTGCCACGGACTTTGTGGAAAAAATCTGGCCAACGAATTACTCGGGCCGTGGTTTGTGGTACCCGTCGGAGGGGAATTTCAGAATTGCCTTCCCGACAAGTGGGTACATCTGGGAAGCTGCGGCGAGGAAAGGCATTTCCTACCGCAGTTACGGGGAATTCATCGACTTCAAAGGTGATTCGGTATTTGCAAGGCATCCGGCCCTGGTGGGGCATTTTGACCCGAAATTTCACCCGTGGGATCTCAGCTACCCGGATACCCTGCGCGCCGCGGAGTTTATTCGCGAGCTGAAGGAGTTTGAAGCGAAGGGCGAAATGCCGCAGCTGATCATCATGCGTCTACCGAACGACCACACGCGCGGCACGACTCCTGGTGCTCCGACACCGCGGGCGTACGTGGCGGAGAACGATTTGGCCCTGGGCATGGTTGTGGAGGCCGTGAGCCACAGCAAGTTCTGGAAGGATACCGCCATTTTCGTGATCGAAGACGACGCCCAAAACGGTCCGGACCACGTGGATGCCCACCGGACTGTGGCTCTGGCGATCAGTCCCTACGTAAAACGCGGTACGGTGGACCACTCGATGTACGACACGGTGAGCATGTTGCGTACCATCGAGCTGATTCTGGGGCTGCCGCCCCTCAGCCAGTACGACGCGGCAGCGCTGCCGATGATCAACGCGTTTACCAACAAGCCCGATTTCACGCCGTACACGGCCCTTCGTCCTCAGGTGCCAATGGACGAGAAGAACGCACAAACTGCTTACGGTGCGCAGGAGAGCCTGGCGATGGACTTCAGCCGGGAAGACGCCACGCCGGAGCTGCGGCTGAACGAAATCATCTGGAAGTCCGTCAAAGGAGCGGATTCGGAGATGCCACGGCCTGTGACCCACCGCTGGACGATCGACCTGGACGGGGACGAAGGAGACTGAGGAGAAAACCGCCACGCGCAAGGAGTTTTCTCCCCAGCTGGTTCCAGAGAGCGGCGAAGGCGGAACACGGTCGGTTTCTCACTGAGTGGAACAGAGCGGGCCCGAAGGTGTGGAACCTCGGGCCCGTGTTTCGTACGCGGCGTTGGAGATGCGTACCGGACGCAAGCGCTCTGCTGGCCGGCGAAAAGACCCGGCACACCTGCCGGCTCGACACACTGTTCCGCGCGATGTCAAGCTTTGAGCTGTTGTTCGATCCTGTCGAGCTTTTCTTCGATTCGCCGAAGGTCCTCTTTCGTCGGTAGGTCCATTTCCTGAAGGGCCTTTGTAACGACTTTCCCAAGCTTTTCCAGGATCTGACGCTCTTCTTGTTCGGCTTTCTTCAAGAGGTCATCGACTACCTTCATTTTTTCCGGTTTGGAGACCTCGCCTCTTTTCACGAGCTCGTCGACGAAAGCCTCCGCTTTTTCGCGCGTGAGGGACAGGGCTCCAAAACCCGCCATCAATGCCTTGTACAGCACGTTGTCCATTTTGTCACCTCCCTTCAGTCAACCGCGAATAAGACCTGGAAAACTCCCTTTGCGTGCGCTTACAACTTGCCTCCTCGCATGATGGAAAAGAGCAACCAGAAACCGAGTACGGCCGCAAGACCGAAGCCGGCCACGCCGAGCAGCGGAAAACCGAACAAAAAAGGGCCAAATCCGGCGCTGATCGTGATCGAGGAACCGATGACCAGCGCTGCGCAGATCATGGCAAAAGCCAAACGGTTGCTGCTCCGGTCGAGTTCGTGGAGGAACGCCTCGATGCCCAGAAGATCCACTTTGACCGACAGTTCGCCGCGACTTGCTTTGCTGAGGATCGACTGTACCTGCTTGGGCGCCAGGCGAACGAGAGCCTCGAGGTCCTCAAGCGTGTCCGGTGCATCTTTGATGCGGCGCTTCAGGCTGAGCCTGCGCATAATAATTCGCTTGACGTAGGGCTTGGCGAGCGTCATCATGTCGAACTCAGGGTACAAACGTCGGCCTCCCGCTTCGGCGAGCATGAGAGAACGGATCATCAGCACCAAGTCGGGCGGCAGGCGCAAGCGGTACCGACGAACGATGTCCAGTAGCTCACCGACGAGCTCCGGTGTGTTCAACTGGTAGAGCGGCACGTGGTAGTAACGATCCAGAAAGTCGTAAAGCTCGGCGTAAAGGGAACGGGTGTCGGTGCCCGGACGGATGCTGCCCAGGCTTTCCAGCACGGTCATGATGCGGTCCACGTCCATGCGGACGATACCGATGAGGAGGTCCTCGATCTGGCGCACCAAGCGATCGTCAAGGCTGCCCATCATGCCGTAGTCAAGTGGGACGATCACGTTACCGGGCAGCACAAACACGTTGGCGCCGTGGGGATCGGCGTGGAAGAAACCGTACTCAAACACCTGTTTCAGGATGGCCTGCGCGCCGCGAACGGCGATCACCTTGGGGTCAAGACCGGCCTCGCGAAGGCGCTCCACGTCCGAAACCTTGATACCGTCAATCCATTCCATCACGAGGAGGTTCTCGCGGCAGAATTGCCAGTGGAGCTGCGGCACGTAGATCGTCGGATCGTTACGGAAGTGCCGACGAAAACGCTCTACGTTGCGCGCCTCGCGGATGAAATCCATTTCGCGGCGGATGGTCCGTGCGAATTCCTCCACGATCCGCGTTGGCTCGATGAGCTCCGCTTCGGTTAGGGTGCGCTCGGCCATCCGCGCGAGATCGTGCAGAATGGCCAGATCGGTTTCAACCTGGCGCTTCACACCGGGCCTGCGGATTTTCAGGACCACCACGTCGCCAGACGGCAACGTGGCCCGGTGTACCTGAGCGATGGAGGCCGAAGCGAGCGGCTCGGCCTCGATGTCGCCCAGCAGCTTCCCGTAGTTTGGGCCCAGAGCCCGGGCCAACTCTTTCTCGATGACTTCGAAAGGCAGTGGAGCCGCCTTGTCCTGCAGTTTTTCGAGCTCGCGAGCCAGGGAAGGAGGAACCAGGTCTGGCCGCATGCTGAGCACCTGGCCGAGTTTGATGAACGTCGTGCCCAGTTCCTCGAGAGCGATCCGCACGCGAACCTCGATGGGAATGGCTTCGACGCCGGGCCTCGCCCTTCGAAGTGGGGAAAAACTCGTGTACCACCGGCGCGCACCGGCTGCAAACGCGCCGAGCCCGTGCCGCGCCAGCGTGGACATGACCTGTCGGGTACGTTTCAGTTTCCGTGGAGCGCTTGTGATGGCCATGGCGGGTCGCTTCCTTGATTTGGTGGACAACCCCACGCTTACAACGCCCCCGTGTCCTTCAAGATCCTGCCAAATCCGCTTTTCGTTTCGGTTGGGTGCAAAGAGCTTAGCTTCCGGCCGAGGTGCTTGTTCAGAAGCTCACTTTGATCTTAGTGTAGACCTCATCTTTGCCTGCGAAGCCGGCGAGCGTCGTTTCGCCCTCGGCGTGGATGGTGTAGGCGCCCAGCACGAGCTCCACGTTGTCGACCGGGTAGTAGCTGAGCTCGGGAAAAGCAATCCAGGTGTAGTTGTCAGTTGCCTCGCTCAGTGACCTGGCCTGCGCCGCGGCCCCGAGACGTACTTTAAGCTCGTCGTGAAGGAAACGCTTTTCGAGGGCCAGCATCAGGTAATCCTGCAGACCGTCGCGGCCGCGTTCGCCGTAAAATCCGTGTACGAACTGCCCGTTCAGGTAGACGCCGTTGCCGAACGTGTAGTCGCCGCCCAGAACGTATTTCACGAACATCTGCTTCCTGAGCGCGGTTTCGAACGTCGTGACCGGACCGTCCTGGGTCGGCAACGTGACGGTTGTCAGGACTTTTTCGGTTGGGAGAAAGCCTGCGGTTTCTGCCCACAGGCCCACACCGTGAAACTCGCCCGCCAGATCCGCGCCGAACACGTGGTAGCGGGGAAACCCAAGCCGGGTGGAGACAACGCCGGCAGTCGGAGAGGTTGGTTTGAACACAACGTCCGTAGCCAAAGGCATGTCGTCGCGTACGTAGGCGTAGCTTGCTGAGACGTCGTAGCCTGCCAAAGTGCCACTGAGTTTGAAACCCACGTTCGCGCCGTCTTTCAGCGTCTGAGGTGGAAGGAGAAGGGTGCTGGCTGTACCAGTCACCTGCACGTCTGGCGGTAACGGCAAGGATGCCTGCTGACCAAGGCGCCACTCGGGGGGCGGCAGTACTGCTGGTGTGAAGGCCGGGACGTACACGGCTTCCACAGACCAATCCCCAACGTAGACTGTGGTTCTGAGAGCGTTCACGGGGAGCTTGCGTCCGAAATCCAGTGGGTCTTCGAAATCCTTGGGATTCAGATTGTCTGTGGGGTTGATTTTGTCCGCTGTTCCCCAGGCAATGCGTTGTTTCCCGACCCGCACGTCCAGGTTTGAAAAGAGAAAGCCGTAGAAATCGACGTAGGCTTCCCGGAGGTCCACAGCCCAGGGCAAAACGGCACGGCGGTCTCGGTAGCGAAGCTCCGCAACACGGGTTGCTGTGGGGAACCCGAAACTGCGCACCCAAGTTTCTGCGGTCAGGACGGCTTTGTCGGACAGATGCGCTTTGAGCTTCAGATCCAGGCGGTTCTCGTTCCACGTGAGCCTGTGGTCTCCCTTGATGCGCGCACGTACGTCGGTTTTGACGTAGCCGTTCAGAGCGACCTGGGCCTGCACAGACACGGTGAGCGCAAGCGCGAGGACCAGTGCAGGCCAGCTGGTTTCCAGGTTTCTGCATCTGAACATGACGACCTCCCACCGAGTTTTCCACAAATTGTCCACACGGGATGCTGGGCCGGTGCTCAAGTTGAACAGAGGAATGCAGCGTCAGTGCCGTCGGCTTTGTGGACGGCTGGCTGCCCAGCCTTGGCCAGAGGTAACTGCGCGAGGCATTCGGTGTTTGCCTAAGGACAGCTACTCGCTGCGGCGCAGGAATCGCTTGGTAAACACCGAGCTTGCCAAGCCAGTGTCGTGTTTCACATCGCTGAGTGTCAGAACCGTTTTGTGCTTGGCCTGCACGTCCTGCATGGTCATTTCTTGCACGGTCCAGTAGCCGTCAACCCTGGCCACACGGGAATTGGTGAGGATCTTTTTCAAACTACCGCTCTTGTCGAAGAACTCGATTCGTTTGGGCACCCAGTTTGAAGGATCCACGACCATTACCAGCTTGCTGTAGTTGACGTCGGCCCCCGGTTTCGGGGTGAGCTCGAGTTTGATGCTGTCCGCGCCCTGCTGTAGAATTCTGGCGGTGTACTTTTCAGTGTACTTGGTTTGGGCCATGTCGTCGTAGGTGAAGTCGGTGCCCATGAAGTTTTCGTTCTTCGTGTGCGAAGCGATCCGACGGATTTTGTGAAACGCGGGCATGTACAGCCACATTTCGTTGTCGCTCAGCACCAGCAGCCCCACACCCTTCACGTCAGCCGGCTTGAGGAAGCGGATTAGTCGCTTGCTGTCTCCCTTCTGGTAGATCTTGACTACCCGGTTTTTGACGTTGCCATTCTTGTCGACGAGCTTCATGCTCATTGTGGCAACGCGATCTTTTGGTGCGTTCAGTGTAGCCTCGACTTTCTTGAGAACAGCGTTGCCGTCCAGCGCGGCGGCTGCTGCGGTGAAAGCTGCCAGGAGAACAAGCACCGGAACTTGCGTGTGACGCTTCATCTTACCACCTCCGAAATCTTGCGTTAGCAGGATCGCACATTGTTGGCTGAATTGTTCGGAAGCGCCGACTGCCACGAGACCGGAGTTCGTCAGCGCGTCCGCACTTTGAGCTACTGGCGTACCGTCTCACGGCTGCACTTCGGGAGAAATGCGCTCCTACGCGCCCTGAGACTAATGCGAGGTGGAGCCCCGTGCCATCCGGTCCGCAGGGCTCCGTGGCCCAATCCGGAAACCCGCCCGCAGAAACTTGCAGCGACTGAACCTCGTGCTCAGCGGTGTACAGGCACAGCCATCTACCTCGGTTTATCCGTCGGTGTGGCGCTTGCCATGTGGCTTACCAGCAACAGGGCTGGCAGAAGTGTGAGGGCCGCCCCGGCGCTAACCAGCATGGCCAGTGCCACCAGCAGGCCAAACCGCTGGACTGGCACGACGTCGCCAAACAGCAGAACCAAAAACCCGAGTCCCACCGAGAGCGCGTTGATCAAGATGGCGACGCCCGTGGTCTGGTACGTTTCGAGCAAGGCGTCGGCCACGTTGGCGTGCTGGGACAATTCGCGGCGGAACCGGGAGGTGAAATGGATGGCGTAGTCCACGCCAATCCCGATGGCGAGCGGTGCGATCATCAGCGTGGCGTCGTCGAGCGGAATGTGGGCGTAGCCCATGACGCCGAAATTCACCAACAGCGTAAGGACCAGGGGAGAAACGCCGATGAGCCCGAACTTCAGTGAGCGGAACTGAACAGCCAACAGAATCAGTACGAAGGCCAGAGCCAGACCGAGGCTCACCAACTGACTGCGGAGCAGTTTGGCGTCCAACTCGCGAAAAATGGGTCCGAGGCCGGCATGAACGAGGCGTACAGAGGTACGTGAGCAGGCTGCCACCGGTGCGGCGCTGTGCCAGGCACGGAATGTCGAGTTCGGAACGACGAGACGATCGCGATTAAGGACCCAGACGGCGGCTTTAAGGTCACGGCGGAGATCGGTGGTTCGTGGTAGCGTGGTCGGAAGCCTGGTCCAGAGGGTGTCGAGCAGTGCCTCGGTCTGAAGATCTTTGCGGCGGTCCCGAACTGTGTACCAGAGTTGTTCGGCGACACCCTGCAGGGTGCCCTGGTCGGCGCGTCGGGCGGAGGGGACGGCCACCTTGAGGAGGGCGGCAACGTCCCGTCGAGAGCGCAGTTTTCCTTGTACCAGAGCTCGCGTGAAGACTTGGGTGAGGCGTTGGGCTACAACTGGCGAACTGACGGGCAGATCGGATTCGTCGGAGCGCAAAAACGCCACGAGCGCCCGTGCGATTGGCCCAGCGAACCGCGGAGACACAGCCGGGGTGCGACGCGATTGGAGAGCCTGCGTGAACAGCTGGCGCAAGAGAGCCGTGTCGGGTTCTGACATTCCGCGGCGAGTGAGTTCGAGCTTGACCGCCTGCACTGCTGCGTTCACTGCGTAGCGGTCCGCCAGTGCCTGCACTTCGCTGGGAAGGCTGTCCATGGACACGGTTACCAGCGTGTCCGGGAGTGTACTTAGGTAGTGATCAATGTAGTTGACGCTGCGAAGGATGACGCCGGTGTCCATTGAACGAATACGGAGCTGAATTTGCGCCTGGGTGTTGCCGTCGGCGACGTACTGGTTCATGACATCCTGCCCTTCGAGCAGGAACCACAAGTTGCCCACGCCCTGTCGCGTGTCTGGAACGACGTAGCGGTTGTTCATCACTCGGTTCATTTCACAAATGAGGTCGGCGACGGACTCGGGGTTGGTAAGCCAGGGCGTGGCACTGAGCCGGCGCTCGATTTGCCGCATGAGTTGCAGTGTAGCGGGATCCTTCGCGTCACCGTGGACGACAATTTGGGCAGGGTAGGAGCCGCCGAAGCGGTCCTCCATCATTTTCTCCGAAACCCGGACTTCCGAATTGGGCTTGAAGTACTCCGAGATGTTTACCTCCCGGGTGATCCTCGGGATGCCGAGGATTGCGACCAGACTCAACACGGAGGCTGCTGCTACCCACCGGCCCGGATGGGCGAGAACGTGATTGGGCAGGGCCTGGGCAAGCCAGCGCCAGTTGGCACTTTCGCTCCGCTTCGGTGAACGCCGTTTTGCTGGGAGCGGCATGTGAGCCAGCACCGCAGGGACGAACGTGGTGGCTACCAGCAGGGCGAAGACGACACCCAGTCCGGTAACAAGGCCAAAGTGACGGATGATCACGAGCTGGGAGCTGAGCAGTGTGAGGAAACCCACGAGCGTGGTGACGGCGGCAAGGGCGATTGGAAGACCGATGGTTTGCAGAGCCCGCACGGTGGCCTGTTCGGAGCTGGCGCTCAAACGGCTCTCCTCTTCGTAGCGTTTGAGCATGTGGATGCCGTACGCCGAGCCGACGGCGAGGATCAGCACAGGCGTGGCAGCCGAGACAAGGGACAACGGGATGCCCATCATCCCCATGAAGCCCAGGACCCAGATTGTGGAAACCACGACAGTGGTGAATGGCAAGATCACGCCGCGCGAGGTTCGGAAAGCGAGGTAAAGGATCAGCACGATGAGCAGGGCTGCAATGGGGGTGAGGCGCAAGAGGTCGACGAAGATCAGACGACCCATGAACTCCATTTCGAAAGGCAAACCGGCGAAGTAAAGCCTGTAGCGATCGCCCACGATGGCTTTGGACTGCAGCCGCAACTGCTTGGCAATTTCCATTCGGTCTGCGTCGTCACGTAGCCGGGCAACGATGAGGGTTACACGAGCGTCGTGGGAGACCAGCTTGTCGCGGTACAGGGAGCGGCTGAGCACGTACTCCTTGAGATGACGCAGATCCTGTGACGCGGTGGGAATCTTTCCGTTTTCGAGTAGCTTCGCAACCTCTACTCCCCACTCGGTCTCTTTGAAGTCGATGACGTTGGCCAGGCTGGTGACGCTCGAAACGCCCGGAATACGCTGAAAAGCCCGCGTCAGTTGATCCACGGTCGTCAGAACACCCACGGTGAACACATCGTCGGCTTCCAAACCGACGATGGCCAGGTAGTTGCCTCCGAATGTCCTGCCAGCCTCTTCGAATAGACGCACATGCGGGTTGTTCTTCGGCAGGAATGCCACCAGGTCGGTGTTTACTGTGACCTTCCGGGCGAAGTAAGCGGCCACTACGGTTGCCAGCAGAACCGCGGTGAGAATGGGAGTGCGAGCTCCCGCAATTTTCCTGCTCAGGTCTGCCATGCTTCACCTCTCTGGTCCAGAGTAAGCGAAAGGGCAAGAATTCTTAGCCTGACACGCCGCGCAACGTTGCTGTGTGAAAAGCGACGCCCGTTCCACATCGGCAAGAGGCGCCGATGACGTCACATGTCTTTACCACGTGCGGTCAAGGGCAAGGAAGCCGGCCCGAACCGGTGAAACCCGAGCGCCAGCCAGTGGACGTGACTCGAGTGAAAACGAAAAATGTGGACTGGGTTTTCAGGAGTCGCTGCGCGTGCGGGTGTTCTTCAAAATCCCTTTCAGCAGAAGGTCAAGCATCATGTCCAACGCCTCTTCCATCCCGAGGTGCTGCCCGTCGACCTCGACCCCTTTTTCCACGATGAGGGGATACTCCAGACCTTTCATGGCCATGGTGACGGCGAAAGCCGCCAGACGGGGATTCGCGATTTCGAAAACACCCTGCTGGACGCCCTCCCGGAGAATCGCCTCGATGGTCTTGAGTTCCAGTTCCGTGTACGTACGCCTTTCTGTCTCAATGAACTCGTAGTTGCGCAGGTAGTCCTCGGTCAGCGAGGAGTAGTAGACGCTGAGCTCCTCGATGGCGCGGAAACGCGTGTGCACGTAAGCCTTGAGTTTGGCCACGGGGTCCCGCTCCCTGGCGACGGCCTCATTCACGCGCTGCCACAGCTCCGCACCCTCGTTGCGAATGATTTCGCGCAGGATGTCCTCTCGGCTCTTGAAGTAGTAGTACAGGGTAGCTTTCGCCAGGTGCGCTTTTTGAGCAATGTCGGCCATCGTGACTTTGCGCGGGCCGAAGTGGGCAAACAGGCTCCGTGCTGCCTGAAGAATGGCTCGCTTGCGATCGGTACGTTTTGCCGTGATTGCAGACATGATTTGGGCTCTCGACTTTTTGTCCAAATTGGTCGAATTGTCCGACTGTTACTACGTCAACCCGCCGTGGCGGGTTCCGTTTTTTTTAGGGCGGAACTCCTGGAACCCAAAGTTGCGATTGAGCGTCAAAAAGCGCGGAAAATGTGTCGATTCTGTAAGAAAAGGAGGGTTGGTCGATGTCGGGACCGGCTACGACGGATAAAGGACCTCTGCTGGAAGGCATTGCCACGATTGCTGAGCTCGCGGATAAAGTCCCGAAGCTGGAAGGTGTTCCCACGGGCGTAGAGGGTTTGGACGATCTTTTCTTCACGACGGTTTGGGAGGGCGATGCTGCCAAACGAGTGCCGCTCGGTGGGGTTCCCAGATACGCGGTTCTGCAGGTTACGGGGGTGGCAGACACCGGCAAGAGTCTGCTCGTGGAGCAATTTGCCATCGAGCGGGCTCGGCGGGGCGAAGCCTGCGTGTTCGTGACGATCGAGAGCCCGGGACCCTTTGCGGCAATGGGCTTGCGGCAACGTGCCCAGGCAATGGGTGTGGATTTCGCTGCGGTGGAGGAGAAGATTGTCCTCGTGGATGGCGCTTCTCACCCCGTACTGGCCAGCGACCTGCCGACGCTGTTCAACACGCTGGCGTTCGCGATCAAGACGTACAAAGCGAAGGCGGTAGTGATCGATTCACTCACGGGGTTGTACGAAGCCAGGGAGATGCTGGCGCGCGACATCGTACGGCCCGTGTTCACGTTTTTGAAAAAGTGGCACCAGACGGCGCTGCTGGTGTCGCAGAAGCGCAGCGGGCACGAGGCGTTGACCGCAGAGGCCGCTGGCGGGTACGCGGTTGGTCACGTGCTGGACGGCAGCTTGGTGTTGGCCAAGCAGACGATTACCAGCGCCCAGCAGGCCAAAATCTACGGCGTGCCGATTGGCGAGACAGTACGGCTTTTTCGAATCGATGGCTGCCGTCTCTGTGGTCACGACACGAGCACGCACGTCTTCGAGATCACCGAGACGGGGTTGGTACGGATCGGGCCGAAACTGAGTGAACTGCAGTGAAAGGAATGCGGCTTTGTTTGGTGTTGCCGCTGGCTGAAAGCAGTCGACGACCACACTCTCGAAAGGAGGTGGGAGAATGGTGCAGGAGGTCGCACCTCAGGTTGTGGACGTGGACGAGCGCGCACTGCAGGTTTTCCTGAAGGCGATCGAACTGGTCGGGGGACCACGCGGTCTGGTGGAACACAGGCGGTTGACCTGGTTGCCGAGTTTGATGGAAGCTGCCTACGCCGTGGTGTTACGGGAAGAGGCCCACAAAACGACGGAGGAGATCGCTCAGTTTCTCGGGTTGAGTACAAACGGGACGCGTTTGATCCTGGGGGCCAGCACGGAAAACGTCCAGAAGCGACTGGAAGGCGAAACGCCGGAGAATGAGTCGACGCGAGCCCACGTGGCGGGAGGACTGGCGAAGCTGGCTTACCAGGCCCTCAAGAGCGAAAGCAGTTCGTGAAAGGGCGGCGCCGGCCAGCGCCGCCTCCGCTGAGGGTCCGGCCTGGCTGATGTCGACCGCCCACCAGGCGGTGCGTGGGCCTCGCCGGTTGTGCGAACAGTAGAGACTGCCAAAGAAAAGAGGCCCTGCGGCGAAAGGCTCTCGCAGGCGACCCTGGGTTTGAAAACTCTGAAAACAGGCGCTGAGGCCCTGATTCAGACCGGAACCGGCTTGCGAGATCCCGGCTGGTTCGGGGACTCGTGGCAAGAGAAACCGACAAGAGATTCGCCGGGGGCGCTGCATCAAGTGCTTTTCCCGTCGCTCCTCTGGTTGGAGAAAGGTCCGGATGGCTTGCGGGACGCCCCACTTTGTTGCGGGGGCCTTTGGCTGACAGAGGGGGCGCAAGTTGAACCCACCGGAGAGTTGGACGGAGTCTCCGGAAAGTGCACCTGCAGGAGTACCCGCAGAAACGCCACAGGGACGGCAACCGTGAGGGGGCCTGAGCCGTTTCCGACAGTCTGGCTTTACCCGTGTAACGACTTAGCCTCCTTGAGCAAGAAAAGAGGTGACCTTTCCGGACTGCCTGCAGCGGCGCAGGGCCCCGGCGGAGACGAGGGGCGCTCCTTGAACCTTGGCGTGGATTGAGAGCGGGGTTGCCTGTGACAGCAGGCCTACTCCTGCGTAGCCAGCGGTTATCGCGCCAGCAAGGGGAACCCCCGGACCGTACCATGCGCTTTCGCGGGTACGGTTGCGGTGGCCAGCAGTGGCAGGGGGGGCGGCTGGCGGCGGAATCGCATGTGTGCTGCAAGAAAATGTCTCAACCCGGAACATTTCGAAACCGTTGCGATTTAGAACAGAGGACAACAAGTTATTCGAGCGTCAAATCGGGCGTTTGCGCACGGGGTCGACAGTGCGAGAGGTGTCTGGCTAACAAAGTCACCGAGCGCTGCGGGCGGCGCCGCGGCGTGAGGCGGGGAGGTTCAGATGCGCGTGCTTCTGATCAACCCGCCAGCCCAGAACACCTACGGACAGCTCGGACTGAATCTGCTTCCACTTGGACTGGCGTACCTGGCGGCCTCTTTGAAAGCGGCTGGCCACGAAGCCGACGCCGTTGATTTGCAGGTCGAAAATCTTGCTCCCGACGAGATCCCTTTCGGCAAGTACGACCTGGTGGGGATTTCTACTGACACGCCCCGGTTCAATCGTGCAGTGGAGCTGGGGCGCCTGGCTCGAAGAGCCGGAACGCTGGTTGTTTTCGGTGGTTACCATCCTACGTTTCTGGATGCTGAACCCTTCGAGCGCGAGGCCGCAGACTTCGTGATCCGGGGCGAGGGCGAAGAAGCCCTGGTGCAACTCGTTGACGCCCTGGAGCACGGGACTTCGCTGGAACACGTGCGTGGTCTTACCTACCAGCGAGGAGGGGCACTGCGGCGTAATCCACCGGCCTACCTGATCGAGGATCTGGATTCACTGCCGTTTCCGGATCGATCCGCTTTTCCCCAGGGCCGCTACCTGTCCACGTTCGATGGCCGTCCGGTTGCTTCGCTGGTGACGTCGCGGGGTTGCCCTTACGACTGCTACTTTTGCGCGGCGACGCGTTTCGCAGGACTTCGTTGGCGAACACGCTCGCTGGACTCCGTGCTCGCCGAGCTGCAGATTCTGCAGCAGCGCGGCTACACCTCCTTCCTCTTCGTGGACGACGTTTTCACCCTCAGCTACCGCAGAACAGTTGATTTCTGCGACGAAATCCTGGCGCGCCACTGGGATATCCGCTGGTGGTGTTTCTCGCGGGTGGATTCGCTGGTGAGACACCCGGACATGGTTCGTCGGATGGCGTTGGCAGGTGCGCGCACGGTTTTTCTGGGCCTGGAGAGCGGTAACCAGGCCACCCTGGATCATTTTGCGAAGAAGATCACCCTCGAGCAACAGCGGCAAGCTGTCCGTCTTCTGCGCAGGTACGGCATCCGGGTGTACGGCAGTTTCATCCTTGGGGAACTGCACGAAACCAAGGAAATGATCCGGCAGACGATCCGCGTGGCGCGGAGGCTACGGCCGGAAACGTGTCAATTCTCGATTTTGACTCCTTACCCTGGGTCGCGTCTGTTCCAGTACCTGGAGTCCCTTAGGAGGCTGACCACGAGGAATTGGGATCTTTACGACGGTTTGCACCTGGTGTTCAAACACCCTTACCTGTCCGCGAAGGAAATCCAAGGACTTCTTCGGGAAGCCTACGTTCGCTTCTACCTCAGCGCGTCCCAAGTACCCAGAGCAGTTGCGGAGCTGTTCAAGAGTCCGACGGGGTTAAGACAGCGGCTTGCACGTGTGAGGACCGGGCTGGAGATCTTCCGCAACCTGGGCTACGCGTGAGGGTTGCAAGGGAATTGAAGCTGTCAGCAAAAGGAGGGCGGAATCATGCAAGTGTTGCGTCTGGAACCCATCTGGCATGCAGTGTCGACGGAACTGCTTGACCGTGCGCTTCGGTCGTCGACCGTTCGGCATCTGGCCCTGAAACAGGGGGAGAAGCAGCTTTACCACAATTTCTTCGTTGAAAACAAAGATGACCGACCGCAACGCGTGCAGGAGTTGCGTTTTCTGGCATTGCGGAATTTGCTCTACTCCATCGACCGTGCGCTGGCAGATGGCCGGATTTCGCCTCAAGTGCGACGCGCGGTCATCAAGAACTTCATCGGCCAAGTCGTGATGGGTGAGTCCGAACGGCAAAAACCGTTCAAGGAGAAACACGGTTATGGCCCCCCGTCCTTCGTGCTGATCAGTCCCACGAAGACCTGCAACCTGCGCTGCATCGGCTGCTACGCGGCCAGTTCAGCGAAGAACAACGAAACCATTTCTTACACCGTTCTGCAGCGAATTATGCACGACAAACGGGAGGAGTGGGGATCGCACTTCACCGTGATTTCCGGGGGAGAACCGTTGATGTACAAGAGCGAGGGCAAAACCCTGTTCGACTGGCTGGCCGACAACCAGGACAACTACTTCCTGATGTACACCAACGGAACGCTGATCACTCGGGACGTAGCGAAACGGTTTGCGGAACTGGGCAACGTGACACCTGCCATTTCTGTAGAGGGCTGGGAGGAGCAAACCGACGCGCGCCGCGGCAAGGGAGTGTTCCGGAAGATCCTTCAGGCCATGGAAAATCTGCGCGAGGAGGGCGTGCCCTTTGGCATTTCGGTTACGGCCACGCGCCTGAACGCGGAGATCGTGCTCTCCGAGGATTTCATGGACTTTTTCTTCAACAAGCAGGGAGCCATCTACGGATGGATTTTCCAGTACATGCCCATCGGGCGTAGCTACACCCTGGACCTGATGGTGACGCCCGAGCAACGGCGCTGGATGCTGGAGCAGGAGCTGAAGATGATCTACGACATGAAGCTCTTCTTGATCGACTTTTGGAACGGCGGTCCGATGTCGGTGGGGTGCATTTCGGCGGGCCGTTCCGGCGGCTACTTTTACATCGATTGGAACGGCAACATTGCGCCTTGCGTGTTTTTCCCCTACTACGTGGACAACGTCTACGACATTTACAAACGCGGCGGGACGCTGAGCGACGCGCTGGACTCGCCCTTCTTCAAAGCAATTCGGAAGTGGCAGGACGCGTACGGGTACCGCCGGCCAGCCCCCGAGGTGAAAAACTTCTTCCTGCCCTGCCCAATCCGCGATCACTACAAGTTCGCCCACAGAGCCATCGAGCGCCTTGAGGCCCGGCCACTGGACGACGACGCAAAACGCGCCATGGCCGACGCGGACTACCGCAAGCGCCTGCTCAACTACGACAAGAGACTGCGGGAACTCCTGGACCCGGTTTGGGAACGGGAAGTAATGGCTGCCGAGAAGGCCAAAGGTACGGCCAAGGCGGCGTAGGTAGCGGGCTGTACGGGAGGCTGCGCAAGGCGAAAGGAAGAGCCGCTCCCCGAACAGGGAGCGGCTCGCAGTCTGCTACTCGTACCAGAATTCGTAGACGTCGTCAGGTCCGAAGGGTGACTGGGGGTCCTCGATCAGGGTAAGACGAATGCCGTCGAAATCCAGGTGCATGGAATCCTGGT
This sequence comes from uncultured Cytophagia bacterium, assembly GCA_964644845.1. Taxonomy (GTDB): domain Bacteria; phylum Zhuqueibacterota; class Zhuqueibacteria; order Oleimicrobiales; family Geothermoviventaceae; genus Geothermovivens. Next base: position 25,805 of record CAZXXS010000041.1, on the reverse strand, counting down.
AGGCAACCTCGTAGAAAAGCCAGAGACCCCGGTTGAGGTCCCCGATGGACACCTTGAGCTGGTTGTTGTCTTCTGTGAAGTAGAGCTGGTAGTGGTGTTTGACCATTCGGGTCAGGTCGATCTTCTCGAGCAACAGTTTGCCCCGCGACCGGCCAGCGAGATGAACCACGTGGGGTTCCCAGAAGTAGCTTTCCTCAACCAGAAGCCGTCCGTTCTTTGTCTTGGCTTTGATGGCTGACCACGAGTACACGGCGCCGTACGCGTGCAGTGTGCCCTCAGCTTTGTTCATGTCCGTGAAGTGGCCCTCCAGCCAGATGTCGCGTTCGCGAAGGTACACCCGGAAACGCGCGTCGGTCACCTCGTTCCCAAGAGGGAACAAGATGGGCTCCTCGCCGCCGTCGATGCTGACTTTCTGGACCCGATCGTAAGCGATTCGGAAGTAGAGGCGGTTGTCCGTCTCGAAGTGGCCGTACCACTCGCCGTCGTAACGTTCTTGCGGGTCGTTCGGGCTTGTACACGACACGAGCAGGGCCGTCCACGCGGCCAACAGCGTTGCGAGCAACAAAATCGGACGGTTTGTTTTCAAAGCATCCTCCGTGTGTCGCGGTGTACTGCCTTCCGCCGTTACTTCCCCCTTCGCGTTTGTCTCAGAGTTGGAAACCGGCGAGTCCGGGCGTCGATTTTTCGGCGCTGCCCTGTTCCTGCTTTTTGTGCTAAGTCCGTAGCGGCCGCCAGCCCGCCTGCTACGGCCGGGCCGGAAAGCGGTTGCCCTTCTTGCGCTCGGGGGCACCCGAGTGACTCACACGCTCAACGAGATGGAGACCGACGCGCACCCGCTGACCAACCTGGCTTAGCTTGTTGTCGGCCCGTGTGAAACAACGCGGTTTTCTCCACCACGCCTTGGCTCTGCACGCCCACACGCTCCCAGCCGCTCACTTGCCCTCAGCTTTTCCCCGTTCCAGCCACTGACGGAACCACGCGTGAACGGTATTCCACCACAGCCGGGAGTTCTGCGGTTTCTGAACGAAGTGATCTTCGTCTGGGAATACCAGCAGTTTAGACGGTACGCCGCGCCGCTGCAAGGCTGTGAACATGGCCAAGCCCTGCGTAAGGGGTACGCGAAAATCATGCTCTCCGTGAATCACAAGCGTGGGCGTACGAAAGTTCCCGACAAAGTTGGACGGCGACCACTTTTCGTAGAGAGTCGGGTTCTCGAACGGCGGACCGTCGAATTCCCACTCGGGAAACCACAGCTCTTCGGTGCTGTAGTACATCATGCGCTGGTCGAAGACGCCGTCGTGGCAAACTAACGCTTTGAAGCGGTCGGTGTGACCAGCAATCCAGTTGATCATGAAGCCGCCGTAGCTGGCCCCGGCCGCCACAACCTGGTTTGGGTCGAGAAAATCGTAACGCGCCAGCAGTGAGTCCAGACCGACCATGAGATCCTGGTACGGGCCGTTGCCCCAGTTTTTGCTGACGGCGTCGCAGAAGGCCTGGCCGTAGCCCTTCGAGCCGCGGAAGTTGATTTCCACCACGGCGTAGCCTGGAGCCGCAAAGAGCTCGGAGTTCCACCGGAAGTGGAAAACGTCCGACCACATGCCCTGAGGACCACCGTGAATCAGAAACACCAGGGGTACCTTGTGGCCGGAACGGAAGAACGGCGGCTTCAGAAAAAAACCGTGAACACGGGTGCCGTCGTAGCTGTGGAACCAAAAATCCTCGGGAGCCGGAAGTTCGAGCTGCGCGAGCAGGTCGGCGTTGAGAGCCGTGAGTTGGCGGAGGTCTCGGCCGTCCGTTCGAACGCGGTACACCTCGTAAGGTGCACGCATGGATTGTAGTCGGAACACAAGCCAATGCCCGTCCGGACTGATTTGCAACCCGCTGCTGCTGTGCTCGTTCACCAGGGTTCGAATGGTTCCGCTGCGCACGTCCAGGCGGTAGATTTTGGTGCGACCCTGGTCGCCGGCGGTGAAGAAGACGGTTCTGCCGTCGGGAGACCACGTGAATTCGTGGACGTCGCGGTCGAAATCGGCGGTCAGGTTGCGGCGCAGTCCCGTCTTGCGGTCCAGGAGAATGAGGTCGAGCTGATCCGCTTCGAAGCCGGGTCGCGCCATGGCCAGGTAGGCCAAAAAGCGCCCACCGGGCGAGTAGCTTGGACTGTTGTCGTTGGCCCGAGACGTCGTAAGCCGCTTGGGCTGGCCGTTGGGAAGGGTCACGGTGAAGATGTCGTTGTTGGTGGATGTGGCCACGACGGGGTCGGTGTTGCGCACGAACGCCAACGTGCTGCCGTCGGGCGAGAAGACGAAGTCCTGAGGTCCGCCGAGGGCAATCGGTGGCGTGTCGAAATCGCCCGGAGTCACGTCGTGGTAGTTTCCGGTTTGACGGTCGAACACAAACACGTGGCTGCGTTTGTGGTCCCACCACGTGTTCCAGTGGCGAAAAAGCAAGCTGGTGTAGACACGGGCTTTGACCTTGGATTCGGCGTGGGCCTTGTCACGCTGGGCCGTTTCTTCTGGCGTGGTCCCCGGGTAAACGCGCGAGGTTAAGGCCAGATGCCTGCCGTCGGGTGCCCACACAAAACTGCCGACCCCGGTGGGGATGTTCGTAAGACGTCGGGCTTCGCCGCCGGTGAGCGAGAGGAGGTAGATTTGCGGTTTCCCGTCACGACTGGAAACGAAAGCCAGCTCAGTCGGGTTGGCAGGATTCCAGCGCGGCTGGCTGTCGCGCGCCGGGTGGGTTGTAAGCCGGATCGGTTCACCTCCGTCCACCGACACCATCCAGATGTCGGATGTGCCCGTGTTGTCTTCGAGACTGTAGGTCGTAACGCTGAAAGCCACCCAGCGCCCGTCCGGTGACAGGGCCGGCGGTCCGACCCGTTTGACAGCCCACAGATCCTCCACGGTCATCGCGCGCTTTCCGAGCGCGAAGGAAGAGGCAACCAGGCCGAGAGCCAGGGCTAAGAGCAGGACAACACGTTTCCTCATGGGGAGCCTCCTGAGCTGAATCGAGAGGAAAAACCACCGCGGGAGAACGCAGGTCGGGTCCGCGACAGCGGTGTGGGGTCGGGAAGGGGAAAAGACCGGCGGCAGGGACACGATGCGGCGTGACTCACCGCCGGTTGTCTTCCGCAGGGGAACCGGTGCATCAGAGGAGAAGACGGAACGGATGGCCGCCTTCTGCTACCGGCCTGACCAGTAGTCCAGTCCAACGTTGTGACGGGCTTTTTCCAGGTACTCCCGGCCAACGGCTCGCGCTTTCTCGGCGCCAGCCCTGAGAATGTCGAACACCACGTCAGGGTGGCTCACGTAGTAGTCGCGTTTCTCCCGGTACGGCGCAAAGTGGTTCCAGATGACCTCCACGAGCTCTTTCTTCACGTCGCTGTACTTGAGGCCGGGCTTGAGGTAGCGCTGGCGCAGTTCTTCGCGTTGCTCCGGCGTAAGGAACAAGCTGTAAATGGCGAACAGGTTGCACTTGTCGGGATCCTTAGGTTCGTTCACCGGAGTGGAGTCGGTGACGATGGACATGACCTTGCGCCGCAGGGTCTCCTTGTCGGCGAAAATCTCGATGGTGTTGCCGTAGGACTTGGACATCTTCTGGCCGTCGATGCCAGGCACCAGAGCCACATCCTCTGGAATGTCCGGCTCCGGGACGACAAAGGTTTCGCCGTAGGTGTTGTTGAATTTGATGGCGATGTCGCGGGTCATTTCCAGGTGCTGTTTTTGGTCCTTACCCACGGGGACAAGTTCGCCACCAAACAGCAGGATGTCGGCAGCCATGAGGACCGGGTAGCTGAAAAGACCGTGATTGGGCACAATGCCTTTGGCGATCTTGTCCTTGTACGAATGGGCGCGCTCCAGAAGACCCACGCTGGTCACGTTGGAAAGGAGCCAGGTGAGCTCCGTGACTTCGGGCACGTCGCTCTGCACCCAGAAAATGGAGCGCTCCGGATCGATGCCCAGCGCCAGGAAATCACACGCTGCCTCGAAGGTCTGGCGACGCAAGAGCTCGGCGTCGAACACTGTAGTTAGCGCGTGGTAATTGACGATGAAGCAGAAAAGGGTGTTGTTTTCGTTCTCCTGGTACTGGATCATGCGGCGCATCATGCCGAAGTAATTGCCCAGGTGAAGGCTACCCGAAGGCTGGATTCCAGACAGAACCCGCATTGGTCCTCCTGTTGGTGAGCTTGGCCTGTTCGTCGTGCATCGCGTGTAGGGCAGGCATCAGCCTTACCCGTTGTACCGGTTGAAGTTGCTGCCCAAAGATACACGGAATCGAGCGAGAAAGCAAGCGTTTTGGGGCCGAGGGGATTCGATCCCTCTGCGACAGCTCCGTGTGGCCTGCCAACAACCACCCCTGGTGGAGAGCGTGTGTTGTGGACCAGGGTGATTGGTCGAGTGTGGCCGAACTTTTTGGGAGGCGCAGCCACCGGGGCGAAGGATGTTTGCAGCCGTTCGCGCGCGTTGGGTGGCGAAGCGCGTCGCTCCCCAGAGCGCGAATTCGTCGAAGCTTCGGTGAGAACCTGCCGTTTCGCGCTCGTGCCTGCTTCTTCGGTGGGCGAGGTGGTTTACACAACAAACCGGGGCCGCCGGTGCACCGGTGAGTCAGCGGGGTGCGTGGAACATGTTCGTGACTGTTCTGCCCTTTCAGGCACACGGCTGCGCTCGGGGCAGGTGCACTTTACCGCAATGCGGTGTGCGAGAAGGCGGGTGCATTTTTCAGGAGTTCTCCACAAGAACGCGGTTGGGCGCGGGACGTAGCGATTGCTATTCTGGTTAAGCCGTGCCTAAGCGCCTGACCTCGCCTACGCAATCAGCTGACCTCCTGCGAGCACGGGAGGAAGCTGAGCGTTTCGGACGGTCTCCAGGCGGCTCGGGAATTGAATCTCCGGGCTATTTCAGGTGGAGACCCGCCAAAGCGGGACCGAGACTCGACCGGTTTTCATCTGAATGAGCCGGGGATTTCCGATCCCAGGCGGAAACGCAAAGCGATCTCTGAGCCTTTGTCCTGGCCTGGAAACGATTTTGCCAGCAGGAGCCAAACCGCGCCGAGGTGTCCATGGCTGCGACGGGGAAACTCTTTAACCTGTAGGGTTACAGAGTGGGAACTATTTGACTGATCAGTACACGCCTGGGCATTTTTTCCCTTGCATTTTTAGGCTGTCCTTGCTAAGCTCTTTGCGAGAGAATCAGAAAGGGGGCCGTGCAGGGGAGCTCGCCGGATGAGTGATCGACTTTCAAGGAACGCGGAAGGAGAGCGGCCTGCCGGACGGTGAACAGCGAAGGAGTCTGCCCTCCGTTTTCTTCGCTGCCTTCAAATAGCTCACGCCTGGTGGGTGGGTTTTCCGAATGCGCACAGACTCGCCAGCAGAATCTTGAACGACGGCAGTGGGCAGAGCCTGAGGAGAGGTAAAAGGTTTAGGTTGGCAACGCTGGGTGCGGTGGGGCCGCCGTAGACCTACTGGGGGTGCAACGAGACAGATGCCGGGAAAGACAGGAACAGAGGGAAAGGAACAGCCTTGGGCATCACGATCTGGTTCATGGGAGCGGTTCGAACCGTCACTGGTTCGATGCACATTGTGGAGGTGAACGGGAAGCGGATTCTGATCGATTGCGGGCTGTACCAGGGACGCAGAAAGGAAGCGGAAGAGCGGAACCGGCATTTCCCCTTCGATCCCGAGTCCATCGACGTGATGATTCTCACCCACGCGCACATCGATCACAGCGGGAACATCCCAACGTTGGTGAAAAAGGGGTTCGACGGAAACATTTTCGCCACGCACGCCACGCGCGAGCTTTGCAGCGTGATGTTGCGCGACTCGGCGCACGTGCAGCAAAAGGACGCCGAGTTCGTGAACAAGAAGCACGCCAAGAAGGGGTTGCCGCCGGTGGAGCCCCTTTACACGTGGGAAGACGCCGTCCGTTGCATGGACAATTTCGTTTCGGTCAGCTACAACCGCACGTTTTTTGTGACCAACGGCGTCAAGGCCAGGTTCCGCGATGCCGGCCACATCCTTGGATCGGCGGCGGTGGAACTGGACATCCTGAGCGATGGCCAGCGTACCCGCATCGCCTTCACTGGCGACGTGGGACGGCCCAACGCACCCATCCTGCGCGATCCTGAGCCGTTGGAAGATGTGGACGTGCTCGTCAGCGAGAGCACGTACGGCGGACGACTGCACGATCCCTACGGCAACGCGGCCAAGACTCTGGCAGACACGATTAATCGCACCGTGGCCCGCGGCGGCAAAGTCATTGTGCCCGCCTTTTCCGTGGGCCGTACGCAAGAACTCGTTTACCACCTGCACGTGCTCACCGAGGAAGGTAAAATCCCCGAGATCCCGATTTACGTGGACAGCCCCCTCTCGGTGAACGTGACAGAAGTCTTTCGGCACCATCCGGAGTGCTACGACCGCGAGACACTGGAATTTCTCGACCGACACGAAGATCCTTTTGGCTTTGGCCGGTTGCGCTACATTCGCGACGTGGAGGAATCGAAGCAGCTGAATTTCAAGAAAGAGCCCTGCATGATCATTTCCGCGTCCGGGATGTGCGAAGCGGGGCGGATTCTGCATCACCTGAAGAACAACATCGAGGATCCGCGCAACACGGTGCTGATTGTGGGCTACATGGCCGCCAACACGCTGGGAAAGAAGCTGGTGGATCACTGGGAGAAGGTGCGCATCTTCGGCGAGGAGTACCGCCTGCGTGCCGAGGTGGTGGTCATGAACACTTTCAGTGCCCATGCCGACCAGCGCGAGCTTACGGACTACATCCGCAAAATCCGACCGCGCGAGCCAAATCTCATCGAACTTGTGCACGGCGACGAGGACCAGTCGTTGAAATTCGCTGAGCACCTGAAGGAGGTGGGGTACAGGCACGTGCACGTGCCCTTCCAGGGAGAGGCACTGCGGTTGTAAGAAGAACTGCTGGGCGGGGGGATGAATGGCACAAAGCCAGTGCTGAGGGGGGACCTCGTGCAGATCTCGTCAGGGGGAGTGCAACGCCAGGCTGGACCAGAGGTCCGTTCGCAATCCCTTGTAGGCTTAGCCACACTCGGGCCGGTTTTTCTCTCGCGGAGAAAGCAGAACGGCCACTGCCGCCGACAGCAGCCGCAGAGAAAGCGGCCACCTGGTGCGGCTTTTTGAGGCCCAGTTTCGGGGCCTTGTGCGTTGGTCAGATGCTCCCCGTTGAGGGGAGCACCGTTACGTTCTGGTACGGGGAATCTACTGTACGAAGCGCAGGTACTCTTTCTTGTGATCCGGGTCCACCTGGGCCAAGGTCACCAGTACCTTCTTGTCCTTGGCGTCTTTGAACAGGTCGATGATTTCGTTCCGGTGTGCGTCGAGGAATTTGTTGTAGAAATCGTTCTTGGGGTCTTCATCCAGCAAATTCGCGAGCCGACGAACAGCCTCCGCGACGTACTTTCTCGCTTCGTTGATGTCCTCGTCTTTCACTGACAAGCCGTAAAAGTAGTAGTCCACCATTTCCCGGAAGGGTTTGTGCTCCTCGCTGAGCAGCTTGCGAGCCAGGTTCAGGCGCAAATCCCAGCCTTCCACGAAACGACCCAATCCGAACTTGGCCTGCTCGGCGATGTCGCGGGCTTTCTCGTAGTAAGGTGTGCCCATCAGGGTGCCGTACTTGTCCAGTTCCCCGCCGATGATCAGGTACACGTAGTAGTCGATCAACCCGGTAAGGGCCGTAAAGGCGGGTTCGTTGTGTACGATGGGCTCGTTGGGGTTGTAGGGGAAGCGGCAGCGCTTGTCGAAGTACTGGATGTCGCTGGCATTTGACACCAGAATCTGTGCGCGGTAGCGCTCTTCGCTGCTTGAGCTGATGTCCTCAAGCATCCACTGCATCTTGATGTGAATGTCGATTTCTGGCTCGTCGAACCAGTCGTAGTCGTTGATGTAGCGTTCGATTTTCTCGTGGAAATCGGCCAGCTTCTGCTGCTTTTCCAGGGGTAAGGTCTTGAGGATGGTGCTCACTTCGGCGATGACCCGTTGGGCCTGGGCCTGCCCAGTCCAGAAGGCCAGACCAAGACCGACCAGCAGCAGAGCAGCTAAGCCTTTCTCGAGAAAATGCTTCTTGGCTCCCATGTTGACCTCCGGCTAACGCGAACTGTTCGCAGCCACCGAATCTTCGACGGCGGAAGTCGAATAACCTCAACGAAATATCACGAATCCGCCTGAAAATGTCAAGAAGAACTGCCCTCTGGATCCTCGTCCACGCTTTTGTCTTTTGGCCCACCTGGCGAGCTGGCGCCGCTTCTCCAGCGGGCGAGGCGCTGACAGCAGCAGCCGCGGGACGCGGGCTGATCGCGGTCTCTCGACTTGACAGCGCCATCAGCTGGACAGCGAACCCCGCCTTGCTGGATGCAAACGTCGTCAGCGTTTTGTCGGTACAGCACACGCGCTGGTACGGCTTCAGCGAGTTGGCTGCACAAAGTGTGAGCTTGTGCGTCCCTTCGGTTCCGATTGCGCTGACCGGAACGTACTTTGGCGGCAAACTCTACCGCGAAACGGCGCTCACGTTTAGCACAGCCTGGGGCAGCACTGACCTGCGCGCTGGCGTCGCCGTGCGTGTGGGGCAAACAGCAATCGCTCGCTACGGGAGCCACCACGGTGTGGCACTCGACCTGGGCGTGGCCTACCTGTTCACCCCGGCGCTGATGGTAAGCGCCCGCGGCCACAACGTTCTGGCCTGGGGCAGCCGGGTGTGGGCGGAGAGTCTGGCGCGCTCGCTGGCTGTGAGCCTCGGGGCAAGGCTTTCAACCAGGGCCGCAGTGGCAGCCGAACTGGCGAAAGATCCGCTCTACCCGGCGGAAAGTCGCGTCGGTCTGGAACTGAAAGTGCTCCGAGCACTGCTGTTGCGTGCAGGTGTCACTGTTGAACCTGCTCGGACCACGTTGGGACTCCGCTTTTCGCTGGGACGCCTGCTGATTGATTACGCGTTTGTGCACCATTCGGTTCTCGGGGGAACGCATTTCGTCGGGCTGACGTTGCTGCGGTCACATCCTGACAGGGGCAGAGGTGGGACGCCGCAACACAGGGTGCGTGGACTGCATCCGCTGGGGGCAGAAGATTCTGATCAGCGGTTGCGACTGCCCGAAGGCGTGGGTGCTCGCGCGACACCGCTGACCATCCACTGAGCGGCGACAGGCCGTACTTTCGGCAGGACGGGGGTCGTGTGGGGGACCTCTCGTAGGGAACTGTGTTCGTGGCGGGGACCGGGTCAGCCAAATGTTCGTGAGCAAGAGACAAATGTTTGGCTTTCTTCTCGGTGTACTTGTTGGCGTTCTGCGAGGGCACGTGTTTGCGCAGTCCAGCCGTGCTGTACAGGACCTCGTGGAGAGTCTGGGATGCCAGGAAGCTGCCGAAGCGCTGGCGGCGGAGCTCGACTACCTTCGCGCGAACCCTCTGAATCTGAACCGTGTCTCGGCGGCTGAGCTCGCCGGCCTGCCGTGGATTTCCAACGCGCTCGCGGACGCCATCGTACGCTACCGGGATGAACACGGAAAGTTTGGGCGGCTGGCGGACTTGGTAACGGCAGGGCTGCTGGACGCCTCCACAGCAGATTTGCTCGCGCCTTACGTCTTCGTTGGCCAGCGTGCGTCCGTGAGAACAGGTCGGGTGCGTGTGCGAGCGGAGAAACGGGCCACGCGAGTGGTCAAGCCCGCTTGGAGGCGACTTGCCAGGCTACAGGTTCTGCGATGGGCGGGAGTCTCCGCAGGCGCTGTGGCCGAAGGCGACCCCGGCGAGGAACGGGTGACGGATTTCCTTGCCACCTACGTGGCCGTCCGGCCCGGAGGCGGGCTGGTCGTGGTCGCTGGAGATTACTCCGTTCAGTTGGGACAAGGACTGTTGTTTGCAAGCCCGTACCCGCCCATCGTTGGACCAGACATCGAAAGGCTATCGCACGAACCCGCGCGGCCGTTGCGTGGCTACGTCTACGGCGATGAGAGCTTTGCCCTGCGCGGGTTAGCGGTTTGGCGGGAATCGCAACGTGTGCAGGTGCTGGGGTTCGCGTCACGACGTTTGCGCGACGGAGCGGTCGACTCGAACTCTGGGGAAATTCGTCTGGTGGAGACGGGTTACCACCGCACGGAGCGCGAGCGCTCGTGGCGGCGGGCCGTGCTGGAGCGTGTGGTGGGCGCAAGCGCACGCTGGAAACCGGCCACGCGGGCGGCGGTTAGGGCGACGCTAGCGGTCCAGAGGCTGGAAGCCGGTGCCACACGGGCGGCGCGAACCGCAACGGCGGTCGAAGCGCGTTGTCGCTGGGCCGGCACGGAGTTTTTCGGGGAAACAGCCTGGATGTTGAGCGGGATGCCGTCCTGGCTGGGTGGTCTGCGTGTGTCGGCTACCGGATTCGAAGGGCTCTTCCTCGCTCACCGTTACGGACCTGGTCTTACGGAGGCTTTTCGTTCGAATCCGCTCGAGGGCGAAAGAACTGGAGCTGAGCAAAATGGTGCGCTGGCGGCGCTTCGGCTGGGAAACTCGCAGCGCGGGTTGACAGCTGTAGCGGGACAGGTCGCGCGCAGGGGTCAAGCCGGACCGGAGCAGCGCTTCCTGCTGGACGCCTGGACGCGCGTAGGCCGGGCGGCGAGACTTGGACTTCGGTTGCAGGATCGGTGGCGTGAAGTGTGGACACGCAGCACCGATGGGGCGGGCCGCGAGCGTTCGGATTCACGGACGTTGCGAACCCGGCGGGTTCGTGCACAGCTCGATCTGGGGCGAGGCAGGCTTGTTGCGCAGATCCGGGGAGCGTTCGTGTGGGCAGGTGGTGCTGCTCCGGGCTCGCTTCGAGCCCCGGATGGCAAACTGGTTTACGAACAGCTGCGGTGGCACGGACTGGGGGGTGTTGATGTCGTGGTGCGTTTCGCAGTCTTCGACGTGCGCAGCAACACGGGGGCGGTGTACGCGTACGAGCCGGGGCTACCGGGCGCATTTGCCATTAGGCGGTACGGCGGGTGCGGTTGGCGAACCGTGCTGGTTGCGCGTTTTCGACTCGGTCCGTTGCGCGCCGCTGTTAAACTGGCGCGGACAGAAGAAGCGGCCACAGAGGGAGCGCGCAGTGGTACCCCAGCTGGCTGGGATGTTGGGTTGCAGGTCGACGGCGAAATCCGCTGAGCCCACTCTAAGAGGTGGGCTGTGGAAAACCTGGCAGAAGCCGACGGGTCGTAGACCGAGGGTGTTGCCCTCGTTGCGGCAGGGGCATCAGAAACGGGTGCTTGCGGTGAAGATGCATTGTGGTTCTTGCGTCGAAAATGCATCCGGCGGGCGCGGCGGTCTGATCTTCGGGCTCACATCTCCGCGCCAAAGCGGGAAAGCCCGTCGAGTTTGCGGTTGAAATTTAGCGTAAGTTTTCGTAAATCTTGGTCCGGTGGGAGGAGAAAAAGCCGCGTGCAACTGTGGTCCGTTTGGAGTCAGGAGTTGACAGCTTCGTTGCGGAGGCTGCCGTGAGAGCTTCTGCAATTCCGCAAATGGTGTGGACGCAACGACGGCAGGAGGCAGAAAATGGACTACCGAGTGGTCGAAGAGCTGGCTTTTCAGAACGACAAGAAAATCGTTCTTCTGGTGATGGACGGCGTTGGGGGGCTACAAATGCCCGGACGTGAGGGCACGGAACTGCACGTGGCGCGCATTCCGAACCTGAATCTGCTGGCACGGCAAGGTTCCTGCGGCCTGATGGATCCCATCATGCCGGGGGTTACGCCGGGCAGCGGTCCGGCCCACTTCGCCCTGTTCGGGTACGATCCCGTTGAGAACAACATCGGCCGCGGCGTGCTGGAGGCAGCCGGCATCGGCATGGAGTTGACGCCCGAAGATGTGGCGGTGCGAATCAATTTCGCAACCATCGACGAGAACGGAAACATCGTGGATCGCCGCGCGGGGAGAATCCCCACCGAAGAGTGCGAACGTCTGTGCAAAAAACTCCAGGAAAAGGTTGATCTCGGCTCTGAGGTGCAGTTCATCATTAAACCGGTGAAAGAGCACCGGGCCATGATTTTGCTGCGCGGTAAGGGACTGTCGGGAGATCTGCTGGACACGGATCCGCAGGAAACGGGAGTTCCTGCGCTCCCGGCCACGCCGGCAGTGGACACCGAGGAGGCACGCCGGACGGCGAAGATTGTGGACGAACTGGTACGCCAGGTCAGGGAGATCCTGGCTGACGAGCCCAGAGCGAATTTCATTTTGCTGCGGGGCTTTGCAAAGAACCGGCACTACCGTTCACTCGAAGAGCGCTTTAAGCTGCGTGCCTACGCCATTGCCAACTACCCGATGTACCGCGGTGTGGCCAAACTGGTGGGGATGACCTTGAATCCGATCACGCCGGACATCAAGACGGAGTTTGAGGCTTTGCGCCAGGTCTGGAACGACTACGACTTCTTCTTCTTGCACGTCAAGTACACGGATTCGCGGGGCGAAGACGGAGATTTCGACGCCAAGGTGAAGGTGATCGAGGAAGTCGACAGCTACATTCCGATGATCACGGAACTCAATCCCGACGTTTTTGTGGTCACTGGCGATCACTCCACGCCCGCTGCGTTGAAATCCCATTCCTGGCATCCGGTGCCGGTGATCCTGGCGGCGCCAACGGCTCGGATGGACGACGTAGAGCGTTTCGACGAGGTGTCGTGCGCCAGGGGTACACTGGGTCGCTTTCCAACAATGGAGCTCATGTCCCTGATGCTGGCGCACGCGTTGCGTCTGAAGAAGTTTGGTGCTTGAGCAACAGAGAACCTGCCAGGCGGGGTGAGGTGATCACTCCGCCTTCTTTTTTCTGCCGAGAAGTGCTTCGACCGGTCCACGAACGAAGCGGGGAACCGGGAGCCAAACGAGGAGCCGAAGATGAAGTTCATCGCCACCGAAGAGGACATCAAAGCCGGCCGCACAACGGATGTTTACTTTGAACGCACACGAAAAATTCTGCAGGCGGAGAACGTCCACAAGCGGGTGACGGCGGAGTTTGTGGTAAAAGCGTTCCCGGAGGGACGGACCTGGGGCGTGTTCACCGGGCTGGAGGATGCGCTGGAGCTGCTCCAGGGGCTTCCGGTGGACGTTTGGGCCATGGACGAGGGCACGATTTTCCACCCCAACGAGCCTACGATGGTCATCGAGGGGGACTATTTGGACTTCGGTGTGTACGAAACGGCTGTCCTCGGGTTCTTGTGCCAGGCCTCGGGCGTGGCAACCAAAGCAGCGCGTTGTCGGGTGGCAGCAGGCGACAGGTTGATTGCCAGTTTCGGAGCGCGGCGCATGCACCCTGCTCTGGCTCCGGTGATCGACCGGAATGCGTACGTCGGTGGGGTCGACGGGGTAGCCGTGGTACAGAGTGCAGAGCTGTTGGGTCTGCCACCCACCGGAACGATCCCGCACGCTTTGGTGCTGATCCTCGGCGACGTGGTGGAGGCGACAAAGGCATTTCACCGGGTGATCGAGCCGGAGGTAGCTCGGGTAGCCCTTGTGGACACGTTTGGCGACGAGAAGTTCGAAGCCCTGCGTGCCGCAGAAGCCCTGGGCGAAGCCCTGTTCGCTGTACGCCTGGACACACCGGGGAGTCGCCGAGGCGATTTCCTGCAAATTCTGAGGGAGGTCCGCTGGGAGCTGGACCTCCGGGGCCACAAGCACGTCAAGCTGTTTGTTTCTGGCGGCATCGACGAGAACAAGATCCTGCAGCTGAACGAAGTGGTCGACGCCTACGGTGTGGGGACCTCCATCAGCAACGCTCCGGTGCTGGACTTTGCGATGGACATTGTGGCGATCGAGGGACAGCCGATTGCGAAACGCGGCAAACCTTCGGGGCGTAAGGAAGTGTGGAGGTGTGGGGAGTGCGGGAACACACTGGTGCTCCCTTACGGTCAACCCGCACCGGAACGGTGTTCCTGCGGGGGAACGTTCGAGGCGCTGTTGAAGCCGGTAATGAAGAATGGCGCGCTGTTGCGGGAGCTGCCGGAGCCGAAAGCCATCCGCGAGTACGTGCTCGGGCAGCTGAAGCGGGTGCAGTTGTGACGGCGTACACAGCTGACACCTGAAGAACGCAAGGTGCGCTCAGCGGGACCCAGGTGCGCGTTGAGTTGCTCCCCAAATTCAAAGAGAGGTGTTGGCGTCGTCTGGAGGTTCAAGTGGATCGCGGGCTTACGCCCAAACGCAACCTTGGCAGATGTGCGTTGGGTAACCCGCAGACGCTCAGAATGACGTGAGGGCGACGGAACGTGAGCGGAACGTTCGAACTGGTTGATCACACCGGAGACGTCGGGTTGCGGGTGCGAGCCGAGAGCCTGGAAGGGTTGTTCGAAACAGCCGCAACCGGAATGCTGAGCGTAATGCTGGAAAATCCCGAATCGGTCCGCCCAATTCAACGTCGCGAGATGGTGGTGCGCGGTGCAGACGTGGAAGAGTTGTTTGTGAACTGGCTGTCTGAGCTCAACTTCTTGTTTTCCACCGAGGGCAAGTTGTTTTCGAAGTTCCGCGTTCACAGCATCGAGATGAACCGAACTGCACTTCTCAAAGCGCAAATTGCGGGAGAAGGGTACGACCCGGCCCGGCACGAATTGCGTCTGGAGATCAAAGCCGTAACGTTTCACAAGCTTTTCGTCGGTAGACGCGACGACCACTGGGAAGCGCAGGTGATTTTCGACATCTGAGAGGACAGGCGGACCGGTCTTCGGGCAAATAGGGAGGTGGGGCCATGGCAAGCTACAAATTGCGCAAGGTCACCGACTACCTCTGGGAAATTCCCCGGGAAGGGAAAATGCGAGTCCCCGGTCGGATCTACGCCACCGAGGACATGATTGCCGACATCCGAAAAGACAACGCCCCTGAGCAAGTGGCGAACGTCGCGACGCTGCCGGGCATTCAGAAATTCTCGCTGGCCATGCCGGACATCCACTGGGGTTACGGTTTTCCGATCGGCGGGGTGGCCGCGTTTGACGTAGATGGCGGGGTTATCTCACCGGGGGGCGTGGGCTACGACATCAACTGTGGCGTTCGGCTGCTGCGCACCGATCTGCAAGTGCACGACATTCGTGACAAGGTCCGGGATGTGGTGGCGGCGCTTTTTCATCATGTGCCCAGTGGTGTGGGATCGACTGGCGTGCTGAAGTTGAGCAACAAGGAACTGGAAGCGGTGCTGGTGGAGGGTGCGCACTGGGCGGTGCGCAACGGATACGGCACTCCGGAGGATCTTGACAAAATCGAGGAAACCGGGCGGCTGGAAGGTGCGGATCCGGGCGCCGTGAGCCCCCGGGCGATGGAGCGCGGCCGTCCGCAGCTCGGCACGTTGGGGAGCGGGAATCATTTTGTGGAGGTGGGCTACGTTGAAGAGGTGTACGACGAAAAGTTAGCGGACCGGCTCGGCCTGTTTCGCGGGCAGGTAACCATGATCGTGCACACAGGGTCGCGGGGCTTTGGCCACCAGGTGTGCGACGACTACGTGCGGGTGATGCTGAAAGCCGCGAGCAAATATGGCATCGAGTTGCCGGACAAGCAGCTGGCGTGCGCACCAGTGAACTCGCCGGAAGGACGGCGCTACTACGCGGCGATGGCCTGCGGGGTGAATTTCGCCTTTGCCAATCGGCAGATGATCACCCACTGGGCGCGGGAAGCGTTTGTGCAAGCCCTCGGTTTGTCGCCAAAACAGGTGAACATGCAGGTTGTTTACGAAGTAGCCCACAACATCGCTAAGATTGAGAGGCACGTGATCGACGGCGTGGAGAAGACTGTGTGTGTGCACCGCAAGGGAGCCACCCGGGCGTTCGGGCCCGGACATCCAGCGGTGCCAGAGCGTTACCGGGACATTGGTCAGCCAGTGCTCATTCCCGGCGACATGGGCCGGTATTCCTACGTTCTGGTCGGTACGCAGACGGCGATGGAGGAGACGTTTGGGTCCACCTGTCACGGCGCGGGCCGGGTGATGAGCCGCCACCAGGCCAAGAAGGCAGCCCGCGGACGTTCGCTGACTGGTGAGCTGGAGAAGCAGGGCATTTTTGTGATGGCCAGCAGTCGTGCAACCATTGCCGAAGAGATGCCCGAAGCGTACAAGGACGTGTCGCAGGTGGTGGAAGCCGTTGTGGGGGCCGGATTGTCGGAAAAAGTGGCGCGTCTCCGGCCACTGGGCGTGGTCAAAGGCTGACCAGGTGAAGGCTAAGGCTGTAACGTAAGATGACGGCCTTCACCTCTGGCGGGTCAAGGAGGAAGGACGTCTTTCGCAGGCGTCCAAAGCAGGGACAGCGGAATGGAAAGGGCAAACAGACAGTCCCTCAAGGTCCAAAGCTCCGCGCAACTGGATCTGGATGTGCAACGACTGGCGAAAGTGTGTGAGCGGTACGGAGTGCGGACTCTGAAAGTCTTTGGCTCATTTGCGCGCGGCGAAGCCACAGAAGGAAGTGACATCGACCTCCTGATTACCTTTGTGCGCCCCGTGGGTTTCTTCAAACTGGTCGCTTTGGAAAGGGAGCTCAGCAGGCTTTTGGGGCGAAGAGTCGATCTTGTGACAGAAGGCGCGCTTAGTCCGTACATCCGCGACAGGGTGGTGGCGACGGCTCGGATGGTTTGCGGCCGCTAAAGATGCGCCGGCTTTGCGGAAAGAGCTTTCGCGTATTCGGATGGAAAGGTGAATCCGCTGGGGCGGGTTTTGCGGCGACGTGAACCTTGTCTGTCTCAGCGGGGTGTGGGTGCGTCCGGGCATTGCCACGGTGTTCCTGCTCTGTGTTTTCTGCGCCTCTACCCTGAAACTGGAGAACAGCGTGGTGACACGGGGAAACCCGGTGTGAAGGTTCAACATTGAAACAATGCGGGGGGCTGCGAGAGGTGGGGAATCATCATCAACAACCGGAAGGGAGGCCAACCATGACCCGCGAAGAGGCTCAGAAACGGCTTGAGGAACTTCGCGAGCTCATCAATTACCACAATTACCGCTACTACGTCCTAGACGATCCGGAGATTCCCGACGCCGAGTACGACCGGTTAATGCAGGAATTGCTGGAGTTGGAGCGGCAATTCCCTGATCTGGTGACACCCGATTCCCCGAGCCAGCGGGTTGGAGCACCGCCGCGGGAGGAATTCGAGACGGTGCCGCACAGTGTCCCCATGCTCAGCCTCGACAACGCCTTTTCGGAGGAAGACATTCGGGAGTTTGACGAACGGGTGCGTCGGCTCCTCGGCGTTGCGGGACCTATCGAGTACGTGGCGGAGCCCAAACTGGACGGGCTGGGAGTGGAGTTGGTGTACGAAAACGGCGTGCTAACTGTGGGCTCCACGCGGGGCGACGGGTACGTTGGCGAGAACGTCACGGAGAATCTGAAGACGATCAGGTCGATCCCACTGCGTCTGCTTACGCGCTGGCTACCTGCTCCGGAGCGGCTTGAAGTGCGGGGCGAAGTGATCATGGAGAAAGAAGCGTTCCGGCGTTTGAATCGAGAACGGGAGGAACGTGGCGAACCACCATTTGCTAATCCGCGGAACGCCGCAGCGGGTTCCGTACGACAGCTGGATCCCAGTGTCACGGCGTCGCGGCCGCTGGACATGTACTGCTACGCGTACGGCCAGATCGTCGGCGGTCCGGATTTCAAAACCCACTGGGAGGTGCTCGAGGCTTTCAAGAAGTGGGGCTTGAAGGTGAACCCGCTGAACGAACTGTGCCGGGGTGTGGACCAGGTGGTGGACTACTACCGGCGGATGACCGAGAAGCGGGAGGACCTGCCTTACGAAGCCGACGGCGTGGTGGTCAAGGTGAACAGTCTGGAGTACCAGGCGCGCCTGGGGATGAAGACGCGTAGCCCGCGGTGGGCGATCGCCTGGAAGTTCGCAGCACACCAGGAAATTACGCAGGTGCTGGACATCGTGGCACAGGTCGGCCGTACGGGCGCGCTGACGCCAGTGGCCATTCTCAAACCCGTACACGTAGGCGGCGTGGTGGTGAGTCGGGCTACCTTGCACAATCAGGACGAAATCGACCGCCTGGACGTCCGAATCGGCGACTGGGTGATTGTCCAGCGTGCCGGCGACGTGATTCCGGAAATCGTCAGCGTGGTGAAGTCGCGGCGTACGGGTAAGGAAAAGCCTTACCACTTGCCGGATCGCTGTCCGGTGTGCGGAGCTAAAGTCGTGCGGATGCCCGGCGAGGTCGCCTACCGCTGCACGAACGCATCCTGTCCTGCTCAGCTCAAAGAGCGCATTTTGCACTTCGCAAGCAAACGTGCAATGGACATTGACGGGCTTGGCGAAAAGCTCGTCAATCAGCTTGTGGACAAGGGGCTGGTCAAGGACGTGGCCGATCTTTACTTCCTGAAAAAGGAAGACCTGATGCGCCTCGAGCGGATGGGCGAAAAGTCAGCGGAAAATCTGCTCCGGGCCATCGAGGAGAGCAAGGGCCGCTCTTTGGACCGGTTGTTGTACGGACTTGGCATCCGCTACGTTGGTGAACACATGGCACGTGTTTTGATCGACCATTTTGGAAGCATCGAAGCGCTCAGGAACGCCTCTTACGAAGACCTGATTCAGATTCCGGAGGTGGGCCCTGTCGTGGCCGAGTCCGTGGTCACGTTTTTCCAGCAGCCCGAGAATCTGAAACTCCTTGAGAAGCTGAAAAAAGCGGGGATTCGCCTTGAACAGGCCCGGGAGGAACGTAAAAAGAGCGATCTCCTGGCCGGCAAAACTTTTGTCTTCACCGGGGCGCTGAAGAGCTTTACACGCGAAGAGGCCCAACGCCTGGTGGAGGAACTGGGGGGGCGTGCCGCCTCGTCGGTTAGTCGGCGGACGGACTACGTGGTGGTCGGTGAAAATCCGGGATCCAAAGCGGAGCGTGCCCGGCAGCTGGGGATCCCCATGATCACGGAAGAAGAGTTCAAGAAGATGATCGGGCTGGAGTAGCTTGGGCTGGTTTGCACGGTCGACCGTGTGTCATTTGTTGGAGAAGGCCCCGGTTGTTTTGCAAGACAGGGGCAAGGGGGTAGCCGCTACGTGAGAAGGTGCCGTGTGCGGGGGGAGAAGGAGTGCTGAAACCGAGATTAGGTAGGAGGAAGACGATGTTGGGTAAGGGAAGGCGGTGGCCGGGTTGGTTTGTGGCTGTTTGGTTGGTGGCGGGGTTGGTGGCTGGCTGTGCCACCACCGGGGTGAACAAGGGTGACATCAACCTGATCTCAGTGGATCAGGAAATCCAGATGGGCCGCGACTTTGCGGCTCAGATTGCCAAGACCTACCCTTTGCTGAAAGACAAGGAGATTAACGCTTATTTCCAGCGTTTGGGTGAACAAATTGCCAAGAATTCGGACTGGCCGGATTTGACGTACCATTTTCAAGTGGTCAACACGGCGGATGTAAACGCTTTTGCCATCCCGGGCGGTTGGGTCTACATTCACAGGGGCTTGATTGAGCGCGCCGACAATCTCAGTGAAGTCGCCTGTGTGGTCGGCCACGAAATCGGCCACGTGGTTGCGCGGCACGGAACGGAATTGATGACCAAACAGTACGGCATTGCCTTGGTAACCCAGCTGATTTTGGGACAGAATCCGGCGCTGTGGGAGAAAATTGCGGCGCAGCTGTTCACGACGGCAGGAGTTTTGCACTACAGCAGAAAGCATGAACTGGAAGCGGACCGGCTTGGAATTCGGTACGCCTACCGTGCAGGTTACGATCCGAACGGGATGGTGACGTTTTTCGAAAAATTGGAAGCTCTGCAGAAGCACGAGCCGTCGCTGATCGAGGTGTGGTTTTCCACGCATCCACCTACCAGTGAACGAATCAAACAGGCCGAGAAACTGATCGCAGAGCTCCCAGCCAAGCCCGGTCTGAAGAAGGACGAGCCAAGTTTTCACACGATTCAGACTAAGTTGCGGGCTTTGCCGAAAGCCAAGACGCTGCAGGAGATCGAGAAGGAAAAAAAGAAGGGATGATCAGAACAAGGAAAGGAGGTCCAAACCATGGCTGAAACGAATGAAGGCGGACGGAGCGATTTCTTCCGCGGTTTCTTGGTTGGGAGTTTTCTGGGAGCCCTGGCGGGCATTTTCTTTGCGCCGAAGTCCGGCAAAGAGCTGCGCGAAGAATTGAAACAGCGTGGCACAGAGGCATTTGAGGAATCCAAGCGCGCCTACGAGGACGCCAGGCAAAAAGCCGAGGCGATCCTGGAAGATGCGCGAAAACGGGCTGAGCTCTTGAAAGAAGAGGCGGAGCGCCAGCTGGCTGAGGCAAAGAAGCAGGCAGAAGCCATTCTGGCAGGTGCTGAGCAGAAGGCCACAGAAGTGGCGGAGACGGCCAAAGAGACGGTGGAACAGACGAAGGAAGAGATCAAACAGAAAAAGGCCAAGCTCGCAGAAGCCGTCGAGGCTGGCGTCGCGGCTGCGAAGGAGACCCTGTCGGAAGAAGAAACCAAAGGACGGAAGAAAGCGAAGAAGTAGCCCCTTGCGGGATCGTGTGGCTCCACGAGCCGGTGGTGGGATGAGAGGACATCTGGCAGGAGGGGAGCGCACGTGCGGGAACGGTAGCGACTGAACGCAAGCGTGAAGGAGAGCTCTTGCCATGGTTCTAACGATCAGCGTGGCAGTGATTGCGGCAGTCATGGTAGTGGCCGGGGCCTTTGTAGTTCCGGTGCTGCTGCAGATTCGCCGGGCAGCGCGGGAAGTGGAAAAACTCGCCGAGGCTGCCCGTGCACAGGTGGCACCGGTAGGCCACGATCTGACGGTGATTTCCCAGGAGGCCCGCGGAATTCTGGAGTCGATCCGTCGACAAGTCGACACGGTCGGCGAGAGCGTGCAAACGGTGCGGGACACTGCAGTGAGACTGCGGGAGTTCGAGGAGGAAATCCAGAAGAAAATCGAAGAGCCTTTGCTCGAGATTTCGGCCATGATCACGGCGATTAGTCGGGGATTTGAGACCTTTTTCCGCGTGCTGCGCAGGTAAACATGTCGGTTCTTTCGGCGATTGCCTGGATGTCCGGTGTGGCACGTCCAAAGTCGTGCCCGGGAAGGAGGGTGCCGTGGATGTCCGCCAAGACAAGAAAGGACTGCGTTGGCTCGAGCGGGGACTGAGTTTGGGGGAAACAGCTCTTTACGGATTGATTGGCGTGGTGCTGCTGATCAGTGGGATCGTGATGGTCTACGACGCAGTGGTGAACAGCGCTGCTGAATTTGTCCAGGGGGATCTGGTTGCTGCGGCGACGCACGGGCTTGACCGCTTGCTGCTAGCCCTGATGGCCGTGGAAATCCTCTACACAGTGCGCATCTCGCTAAAATCGCACGCCTTGGCTTGCGAACCCTTCCTTGTGGTGGGGCTCATTGCCAGCGTCCGACGCATTTTGATCCTGACCCTTGAGACGGCCCAACTTAGCCACTTTACCCCCGAGAAATTCCGCGCCAGCATGATCGAAACCGGCGTGCTTACGGTGCTGATTCTGGTGCTGGTGGTGTCGATCATTCTGCTGCGAAAGACGGGCAGGGAATTGCACGAGAGAACAAGCGGAGAAGGATGACGGGGCACAAAGCGCGTAGGATCGAACTCGCGTCGGGGGCTACTGGAGCCTGTGGTGCGACGCGAGTGAGGCGTTTTTGGACGCTGGCGATTCGAGCCCGGGTTGAGGGGTGCTGTGAAGCAACACGCGGGAGTGCCGCACGGCTCGCGGGTGCACGAGAAGGCCGCTTTGACAGAAGGTGAACGCGGGGCTGACAGGGGTAAGCGGGAAGCTGAACGGTGAATCCCTCTTTGGGGAAACGAACGTGGCGGCACTGCCGAAAACGAAGATCCGGTCGTTTGCCACTGGTTTCGATGGAGCTCTGCGCGTTGCGCCGGCTGGGAACTTACGGGTTGCTGCCGTACAAGCCTAAGGATGGCCGAGGCTAAAAACGAGAGAACGGACGTTAGGTTCTGCCGAGCCCACGAGCAGCCCGCGAGGGTTGTGGCCTCGCGGAAGAATCCAAGGGCGAGAACGTTTCACGGAGCAACCCAACGCTGCCGACAGCTGGTTCTTTTGGCGTGGCCCTCCAGCTGCCTGGTTTTGGACGTTTAGGAGCAGTGTCTGGAGAAGAAGGGGGATTTTGGGGACATTTTTGCTTGCATTCGTCCGTGGGAATGCGTAAGCTTGACGCAGCGAGAAAAACACCGCAGTTTTCATCTCACAGGGGGGTGTCAGTAAGAGTGGCGTCGACCTTCTCATTCCTGTGCGGCGCCCGTCGAGGCTAACGACACTCCTTCTCTCTCGCACCGATTTCCAAACCACCTGATGACCCTGCCACGCACCGGTCCTGCCCACTGACTCCACACGCTTCGAAGCGAAGTTGCGACTTCCCGAGAAATCGTTGCTGATGCTTGCGGGAAATGGGGAACGTCTCGAACGCTCAGTGCACGCGGAGGGACGTATTTCAGGGATCGCTCCGGTGTTCGCCGGGAAATGTGTACCCGCGGAGCTTTCGGCCTGAGCGACTCAGCGTGGTAGGACGGCGCAGCAGTTCGGCGAGCGGGTATCCTGGGTTTGCGTTTACCCACCTCAAAGCCGGCAACGCAGCCGGGGGTGGAAGGAGGTGATCGGATGGAGGCAACGGACTGAGGGGCTCTGCGCAGCAGCGCCGGTGAGTGGCACCGGCCCGGCTCGGTAGCGGATCGCTGAGCGTGGCAGGGTTGTGCGTACTTGGGAAGCCAAACGGGAGAAGAAGACAATGGCCAAGACATTTTCTTCCCTCGCGTGTGTTCCGCTGGTGGTACTTCTGGCTCTGGCAAAGGGACTGGCCGGCGACGCCCCGCGGGTCGTGGTCTACGACGATCAGCCGGCGGGTGAAGCTTACAGGGTGTACGAGCATCATCACGTGGGCTTGTGGACGGATGCCGAAAAGACGCTGAGCAACACGGATGACGACGCGATGTGCTGGGCGGCAGCCTGCGCGAACGTTCTGGAATGGAGTGGCTGGGGGTTTGCCCCCGGGATGCGGAACGCCGACCAAATGTTCAAACATTTTCAGGACCACTTCACTGACGGAGGATTGAGCACCCGTTACGGCATCCGCTGGTGGTTCAACGGGGAGTATCCGCCGGAATTCGCGGAAGCGCAGGTTGATGTGCCGGGCGGTGGCGATTTCTGGCCCCAGTACGACGTCGACCAGTACTTCTACGTTGTCGATCAGCCAAAGAAAGCAACGATGAATCGTGTTGATCAGTACTTACGCCAGGGTTGCGCGTTGACGTTCGGCATGGTGAAGGTGGGCGCTAAGACGTCACACGTGATCACGTGCTGGGGATTTCGCTACGATCCGCGCTGCGACAAGCGCACGGAGCCGGAGAGGTACTACCATGGAGTCTACGTGACCGACTCCGACGACGACAAGCACTCGGATTCGCCTCCGGACGTGCTCCACTACTACCGGGTCTGGTACGATGCCTCCGAAGGGTACTGGCATCTACGACTGGCCAGAAGCTACGGGCGGGTTGACTACAAGATCATCAACGTCTACGCACTGAAGGAGGCACCCGTCCCCCGGAACTTGTTTGAAGACGCCAGACGGGAAATCGCCGCGAAGCTCACGGGGAAGAAAGCCATCGACGACCTTTTACACGGGGCCATGAATGATCTTAACACCTGCATTCAAAGCCGCTGTTGGCTCGATGAGTGGCGTTTACACGCTGAATGTGGGCAGGAGATTTTCGATGCTTCGTCCCGGGCGGCTGGGGAGCTAAGAGCGGCGAGTGCGTTGACAGGAATGATTTTCCGTCCGACGTTCGAGGAAATCGCGCTGGCGAACGTGCAGGTGGTGCACAGTGCGATTGAAGACGTGCGACGAAGGGAAGAGAAGACAGGGCACCACTCGCTCGTCGTTGCGTCTTTGCTGGAACAGGCGGACGACCAGTGGGCTGTCGCGGAGGCCCGCCGTGGAGACGGAAAGTACGAGACGGCGATCTGGCACTACGGCAACGCGTGGAAGTATGCGGAGGCAGCACTGGCGGCTGCCTACGCTCCGACGCCTTTGCCCAGGAGACGGTCTGCGTTTAGAGGAGCAAGCTCGAAGCCAGAGGAATACGGGCTCAGCCCCAATTACCCGAATCCGTTCAATGCCGCCACACGCGTCGGCTTTCGGCTACCTGAACGCTCGCGGGTGACGATCGTGGTCTACAACCTGGCGGGGAAGAGAATCGTGACCCTGGAGGATTCCCGCCGACCGGCGGGGGTTTTCGGGCTAAAGTGGAACGGGGAGGACAGCGAAGGTCGGGCTGTTCCCAGCGGTACCTACTTGTGTCGGATGCGGGCCGTGAGCCTGGAGACGCAGCGCCAGTTCGAAACCACGAGGAAATGGCTGTTGCTCCGTTGACCGAACAGGATTTTCCGGTGGTGTGGTTTGCAGGGCCCGGTGAGCGACTGAACGGCCTCGGGTTCGACAGATTCGGTCGGTAGCGTGCGGTTGAACGGGGCAACGAACAGGGGGCGTCGTCGTTTTGGCCCAGCCGGGTAGCGGCGGCGCCTCCGGTTCTCCGGTGGACTGTGTCAACTGGTGTGCGGTGGTGGTGCAGTGGTGGGGGCCGAGACACCGCAGAACTCGTCGGCAGTGGACAAGACACAGATCTGCGAGGCCCGGGTGAAATCTCGGACTGCAAAATCACGGTGTGCGGTCGTGAGCAAAGCTGCGAGGGGCGAAAGCATCCCCGGGTTGGGGCACACCGCGAGAGAGACGGACTCGTGGTGAAACTGCGGTTGGGGACCGCAAGGGTGGGACAGGCACGCGGCTTGACGGCGCGTGCTGAGGTCGAGAAGGCCCCGGGGAATTGAGACAGACGTTGGACTTGGCGGAAGAACCTGCCAGGAACGCAGCGGTAGTTTTTTGGAGCCAAGTGCTTGTCTGGCGGGTTCTGGAAGAATTTGGCGGGCTGAGTTGATGCTGCGCGAGACTCTCTTGCCCGGGTAAACGGGGAGTCTCCTTGCAAATGGACATGTAGGGTGCCGGAGCAGTGTGCCGGTTTTCGGCCACCGCCTCGGCGTTGAAGCGGTTTTCGGGCAAAGGCCAAGGCTTTCTGGCGTGTCCTCGAGGTTGCACGGGAAAACTCACCTCCCCCCACAAACCCCTTGACTTCTACTCTGCGGGCGAGGTACATTCCGTGGGTGCTTGAACAGCAGTTGAGGTTCGTTCCGCTCCCGAAGGTCGGAATCGATGGAGGGCCCGCCATGTATTCCCCTGCCTCACGTTCTGCGCTGTTTTGCCTCGCCGTAACTTTGGGAACTCTGACGGCTTGCAACCGTGCTGGAATTACCATCGTGTCAAAAGGGACGTCGGATTACACCATCGTCGTCCCCGGCGATGCTACCCCCGCCGAACGGCGCGGTGCGAAGGAGCTGCAGGGGTTCCTGGTTCAGATGTCCGGCGCAACGCTCCCGATCGTGTCGGAATCGGAGGTGCCCGCTCAACACCGGATTTTCCTGGGCTCTGGCGACTCGGCACGAGCGCGGCTCCGGGACTTGCTGCCAGATTCTCTCGGACCCGAGGAATTCTTGCTCGCAACCAGAGGTTCGGACCTGTTCATCGTTGGTGGACGCCCGCGGGGTACGCTGTACGGGGTTTACGCCTTGCTGGAAGACGAACTCGGTTGTCGGTGGTTTACCCGGGAAGTTTCGTACATCCCAAAACGCAACACGATCACACTGCCGCGCCTCCGGCGTCGCGAGGCGCCCGCGTTCGAGTACCGGGAGCCGTTTTTCACAGAGGCCTTTGACGGTGACTGGGCCGTTCGCAACCGGGTGAATGGGACTCATGCGGAGCTGGACAGCTCCCGCGGCGGCAAGATGGTGCACTTCCCGTTCGTGCACAGCTTTTACCAGCTGGTCCCACCGGAGAAGTACTTC
>CAZXXS010000040.1:0-20658 GCA_964644845.1 uncultured Cytophagia bacterium | reverse complement strand
TCGACATCCCGTTTTCTCTCCGCGGGCTCTCCGTGCTCGGGTGCGACGATTACTTAGCGCTGCGCGACGACCGCAATTTTCTCTTCACCACGCCGCTGCCGAGCGACGGCAATCTTGCCACACCTCTCCTGCACGGCGTGTTTGACTTCGCCCAGTGGCCAGCCGACAGTTGCACCGCCTTCGTTTTGCAACGGACCTCGGACGGAAGCGCCATCTGGAAGCTGGTTCTCGACCAAGGCGAAGGCTTTGTCGTGGGTCCACTGCTCGAGCTTGCCGACAAGGACTGGGCCCGCATTGCCGTGACGAGAGAAAACATCTGGCTAACCACGTACACGGATCCGCCCAACCGGATTCTTCGCATCCCGATTTCGGCACCTGACTCACGAGTTGAGGTCAAGATTCCAGCAACAGTTAATCGGCTCTTGGCAAATCCCCACCAGGAAGTTGTGTACGGCGCTGCACTTGAGGACTACAAAACGACGTCCATCCTTTACCTCACGGCAAGTGATTCCGTAGACACGGGGTGGGTAGAAATTGGCAGCTACGCTAAAGATTTCGTTTTCAGTCCCGATTACCGCCATCTCGTGGTACTGGGCGGGCAAGACGGCGGAAAAATCTACACTTTGGACCTGGACGAGCAGGGGCTGCCCACAGGTGCTGCTTCGTTGTGCCGCGAGCTCCTCCGCTACCAGTTCGACGACATCGCCTCGGCAACGGCCCTTTTTGAGCCAGCTGTCCTCAGTCTGCAAACGGACGGCGGCACACCCGGCAAGCCCTCGCAAATCTTCGTAAAACTGGACGCCAAGTACCCAATCACCGGAGTCGCTTTCACGCTAAAAGCGAGCCCCGCGTGGTTCGACCTTGATTCCACAAATGTGGTCATTGGCCCGAGCTACCAGGGTTACAACGTGAAAATCGTACCACAAGGCAAGAGCCGAGTACGCATCCTGATTGACTCCGCCAGCCCGGACAGCCTAAGCGTGCTGCCAACGGCATTGAGCGATCCAACCGTCTGCGGCATCGTTTTCCGAATCAGCGATTTCGCACCTTACGTTGGCACAGCGCTCTTCACGCTGGACTCGGTGGATGTGGTCTCGCACGATTTCGACCACAAGCCGCGACGGCTGCCGGTCGTCCTCAAAGACCTGCCCTTCGAGCTCGGCACTTACAGCCGCGGCGACCTGAATCGCGACGGCCACGTCGACTTGCTGGATCTCTTCCTTTCCTGCGACGTCATCGCAGAACCGTCTGTCCACTCGATTCAGGACATCCTGCGCACTGACGTGAACCTGAACGGCCAGCCAGACATCCAGGACCTCGAAGGCATCCGCGGCGAAATCATTTCGCCTTCGCTGCCCTGGCCACGCGATCCCAACTTGCCCAAGCGTTCGCCAAGGGAAAGCCAGCTCAAACAAATCCTCGTGCAGTTCGAAAACCGGGGCGAGACACTCGACATCGTAGCGTTGAAGTTGCGCACACCCCCGGACGCACAGATTCAACTGCGCAGTGTGGAAGAGCCCGGCGAGCAGAAGGCCTGGCTGTACAAAAAACAGCTCAGAAACGGCGGGCTGGCCATCTTTGCAATTTCAAAGAGCGGCAAACTCAATCCCGGCTCTCCCTACTACAAGCTGGTTCTCAACGTGGAAACGCCGCTGCCTGTGGAACAGGTTGCGCAGACGCTGCAGCTTGCTGAGATCCAGGCTGTGACAGACCGCGGCGATTTGACCTACCCCAAGGTGGAAATCTCCCCAGCAGAACGGGCACACATCCTTGACGACACCCCCACTCTGCCGCCAAAATTAGCTCTCAAAGCTTACCCGAATCCGTTTAACGCGTCGACACGAATCGCCTTTTCTCTGAATCAAGCAACTCCGACTCGCGTCCGCATTTACGACGTTCGCGGGCGGCTCGTTGTCAGCCTCGTGGACGCGACGCTTCCTGCAGGCAATCACTCCATCGTTTGGGAGTCCACAGACCAGCAGGGGCACCCTGTTCCTTCGGGAATCTACATTTGCCGGCTGGAGGCAGGCGGCGAGCAGCGAATTCGGAAAGTCTTGCTCGTTCGCTGAGCCATCAAAAAGGAAAGGGCGATCCCAATTGGATCGCCCTTTTCACTTCTGGCGGGAATGTGTGGGAATCGAACCCACCCCCCGACGCCTCAGCGCCGGGGCTACGGATTTGAAGTCCGCGGGGCCCACCAGGTGCCCTTCCATTCCCACTGTGCAGCCGCTCATTCAAATGTAGCCACCCGGAGCCTCAAAAGCAAGCGCGAAGTCTCTCAGTTCCCTCCCACGACACGCAGGCTCATGTCCCGATCACCCTTCGAAAAGAACGAGCGCCCCAGGGAACTAACAGCGAATCCCTCTGTGCCTAACAAGATCTGCCAACAATCCAACTGGCGTGGTAACGGTGACGTTCCGCTTGACACGCCGCGGTGGGGACAGACCTCAGTCCCTCAACAATCTCGCACAGCAAACGCCCCGAACCTCTTCCTCACATGCGAACGCCGCAAGAGTCGCCGGAAGTTTCTTCCCAGGCTACTGTGTTGTCCTGCAAAGCAGGGTACTTTGCCCTTGGTCTCCGGTTGTGGCAAATCGTCGTCAAGACTTCTGCCTTTCGGAGGCTCCCTCGTTTTCCGGGGATCATCCCCGCGCCCCTTCCTGTTCGTGTCGAAGATTCCTTCCAGGGTGTTCGGAGACGCGCACGGCGGGCCGCATTTCACCCCCGCTTGCTGCAGGTTGGCCGACCCTGCAAGCGTTCGCAGTTCTGCCCTCGGTTTTCATTTGCTCGCACAGCGATTCCCGTTCCGAACGCAGCTGGATTTTCCTGTCCAGCGAAACACCTGATTCAGCTGCGTCCAAGCTTTGAGAGAACTTTCAGCATCAAAATCATGTCCTGTTCAGGTCCCCCAATTTTCTCATGTCCCCCACGCGGTGAGTGACACCCAGCTGATCGAAATACGTCAACAATCCCAGAGCGTAGCGGCGGGTTGTTCCAAGCATTTCCCTGAACTCGCTCACGCTGAACTCCCTGTCGCCCCCGGTAAGTTCGACCAGTTTTTGTTTTGCCTCCTCGGCCTTTTCGGCTGGCAAAAACACGTCGTCCCCAAGGGGTACCACCTCGCCCACCGCAGCCAGGGCTTGTAACAAGGTCAGAACATCTTGAGGTGGTACACGGAGGGATTTCGCAAGGTCGCTGCTGGCCGGAGGGCTGAAACCCGCCTTGCGTAGTTCGTCCAGGACCAGCTCTCGCAATTGTTCCTGCTCCTCACTAAGCGTCACCGAGTGCGAGGCAAGCCGCACCACAGGTCCTTCTTCTACAACTTCACCGGACTCTTTCGCCCGGGTCAGCGCGGCGTCGAAAACCAGGTTGTCCAGGTCCTTCCCCAGTTTCTCCTGAAGGGCCGAGCGATTCATGCCTTTTTGCGTAGGCTTCTCCCTGTGGTAGGCAGTCAGGATCTCCTTGAGCTGGTTTTCGAGATGTGCGAGTACCTCGGAATGCAGGTAGAGCTTCTGGTTCCCGCGTCTCAATTCGACAATCGTCCCCTCCGTGACGAGTCCACGAACCACGGGCTCAATTGTAGCCGCTGAGAGCGTAAGCTGACGGGATAGCTCCTCAATGCTCACGGCGCGAACGTCTGCAACCCGAATCCTGCTCTGAACGGCCCGGATTAGATCCTCGCTCGCTTGTTCCGCGAGAAAGCCCAACCCTTCCTTTCTACGGCGGCGCCGCGGTGGGTAGAGATCCAGAATCACACCGCCGCCAATTGTCACAAGGGGCGAGTAGCTGCGAATCACGAAAGGGGCTCCCCAGTTGGCAACAACATCCTCCTCCAAGCGGAGCTGCGCAAAGGCCTCGTCGCCTGGGTGCAAAAGCTCACGGTCCAGCAAAGCAACGCGGCACAGGTACTCACCAGTCCCAAGGTGCAAACGGACGCGAGCCAGATGTTTAAGGGGTTTGGAGGCGCTCTTGAGAAGTCGAAGTTTCACGTCGAGGTGACGTGTGGGACGGTAAACCCCCTCCTCTACCAGCACGTCACCCCGCCGAATTTGCTCCTTTTCCACCCCCATCAGATTCAGAGCCGCCCGCTCCGCGATGTTTACTCTTTCCACAGGTTTTCCGTGGCGTTGCAAACCACGCACGCGAACGCTGATCCCCGAGGGCAGGATTTCCAGACGGTCGCCAGCGGCCGCCGAACCACTGAGCACCGAGCCTGTAACGACAGTCCCAAATCCCTTGATCACGAACGCCCGATCGATCGGCAAGAAGAAAAAGCCGCGGTCCTGCCGCGGAGGTACCTGAGCAACGTGCTCGTCGATGATTCGACGGAGTTCCTCAATGCCTTCGCCAGTTTGCGCAGACACCTCTACCATTGGCGCGCCTTCGAGAAAGGTTCCCCGCACCAGAGATTCCACGTCCTCGCGGACCAGAGACAGCCAGTCCTTGTCCACAAGGTCAATTTTGTTGATGGCGATGATCCCTTTGCGCACGCGGAGCAGATCGAGAATTTCCAGGTGCTCACGCGTCTGCGGCATCACACCGTCGTCAGCTGCCACAACAAGCAGCACGAAATCGATCGTGCTGACTCCCGCCACCATGTTTTTGATGAAACGCTCATGGCCGGGCACGTCGATGATTGCGGCGTGATCGCCCAAAAAAGCGAAGCCAAGGTCAATCGTCAGACCTCGCTCTTTCTCCTCCTTGAGCCGATCCGGATCGGTCCCCGTAAGCGCTTTCACAATCGCCGACTTGCCGTGATCAACGTGGCCAGCTGTACCAATGATGACGTGTCGCGAAGTTTCGGACATGGTTACCACCGCAGTTCAGTTTCTCCCTTTCCAGAATCCCGCCGATGCCGCGTAACGGTCTCGGAAGTCGCCTCTAACCCCGCCAAGCAAGGAGGGGCCACCGCCTCTCCCCTGCCGAACGTTTGAAGAAACAAATCGGGCGACAACTTTCAATCTGCCTCCGAACCCAGGGTTCAGAAGCTGAAACCGGCCATGGGCTCTTTTTGTTTCTCAGCAAATCTGAACCGCACGAAGGGTTCGTTTGTAAAACTAAGGGTGAAAGAACGGGGTTTTTCCAATCTACCGAGAGTCAAAACGTGAAGACTTTACCTTTGTTCGCTCTAATCGCTGTCAGCCTCTTTGCCGGCTGCAACCGCTCGCCGACGAGCCCTCCAGACCGGCCGCCGTTTGACGGCAAATGGCACGTTCAATTCCACAACACGGGTGCCGTACACGTCCCCTCAGGGATTTACGCGTTCCGGCAAAAAGGAGACAGCCTCACCGGCACGTTCACACAGCCTGGTAGGAATGCTGTGACCATCGAGAAAGGCTTTGTAAGGGGTGACTCGATCTTCTTCCGGATGCGCACGAATCTAACCGCTGACGCTCCCAGGTACCTCTACATTCTCAAGGGCTGGCGGCAAAAAGGTACACAGGACATCGAGGGAACCTGGTGGTACACACGAGGCAACGGTACCTGGACCGCGTCGCGGCTCTGACGCCGACACGTGGAAATCTTCCCACACAAACTGGCAACACCATTCCGGAAGCGCCGCGCACAGCAGCCCGGCTGCCAAAGGATTGAGCAACCCCACACGAGCTCTTCTGTCACTGGACGAGGTTGTCATCCCTCGCTTGCCTACCACAGCGCGCACCCCCAGGTTGTGGCTACTGCCTTCCGACTCCGAAACGGCGCAGTCCCCTCACCTACGCTTCCAGCTGTTTTCGTAGCAACTGGTTGACAAGCTTCGGATTCGCCTTCCCACGAGTCGCCCGCATCACCTGACCGACAAAAAAACCGAGCAACTTCGCCTCGCCCTGGCGAAATCTCTCCACCTCTTTGGGATGCTCTGCCAACACCTGACGTACAACGCTCGTCAGGGCTTCCTCGTCCGAGATTTGCACCAGACCCTGCTCCTCAACCACCTGCCGCGCTGGCTTGCCAGTTTTCGCCATTTCGGCAAGCACAGATTTACCGGCGCTCCCCGAAATGGAACCGGAACCGACGAGCTCAATCAGCTCAGCCAACTGCGCCGGGGCCACCCTGAAATCCGTGATTTCGATCTTCTCGCTGTTCAAAATCCGGAGAACCTCACCCATCACCCAGTTACTGGCCTTTTTGGGATTGGCCCCGGCTTCCACCACGGCTTCGTAGTAGTCTGCCAGCTCCCTCGACTCTGTAAGCACCGTGGCGTCGTACTCCGGGAGCCCAAATGCCGCTACGAAGCGCTTCCTCCGGGCATCTGGCAATTCAGGCATTTCCCTCCGAATCGTTTCCACCCAGGATGCTTCAACCTCCAGCGGCACAAGGTCAGGCTCCGGAAAGTACCGGTAGTCGTGGGCCATTTCCTTGCTGCGCATCGGCTCGGCCACTCCGCGCTTCTCATCCCACAGCAAGGTTTGCTGCGTCACTTCACCTCCGGTGGACAAGATCTGAACCTGGCGCTTTACCTCGAACTCAAGCGCTCGCTCCACACCCCGAATTGTGTTCATGTTCTTGAGCTCAGTCTTCACACCGAGCTCGCTGGAACCCTTTGGGCGGACGCTGACGTTGGCGTCGCAGCGTAGACTCCCCTGCTCCATGTTGCCGTCGCAAATGCCCAGGTAGCGTACCAGCTGGCGCAGCTTGGTGAGGTACAGATAAGCCTCGTGCGGAGAGCGCAGATCCGGTTCGCTGACAATTTCAATCAACGGCACCCCGCAACGGTTCAGATCAACGAGTGTTTCGTTTTCACCCACGTACTCTTCAGCGTGGACCGATTTCCCGGCGTCTTCCTCCAAGTGGATTCGCACAAGACGAACCCGCCGTTTGGTCTCCGCGTCCTCGAGGTCGATGTACCCGCCTTCGACCAAGGGCTCTTCGTACTGGGAAATCTGGTAACCCTTCGGCAGGTCCGGGTAGAAGTAGTTCTTCCTCGCGAACACCGCATGCCGGTTGATGCGTCCGTTCACGGCCAATCCCATTCGGATGGCGTAGTCTACGGCCCTCTTGTTCAGAACCGGCAACACACCCGGCATGCCAAGACACACCGGACAGACGTGCGTGTTCGGTTCGGCACCGAATTCGGTGCTGCAGCGGCAGAAAATCTTGGATTCCGTCAAAAGTTGCGCGTGAACTTCAAGACCGATGACGGCTTCGTACTCCATCCTTTCTCCCGTCCCTGCTGAATGTCACAGGTTTCTTCCCGGCACCATTCGAGGTTCGGTGATCCCAAACAAGGGATCTGAAGCGGTTAGCAGGCAGCATTCCCTGCCACGTGACGATCAGAGGCTGATGCGAAAAAGCGACCGACATCTGCGGCCGCCTCTGAACACCATGTCTTCAAAGCGCCGTTGCGCCGTCTCAGCTTCGTCACGCAAATCGCTGCGCGAAGCCCACCCGGACAAGTCAAAAGCTGAAACACGGCTTTTCTACGGCAAGCCCACGCCCTGCACGAGGAAGCTCTGACCGAAACAAACCGAAAGGGCAAAATCACCAGCAACCTGACCGAGCAGTGCCACCAACCGAATTCCCGCCGTCCAAACGATTGCCACCAGGGTAGCCTTCACGTTCGCAGTAGCGACGCTTCTTCAGCTCTCCAACGACCTGGCGGCGCGCAGCAGCGTCGGTTCGTCAAAAAGTCGGCCGATGAGTTGCACTCCGACGGGCAAGCCGGAGGCGTCCCGCCCGAACGGCACCGAAACGCCCGGCAAACCAGCCAAATTCACAGACACGGTGAAAATGTCGGACAGGTACATGGTCAAAGGATCGTCTACCTTCTCGCCCAGGCGGAAGGCGGTAGTCGGCGAGGTGGGTGTAAGCAACACGTCGCAGTGCTCGAAAGCCGCCTCGAAATCCCTGCGAATCAGGGTCCGCACTTTCTGAGCCCGCCGGTAGTAGGCTTCGTAGTAGCCAGCCGAAAGCACGTAGGTGCCCAGCATGATGCGTCGTTTGACTTCGGTGCCGAAACCCTCACTGCGGGAGAGCTCGAACATTTCGTCGATGTTTTGCGCTTCGGGGGAACGATACCCGTAGTGCGCTCCGTCGTAGCGCGCGAGGTTCGACGAAGCCTCAGCCGTGGCAAGGATGTAGTAGGTTGCGATGGCGTAGTCAGTGTGCGGCAACGACACGTCCACAAGCGTGGCACCTGCACGTTCGAGCACTCTGGCCGCCTCGTGGACGGCGGTTTCCACTTCTTTCTGCAAACCGCCTGCCAGATACTCCCGCGGCAGTCCAACTCTCAGACCTCTGACGCCTGCTTCCAGCGAAGCAAGAATCGTCGGCCGGTCCCGGTTCACAGAAGTGGAGTCGCGTTCGTCGTAACCGCTGATGACCTCGGTCAACAGAGCGACGTCCGCCACGCTGCGCCCGATTGGCCCGATCTGATCTAATGACGAGGCGAAAGCCACCAGGCCAAAGCGTGAAACCCGACCGTACGTGGGTTTCAGTCCCACCACACCGCAGAACGATGCGGGCTGACGGATCGAACCGCCCGTATCCGAGCCCAGAGCCGCCGTGCACAGCCCGGCGGCCACGGCAGTTGCGCTGCCTCCGGAAGAACCACCCGGTACCCTCTCAGGATCCTGGGGGTTACGCACTGGGCCAAAATAGGACGTCTCGTTGGACGAGCCCATCGCGAACTCGTCCATGTTCGTTTTGCCAAGGACAACGCCGTCCTCGTCCATCACTTTGCGAACGACAGTGGCCGAGTAGACCGGGCGAAACTCCGCGAGCATTTTCGAGCCGCAGGTGGTGCGCTGGCCCTTGATCACGATGTTGTCTTTCACGCCGAGCACCATGCCGGCAAGCCGTCCGGCGTTACCCTGACGCAACCGCTCGTCCACTTGCCTGGCCCGGTCCAGTGCCTCTTCAGCGTTGACGCTGATGAATGCGTTCAACTCGGCCTTCCGCTCCACCGCCTCGAGATAAGCCTCCACCAGCTCCTGGACCGAGAAATCGCCCCGCTCGAGATGCTCGCGGATTCTTTGGTAATCGAGATGGGAGAGTTCCGGGATACTCATTGAGCCTGCTGATTCGAAGTCTGGTGCTGGGACGGAGCCGGTTCGTTCTGGGGTTCGTAAAGCTCCTGACGTGGTCGCGGGGGCTCCTCGTCAGGCTCTCGCGTTGCCTTCTTGAATTCACGGATGCCCTTGCCAAGACCCTGCGCCAGTTCCGGCAACTTCTTGCCACCGAAAATGATTAGCAGGATCAGCAGAATAATGAGCAGCTCCTGGAAGCCGATGGATCCCAAACCCATGTCAGCTTTCCTCCGTCTGTTCAGCCAAACGCAACTGTCGTTCAACCGCGCAAGTCGCGGTCGATGTCATCCAGATTCAATTCTTTCTTGACATCTTCCGCCGCTCGGCGGAACTCCTGGATGCCCCGGCCCAAACTCCTGGCCAGCTCCGGCAGATTCTTGGAACCAAACAGCAAGAGCACAACCAGGAAAATGACCAGAAGCTCTTGCATGCCAATGGCGCCGAACATGCCTTTCACCTCCGCTCAAGGCCGGTTTTTTGCCTTCTGGGCAAGCTTGCCGACCTCTCAAACCAAGCCGAAGCACACTGTCCCGACGAGCGCAGCCCGCCGAGACAACTACCGGTACCACTTCAGGACGTAGGCTACAAGCAAGATACCCACAATCCCAACAACGTTCAAGCGAAAACTCACACCCAGTGTGACGCTGAACACGAGGGCATCCAGCGTGGCCGGACCAAAACCAGCGGTCACAGACTTCAGAAAGAAGTCGTGAACCACACCGCTCGGAAGCAGAGATCCGATCAGTTCGCCCAACGCGCTCCCGACAACAGCCCCCAGGAACAACACAAGCGCGAGAAAACCCACCGAGTACCTGCGCATCCCGTGGCTCCTGGCTTCTCCCTCCAACAGCTGACCGGGCTCACCTGCGCCCGGCAACAACACTCGAGACGCGCCTGCCCTGGCTGCTGCGTCGCGTCCTTGCTTATCACCAAGTCCGCTCCATCAGCCCCCAGGTCTCAAAGTACACCCTGTTCCGCCCCCAGTCCTCTCGTCTGACCTGAGCGAGGCCAATGCGTCATTCTCGGGCGGAGCCAACACCTCACACGCGCCTCTCACCCCGCCTCCGTCTTCCAGCCTCGCCAGATGACTCCTCGCTGACCAAACGCTTACCGGCTATTTCCGGTCACAACCCTGCGGGAACTTCCTTCCAACCGGCGCAGGCAAAACACTCCTTTTGCGCGCGTTTCCGCGTTGTGGACGCCCTCAATCGAACTTCTTGTCCAACCAAAACGCAGCGCCCACGGTAGCCGCCCCAAACACAACCGCAATCAAGAGCGCCCCAGTGGGGCTTCCCGACAATTGAACGAGGGCCACCTTGCCCAAGTTCGGCCCTAAAACACCTTTGATCGAGGGGTAAGCCAGTGTGAACAACCAGCCCGCCACCACACCACCTACAATGCCCACAACGGCATCAAGCGCACCTTCGCCGAGCGAAACTGCCAGGGTGCCCGGGCAGTAGCCAAGAATGGCCATCCCGGCGCCGAAAATCAACCCTCCGACGACCACGCCGCCGAGCAAGAGCGGCTTCACGTGCCAACTCGCCCAGCCCACCAGCACCTCAATCGTCAGCAGCACTGCACCCAAACCCACAGCCACAAGCAGCGCTTTCGGCACCGTCCAGTCTTCGAGCATCGCGAATCCACCAATCACGTCGTAAGCGTTCAGCCGGGAGCGCTGGAGAATTAGCCCGAAACCGAAACCCAAAAGCGCGACAAGCAAGAACATGTTCAACCCCTCTCGCCACCGTAAAAGAGTCGTCCTACAACGAGCAAACCCGTCACCACGAACAGGCCAAAAACCAGGCTACTGACGGCGGTCTGCATGCCGCCCGAAAGAATGTGGCCACTCGTGCAACCTCCCGCCATGCGTGCGCCCCAAATGAGCAGAAATCCACCCACAAATGCCCACACCAGGCGTTTACCGCTGGAAGTGCCCTTTTTCGCGATCCAGCGCTTGTGCAAAGCCGTGAGTCGGAAGTCGCCGAAAACAAGAGCGCCCACCAGTCCTCCCAGAAAGGCGCCAAACAGAAAAATCAGCTCCCACGAACCCGGCTTCTGGACCTTCGCGAAGTATTCCGTCGCCGTAGCCCCAAACAGTTTAGCCCCCACATACGGGTACGTCGTAGAAGCGCCAATCGGCCTGTCCGTCACGTGACTGTTGAAGACCAAAACATCAAGCACAGCCAGTAAAATGCCAGCCGCCAACCAGGACAACCGCCCTCTTCTTCCTCCCACGGTTCGCCTCCTCGAGTCACACGGGCCGTTCTTCAGGTTCAACCTTTTCTTCGGCTTCCCTTTCGAAGCCCGAAAGCTTACCCTGAGGGACAAGGAACGGGCTGTTCTTCCGGACCCAGTCGAACGGACCCGACAGAACGTAAACCATCCACATCGGGAACATGAAAATCTTCGGCCACATCAGGCTCAGGGCCATCCAGACAAACAGAAAAGTCACTCCGAATGAATTGCGGGTGCCCGCTTTCAAAGAAAGCTTCGGGATGGGTGCGTAGTGAAACGTGCTGACCATGAGCAGACCAAGGAGCACGCAAAGGACAGCCATTACGTCCAGGTGACGCAAAGGTTTGTTACTGCTGTAGGCAATCACGTACGCCGCCAGCGCCAGCGCAGCCGAAGGTGCAGGCAAGCCGAGGTAGCCCCGTTTCACTTTCAAGTTCCGCAGCAAAACATTGAAGCGCGCCAGCCGAACCGCCGTGGAGAGCAAAGGCACAAACGTGACCACAAGCCCCAGATGGCCAAGGCGCACAAGCCCGATCTCATAAGCCAGGAAGGCCGGAGCTACTCCGAAGGACACCATGTCGGCCAGTGAGTCAGCCTCAACGCCAAAACGGCTGAACGTTTGTGTCGAGCGCGCAACGCGGCCGTCGAATGCATCGAAAAGGGCCGCCAGCACGATCAACCACGCTGCCGAGATGTACTGCCCGTTCGCGGCGTTGATGACCGCCAGGAAGCCAGACAGCAGGTTCAGCGCCGTAAATGTGTTCGGAAGAAGGTAGTTTCGCTTTCTCACTCTGCCTCCGCCAGCCTGGCTACCACCGTTTCCCCCGCTCGCACCTTGTCACCAATCTTTACCGTCGGCTCTGCAGACAGCGGAACAAAAATCTCCGTTCGCG
The DNA here is from genome assembly GCA_964644845.1 of uncultured Cytophagia bacterium. Lineage (GTDB taxonomy): Bacteria > Zhuqueibacterota > Zhuqueibacteria > Oleimicrobiales > Geothermoviventaceae > Geothermovivens. Next base: position 8,504 of record CAZXXS010000040.1, on the reverse strand, counting down.
AGCCGAACCGAATCATCCCAAAACGTTCTCCCTGTTCCACCCGACTTCCCTCGCGAATGTAACACACAATTCGCCGAGCTAAGATACCCGCGATTTGCTTCACCAAGATCTTGGCTTTCTCCCCTCGGATGCCGATCACCGTCTGTTCGTTCAGACGGGAAGCGTCCTTTTTGTACGCGGGCAGAAATTCACCTTTGCGGTAAGTGAAGTACTCAACCACACCAGAAACAGGTGCCCGGTTGATGTGTACATCGAAGATGGACAGAAAAATGCTAATCCGCAAGCACTTTCCCTTGATGTAGTCGGGTTCGTTGACTTCGTCGATCCCCACGATCTTGCCGTCCGCCGCAGCGAGCACCAGGTCCGAGCCGCGCGGGCCATGCCGCTCCGGATCGCGAAAAAAGAACAGCGTGAAGGCCACAAACAGCCAGGCCAGAACGGCAAACGCCGTCAGATGTTTCATGGGGGTCACGATTGCCCCCACCGTCAGGACCCCCGCAGCCAGGCTGAGGCTGATAACCGGTACCAGGGCTTCCCGGCTGATCACGAGTTGTTTCTCCTCTCCAGGCAGTTCAGACAGCAATCGACTTCAGACGAGCGGTCCGCCCAAAACACGTTGATGCACTTCCTTGTAGGCTTCCACCACGTTGCCCATGTCGCGACGGAAACGATCTTTGTCGAGCCGTTCACCCGTTTCGCTGTCCCAAAAGCGACACGTGTCGGGAGAAATCTCGTCGGCAAGAACAATTTCCCCGTTGTGGCGCCCAAACTCGAGCTTGAAGTCAACCAGCCGTAACTTACGCCGTTGGAAGAAAGCTTTTAACACAGCATTGATCTTCAACGCGAGCCGCTTAATCTTGTCCAGCTCAGTTTTGCTGGCGAGTTCACGCTCCAGGATCTCCTCTTCGGAAATCATCGGGTCGTGCTGTGCGTCGTCCTTGAGGTAGAATTCGATGATCGGCTCGCTCAACTCCTTGCCTTCTTCCTCACCAAGGCGTTTCGCCAGACTTCCGGCCACCACGTTTCTCACCACAACCTCGATGGGAATAATTTCAACCTTCTTGACCAGCATTTCCCGGTCGGAAAGCGTCTGCACGAAGTGGGTGGGCACGTGGTAGCTCTCCAGAAAGCGGAAGAGGTGCGCAGAGATCTGGTTGTTGTAAATGCCTTTTCCCTTGATAACGCCACGTTTTTCACCGTCCATGGCCGTGGCATCATCCTTGAAGTACTGGATCACCAGATTCGGGTCGCTTGTGGCATAAATCTTTTTAGCCTTGCCTTCGTACAGTTTGTTGCCCTTTTTCACATCCATTTTGCTTCCTCTTTTTCAGTCCTCACGTCTCGCCGCTCGAAAGGCGAACTTCTTTTTCCCCTCTTGTCCACTTCTCGCTCAAGAATCTCGGTGTACACCTCAAGTTGCTACCGCCTCTGCAGAAAGCCCAACACGTTCGAAGACCTCGTCCACGCGCTTGACATTCTTCGCCGGGTCAAAAACCCAGGCCAGCTCCTCAGGCGTCAACAGGGCGCCAATTTTCGGGTCTTCTTCAATCATTTCGCGGAACTTCCTGCCCGTCTCCCGAGCCTTCATCGCCAGGCCCTGAACCAGGCTGTACGCCTCTTCACGGGTCAACCCTTTCTTGGCAAGCAAGAGAAGCACAGCTTGAGAATAAATCAATCCTCCGGTCAGGTCCAGATTCCGTCGCATGCGCTCAGGGTAGACAACCAAACCGTCGACAACCTTTGTGAACGTCGCTAACATGTAGTCCAGCAAAATGGTGCTGTCCGGGATGATTACCCTTTCCACCGAGGAGTGCGAGATGTCGCGCTCATGCCAAAGCGCCACATTCTCCATGGCCGCCAAAGCGTTGGCTCGCAGCACACGTGCCTGCCCGGCAATCCGCTCGCAGGTAATCGGGTTCTTCTTGTGGGGCATGGCGGAAGAACCCTTTTGCTTCTTCCCAAACGGCTCCTCCACCTCCAGCACCTCCGTGCGCTGCAGATGACGGATCTCCACCGCGAACTTCTCCAGCGAGTTGCCGATCAGCGCGAGCGTGGAAAGAAACTCTGCGTGTCTGTCGCGTTGTACGACCTGCGTAGACGCTGGCGCAGGCTTCAGACCGAGTTTCTCGCACACGTACTTTTCGACGAATGGATCCACATACGCCCAGGTGCCCACAGCACCTGAGATTTTTCCCACCGAGACGGTGTCGATGGCCCGCTCCAGACGCTCCAGATGCCGCCGCAGTTCGTCGTACCAGACAGCCAGTTTCCAGCCAAACGTGATCGGTTCCGAGTGCACGCCGTGCGTCCGGGCAACGCACAGGGTATTTTTGTGCTCCAGGGCTCTTCGGCCGACAGCCTTCCGCAACTGCACGAGGCCTTTGTACAGCATTTTCCCGGCCCGGCGCAGCAGCACCGCCAGACTTGTGTCCAGCAGGTCTGACGACGTCATCCCGTAGTGCACGTAGCGAGACGCAGGTCCCACGTTCTCAGCCACATTCGTCAGGAACGCGATGACATCGTGGTGGACCTCTGCCTCGATCTCCAAAATACGCTGGACGTCGAAACGGGCTTTGCGCTTGATCTCGTCGACCGCTTCTCGAGGGATCTCGCCCAACTCGCTCCAGGCCTCGCAAGCAAGGATTTCCACCTCGAGCCAGGTCTGAAATTTGGTTTCGTCGCTCCAGAGCTGCCCCATCTCGGGGCGCGTGTAGCGAGGAATCACGTTCAGTGTCTCCGTTCTGCTGTGTTAGCGGGTCGGAGGCTCTTCGAGCCGGAGATTCGCCGTAAGCGTTCTGCCGTTCCGGTAGATCTTCAGCTTCAGAATGTCGCCTGCTTTGGCGTCCTCATTTTCGATGACCGACCAGATGTCGTCGGTGTTGTGAATGGGTTGCCCGTTGATGGCTGTGATGACATCACCGGCCTTGATTCCGGCACGCTCGGCAGGGCTGTTTTTCTGCACGTCGGTCACAATCACACCGTCAGTCCGTCTGATGCCCAAAAAACGCGCCACCAGTGGATTGAGATTGTCCACCTCAAGCCCTGTCCAGAATCGGCGGTTCACAGCCCCGTACTGCTTGAGATCCCGCACGATTCGCTTCACCCGGTTGATCGGAATTGCGAAATTGAGGCCGATGTTGGCTGTGCTGCTCTGGCTGCCAGAAATGATCCAGGTGTTCACGCCGATGACTTCGCCCAGGCTGTTCACAAGAGGACCACCGCTGTTACCACCGTTCACCGCGGCATCCGTCTGGATCATGTCCTGGTAAACGCGGTCGCTCACCTGCCGCCCGAAATCCTGGTTCACAGCACTGACCACCCCAACAGTGACGATGGGTTCGGCATTGATTTCGAACAGACCAAACGGGTTACCCAGAGCGATGACCCACTCACCGATGATGATGTCGTCTGAGTTACCGAGTTCAGCGAACGGCAGGTCGTGATTTACGTCGATCTTCAAGAGAGCGATGTCTGTCACGTAGTCCGCGCCCACGATGGTGGCGGCGTGGCGCTCGCCGCCCGGGAGTGTTACCACAACTTCAGCGGCGTTGTGCACCACGTGCTCATTTGTGACGATGTAGCCGTCCTTCGAAATGATGAAACCCGAACCCAACGATTTCACAAGCTGCTGGTAACGAGGCAAGAAAGGCCGGAAAAATGGGTCATCGAAAAACGGGTTCCAGGGCGTGACCTCTCGAATTTGCGTAACATTGATGCCTACCACGGCCGGACTCACTCTCGCGACCGCACGCGTGATCGCATTCCGTCGCGAGTCAGCAACGCTACTCGGCGAGCCCGCTGGTACTGGAGCAGCAGTCGAAGCTGCGCTGGTCTCAATCGTACTTCCTGTACCGGCAACACTCGTCGGTCCAAACTCCGGCGAGTAGAAACGCCCAACAACGTAAGCCCCCAAGATCAGAACCGTTACCAGAACACCCTTCCCCAGCGTTCTCAACACAGTGATCACCTGCCTCGTCTTCGCTCGTACACAGCCAGAGTTCCAGGCCAAATCTCCACCGCGGTTCAAGCCGCGGCAGAGTCTGCGGACGGGGGTTGACTACGTTTCCCAAAAAGCTTCCGCCCTCCCGAAGACTCCCCCGTTGCCTGCGCGGGTTTGCTTCCTCAAGCGGGCTCGAACCAACGCTCAATCCTCTACTTCTTCGCGCGTTCAAGGACCTTCTTCCAGTCGTCCAGGAAACGCTTGATGCCGACGTCCGTGAGCGGGTGTTTGACCAGTTGCGAAATCACCTTGAACGGAATCGTCGCAATGTCGGCACCTGCCAAGGCAGCTTCAACTACGTGCAGGGGATTCCGGATACTCGCCACAATGATCTGCGTGTCGTAGCCGTAAATGTCGAAAATCTCCGACACCTGACGCACGGTTTCCATGCCCACGTGGCTAACGTCATCCAAGCGCCCCACGAAGGCACTCACAAATGTAGCACCCGCCTTGGCCGCAAGCAAAGCCTGCATCGAGCTGAAAACCAGCGTCACGTTGGTGTGAATCCCTTCCGATTCGAGCCCGCGAACAGCTTTCAACCCCTCTTCTGTGATCGGGATCTTGATGACGATGTTGTCGGCAATCTTGGCCAATCCCCTGCCTTCACGGATCATCCCTTCGGCGTCCAGACTGACAACCTCGGCGCTCACCGGGCCGTTGACCTCGTGACAAATTGCCTTTAAGATCTCCGTTGGATCCCCTTCCTCGCGCGAAATAAGGGTCGGGTTTGTCGTCACCCCGTCCAGGATCCCGAGACTGTTCGCTTTGCGAATTTCGTCCAGGTTCGCCGTATCGATGAAGAATTTCATTCTCTGTCCTCCCTTGCTCCGCATGAATTCTCACTTCGCGCGGCCCCACACTGAGTAGGATCAGACATTTGCGAGTCAGCGTACCGCAGCTTCCCTCTCTTCTGTTTGTGACCTGTCCGCAAGAAGCAAGATCCCCAACAACCACAGCGCACCCACCACCAGACCACAACAGAAACCGTCCTGGCTGCTGTGTTAGCCTTGGACGGCAAGCAACGTTCTTTTCACCTCCCCGTACGCCAGCCTTTCCTCAGTACTCGACCCCGACCAGAAACAAACCGTGCGGGGGTACAGTCCAGCCGGCGCGGGTCCGATCGCCAGACCGAAGCAGTGCGTCCATCCACTCCGGCCCGGATTTGCCGCGACCAATGTCCAGCATGGTGCCGACGAGGATTCGCACCATGTTGTGCAAAAAACGGTTTGCAGTGATCTCGAAGCGCAGCTCCTCGCCTTCCTCAAGCCACACCGCACGCGACACCTCGCAACGGTGATGGTTTACTTCCGCACCCGCGTGGCAAAAAGCGCGGAAGTCGTGCTCGCCCAAAACACGAGCTGCTGCGTCGCGCATGGCCTCGAGGTCAAGGGGATCTTCCCAAAAATAGGCGTACTGACGCCCGATCGCCCGCCGGCGCCGCGTGATCACGTACCTGTAAGAGCGCCTCTTGGCGCTGAAACGGGCGTGAAAATCCAACGCCGCCTCTTTTGCCTCCCGAACAATCACGTCGTCCGGAAGAAGCGCATTGAGCCCCCGCTGCAAACCCTCGACGGGGATTGGATGTTCCGTTCGAAAATGCGCCACCTGACCCAGTGCGTGAACACCGGCATCCGTTCGGCCAGCGCCCACCACGCGAATCGGGTGTTTCAACATGCCAGAGAGGACCCGCTCCAGTTCCCCCTGCACCGTGCGACCCGCTTTCTGGATCTGCCAGCCTGAGAAATTCGTCCCGTCGTACTCGAGCGTCAGCCGGATGGTCCGCATCTGCAGCTCTCAGCTGAATACGGCCAGAACAAACAACATCCCTGTTCCGGCGAGAACCGTGTAATCAGACCACCGGAATGCCAGGCGTTTGTACGAGGTGCGTCCAGCGCCCCCGTGGTAGCATCTCGCCTCCATCGCCAAAGCCAGGTCGTCCGCTTTTCGAAACGCCGAGAGGAAAAGCGGTACCACAAGCGGCAAGATTCCCTGGATTCGCTCTTTCAGGTTTCCAGTCAACCTGGCCCCCCTGGACACCTGGGCTTTCCGAATTCGGTCAGCCTCCTCAATCAACGTGGGTACAAACCGAAGAGAGAGCGTCAGCATCATGACCAAATCGTGCGCAGGCAAACGCAGCCTCGTCAACGGACGCAGAAACCAGTCCAAAGCATCGGCGATTTCCATCGGTGATGTTGTGAGCGTCAGCAGGGCCGCGAAAACGACCAGGAGCGCCAGCCTGCCTCCGTAGACGAAGCCAAGGACGAGGCCCTCGCGGGTCACGTTCAGTCCAAGCACGGGAACGTGCCACACAATCGCCCCGCTTGTGAATACAGCCTGCGCGAACACGGTGAGACCGATTAGCCAGGCGAAAGGCCGCAAGTTCCGCGTTGCCAACCCGGTCGGTAAGCGCGAGAAATGCACAGCTAAGGCAAAGAACAGGGTGTACAGCAGAAGCAGACGCCACTCCCGCGTGGCCATCAGGCCAGCCATCGTGCCCAAAGAGACCAGAATTTTGGTTCGCGGGTCAAGACCGTGAACGAAGGAATTCCGGTGGACGTACTGGCCCAGTGTGATGCTTCGCACCAGTGACATGCTGCCTCCAGCTTGAGTGCGAATTTAGCCATTCTGCGCCAAAAATCAAACAATTTCAATGGGTAGCGCGGTCAGGAATTTCCACACTACGGCAGAGTCGGCTTCCGTAGCACACCCCGAAACGCCTCTCCTGCCGGACCCGACCGTACGTTTTTTCAGCGGTGCCTCCGCCACAAAACAAACTTGCAACGCAGGTCGTAAGCAGAAATTCGCATTTTCGACTTTTGTTCTTGATTTTCTCGCCGATTTTTCCTAAATAGAAGGTGCCCCGTTGAGGAGGCGTGGCCTAAGCGAAAGAGCCAACACCTATCAAAAGGGAGCTCAGCTCTGGACGTGTATTGCATGCCTCATCCCGCCTTGCGGGATAGTGGAAGCAAAAAGCGCCCAGGCGGCACCCACCGTGCGAAAGACGGTTCTTTGCTTCCCACGCCCTAACGGGGCTTCTTTGTACCTTCCCTTCACACACTAAGTCGCTTTCCGCAGCGGTTCGCCCAGTACCCTCGCACTCTCGCCCCTTCCGGGAAATGCCTCTCGCTTTCTTTCATTTTTCTGGCGGGCGTTTCAGCGCCTACAACGGCCACTCCGCGTACCGCGTTCCCGCGCGGAGCGCGCTGCTCTACCTTCCACAAGCCCTGAGCTTCACTCAAGAAACGGATCGTGTCGAGGGGAATCCCCAAAACCGCCGGCTGTCTGAGCGGTCAGTAGCAACCCGGCCAAAAACCAACAGACGGTTGTTGCGAGTCCGCATGCCAACGTTAAGAAAATCCTGCCGTTTTCAGCGGGATCGGTTGTTACGCGTCCAAAGGTGAGCCGCGGCGGGGAGGGTCCTCGCGCCAGGACTGGGATGGAACAGGCAGAGCGACACGGGCTGAACACACCGAAGCAAAACGGCGAGACACCCGGCAACAGCCGGGGGATCCCTCAGCGCCCCACGCCACTGGGGAGAGACTGGTCATGTCAAGACAAAAAGCGGCGTTTCCCAGAAAGGTCCGGAACCGTGAAAAAAACGCGCAGTCCAGAAAAAAACAGCTCGGCAGGAGAGAAGTCGGGGTCAGAACCAGCGGGTCCCGGCAGGCGAAAACTTACGGATGCGTCGAAGAAGGTTCAGCGTCCGCCCCTCGCGAAACGAGGGCAAGGGCTTCCTCCACGGAAGGAGCAACAGTTAGAATGGTGTCGAGCTTGGTGCGCGAGAGAACCTGCCGCAGAACAGGACCGGGGTTGGCCACAACCAGTTCCATGCCGCGTTTCCGAAGCGTGTCCGAAGCCAGAATCAACGCTCCGAGAGCAGAACTGTTCATCACATTCACGTTAGTCAAATCGACCACGACACTTGATGCGCTTTCCCGTGCGATTTGCAAAAGCTCTTCACGAAAGGCCTCGGCGGCTTCCAGAAACAAACGCCGCGGCCCCACTCGCACCACAGGCACCCCGGAAACTTCCTCCACCTCAAGTACACCCGTTGCCGTCGCAGACATTCGTCACCTCACCGACCTGATCCTCAATTCTGCCCCGTCTTTTCTCGTCCTTCGGCAGTTAGACGACACCTAAGCCAAGAAGTTTCCGGAAATGCTGCTCGTGTCACGTGACGAAGTGCACATGCCTCCAGGCTGAACGACGTCCACCATCCCATTCCGAATCAGCACAAAGCAAGCCGAGCCACCCGGACCTGGCACAGACAAGCCGGGAACACGTCTGGCTGTCGTTCAACGGGCCAAGGGGTTTCGGGTTCTCCGCAGCCCCACGGAAAAGCGCTTGGGTCCAAAAGGCCCGGTTCTCCGGGAATCGTTCAAAATCCTCAGCTTCTTGCGCCCTCAAGCGCGCCAGCTCAGTCTCATCGGTGGGCGAATCGCACTCCCGACCCGCCCCTTTGCTTGTCCCGCTCTGGGAGTCTGTTTACTACCCTGTCCACCTC
>CAZXXS010000039.1:0-7325 GCA_964644845.1 uncultured Cytophagia bacterium | reverse complement strand
CCATCGATGGGTGGTTGCGGCAAGATAACAACGGCTCCATCCTCGTCCTCGCCGAGCTTGTAGACCCTGATTTCTGCGTCGGCGTACATCCCGTTGTCCCCGAAGCTGCCGCGAAGAATCGCCTTCGGTGCGAAAAAGTTGACCGGTCCACTCTACGTGTCCAAAAGAACCGCCGCTTCCTCTGGAAACATCCCCTCGGTTGCCTGGCAACTCAGCCAGACCGTGTTCGCTTTCATCACTGGAGCCTCCCCAATTCACATTCTGAGCACCATCCCCGCTTGCGTTCTCACCACCCAACGCGGTTCCAAGACCCCGTTGATCTTGGGGCGGTAGAGCATCCCCGGACACAGGATAATTGGAGCTTCTCCGTTCGAAACCCAGACTGTCAACTGGTTAATCTGCATCTCCACGGCACTACCGCGTACCTGTCAAGCGACCTGCCAAATGCCAGGTCAGAGTTGCGCGGTCCAAAAGCTCATGCCTCTCGCTCTGATCAGTGCCAACCCGGCTTTAGTCTCCAAAGAATGCTTCACGGGTCCAACGAAACAGGTCCGGCACTTTCCCCCCTCTCAGCATTCACCCAACTCACCTGCCAGTGTTCTCTGTCCTGAACCCAGGGCTACTTTTTCCGCTTCTTCCTCGCTTTTGTGGATTTCCGCTTTCTCCTCGGCCGATTGCCCGAGCCTTTTCCTTTCTCCTCCTGATCCAGCATCTGGAACAGATTGAAGGCCTCGATGAACCTTTGCAGCTCGTCCTGGTCCGTCATGTCAAAGCCAGCTTCCTCGCCCAACGCGAACAGCGATTTGGCGGGTCCAAAGAGCGATGTGTCTTCCATCGCCTCTTTGAATTCGCGTTTGATGTTGCGCAGCCGATCCAGGATCTTGTCCGCCGCAGGTAGGTTGTATTCCCGCTTCAGGTACTCCCAAAAGGCAACAAGTCCCGGAATAGCCTCCCTCTCTGCTTCGGCGACATCCACCGCCACCTTGCGCGGGAACATTCCCAGAACCACCTCCTCCACATCGGAGACGCGCATTTTCGTAAGCGGCACTCCCAGGTACGCGTAACCGAAATGCACAAAGGCATCCACCCAGAACAGTCCATCCGGGAACGATTTGAGGTAAGCTTTACCCTCCCGAGATTCCGAGAAGAGCTTCAACAGCGTCTCTTTGTAACGCTCGAAGGTTCGGTCCAGCTGCCTGTCCCACCGATCCGCATCGAGCGCGTCCAGTTTGTGAATGTCGAAGTCCACCGTCGCCCTCTCACTTTGCTCAACATTCAAAAGCGATTTTCCAGCAGCCTCACAAGGCCGCCAGATCCTGCTGCCGCCCCCACGTCACCATTTCGGCAGCTCCGTCCGAAAATCGTACGTGTCCAGATTCACGTTGAACAACCAGTTCCGCCCAGCCTGCATCACCAGCAGCACCAGCAGGTTCTTGCCTTTTCTCAGTCGGATCGGCACTGCAGCCATGTTGTACTGAAATGCGTGTTTGCCAGGGTACGCGTAAACCACTTCCCCATTCAACCAAACGTACACACCGTCGTTGTGGCCGATGCGAAGCTGAGTGTCGATTGCTCTGTCGCAGACAATGACGGTAGCCGCGTAGGCGTGGCAATTTTCATGCGGGTCCAGCTGTTTGTCCAGACGCACAATCCCGCGGGCACCGACCTCCGCCACCCTCCACTGCAGGTCTGTGCGCCCAACCGGGTACATCTTTTCGCCCTCTTTCCCGGGGTAGCCCGGAAAAGAGCGAGAGATGACGAACACTCCAATTTGCGCCGGCTGGTCCACAAACTTGTAACCCTCGAGACCGATCCTGCCGTCGCCCTTCAGCTGCAACGTCAGGGTGTGGCGTCCAGCTGCCAGTCTTCGCACGGTAAAATCCTGGAAAGCAGGCAGGATCGAGGCTACATCCTGGGCACACACCAGGTCCCCGACGGACTGACTGTCAACCAGCACTTCGGCGGTCCCGTAGTCCCTGCTGATGACCTTCCCAATCGTCAGCCGGTAGTCCGAAAACTTGCTCACCCGAAATTCGAAACGCACTCGACCCGGCCCTTCGTACTCGTAGAAGCGGCCGGGTCGGCCCATTTTCGAGATTTCCGACCACTCCACCGTGCGCACAGCCACATGCTCAACCTTGCCCGGCGAAGCGATGCGCATGTCCGGTGGCAAACCACGATCCCAGGGCTCCACCGCCCTGTACGGGGTCTGCAAACGCGCGTCCGGAAACCGCGTCACGTTGCCGTAGCGATCCCTGGCGATCACGGAGTAAAGAACCCCCTCGTACGTCAGCGGAACGTCCGCGCAGAATGTGTCACTCTCGAATCCCCGTTGCATGGGAATCGGCTTTTGCCACTCCACCGTCCCTGGCAGCGGTTTCCAGGCAACCCAAACGCTGTCCACACCCGCGCTGTCCACGACCGTCGCTTCCACGTGCACGGATCCTTGATCGCGCTTTACAAGGATCCCCGCCTCGTTCCAGGCGACACGGGGTCCCTCATCGTCGCAAGTGACAACGGTGTGAAAGGGCGTCGCGCTCGAATCGGGTAGGGTTCTTTTCCAGCCGTCTTCCTCGACGGTGAAACGGTAGAAAACGTCTTCCCCTTCCCGCAGCTCTCTGCCCGGGATGCAAGCCGTCCAGGTCCACCTACCCGAGCGCTTGCAGGGCAGAATCCGCTCTTGCGCACCGCCCACAGCGTACGTCAGTGTGACCTGAGCGCTCGGCCCTACGGTTGCACCCAGAACGAGCCGAAGATCTGCATTCGGTTGCGTTCGGTAAATGGGCACGTGCCCCACCCTGGGAGGGTCGACCCGTGCTGCCCGGGTCATAACTTCTCGCACCCGCTTCAAATCCGCCTCCAAGTCCTTCAGCTGACTGCTCCAGGTAAATGCTTTGCCCGTGCGCAGAGGATCGTAAATGGGTCTGTACTGCGCTTCGGCCGTCATGGCGAGCTTTTTCCAGTAGTCCGTAGCCTTCAACACCTGGCTTTCTGCCACAACGAGCTGCGAGGCATCCCCGGTGGCGTAGTAAAACTGCAAAGCCACAGCGGCCCTGTCTTTGGCAGCGTAGTAACGGGCCAGCCACCCTAAGGCCCGTACATCCGTTCTAATGTGGCGCCATTCTTTCCGTGAGCGCGTTGGCTCGATGCCCTCAAGCTGTCCGAAGATGCTGTCCGCCAACGCGTCGAACTCCCGCGCCGCGTCCAGAGGTGTGATTTTGCCTCGAACGCGATCCGTCAGGTAGGCGTGCACGAAGTCCACGCAGTTCAGGTAAACATGTCGGTCAAGGACCGGCGACCTGGCGAAATCGTCGATGTTGTACACCCTGTCGTTCCGATGGTAGGAGACAACGATCGCGTTTCCCGTCTCGAACTCCGGGGCCATCAAACGGTGGTCCGGTCCGTGCGCGTGGTGTCGAAAGATCAGCGGCACCACCCGGCTGGCCAGCGTTGTCAACCGGTAGATCTTCGGTCCTGCCTCGCTTCCATAGTGCTCGGCAAAGGTTTTCACGAAAACGCTGTCCGGCGTGTTGGGATCGTAGCCCAGGCGTCCCCAGATAAGGTACCAGGACCAGTACCGCTCCGGCATGTACCGGATGTAGTCCGCTTCGGCCGGATTTTTGAACACCCGATCGGGTTCCTGCCGAAAATAGGCGGTGATGGGCTCCATCGTGAAGCCCACAGCTTTGCCGAAGGTACAGGTGCGCACGGTGCGTCGTGCAAACTCAACGTCGTTCCACGGGAAGAGCCGGTGTGTGCCGTTGGCCCGGATCTGCCAGATGATGTGCCAGTAGCGCGGGTAGTTCAGAAACTCGCCGTAGGAGTTGTCGCGCCAGATGTCAGGGTAGAGTTCGGCCTTTTCGAAAGCCGTCAGAGCGTGGTAAGGAGCACCTAAATGCTCGCCGTTGTACTTGATTTCCAGAAAGAAATTGCCTGGATACTTCATGCCGATCTTGGACAAGCTGCGAAAGTCGGCCAGCCAGTGCCGTGTGTACAGGCGAATGTCCTTTCGTCCCGACCTCACGACCCCATCGATGTAGGCCTTCTCGAAAAAATCTGCGCTTTTGCCGGATTCGCCAATGCGAAAACCAAACATCCACAGTTTGGGCACACGACGCAACAGCTCGGCAATGGCCCAGCTGATGTACTCGGTCATCTTGTCCTCATCGCCCATGTTCACGCCGGGCAGATCGGCCGAGTAGTTCATCAAGGCCACGTGCACACCGTGTGCCTCGGCGATGTCCACGATTCGCTTCAGCATGGCCAGGTTGCGTTCCTGGTCCTCGCTCGGCCAAGAAGCCTCAGGCATGTCCGGCTTCTTGATGAAAAAAGGGAGCAAGTTCGGGAAATTTGTTTGCGGGTAACGGTACATGGCGTGGATGTCGCACAGGTTGTACCGGTTCCGCGCCAGCATGGAGAAGTACGTCTGCCAGTACTGTTCGTCGTAAAACCAGTCCGAAATCCCCGTCTCGCCTTCCACGGTGAGGAACGGATTGTCAGCCCGAATTTGCAGTGCTGGTTCGCCAAAAGCCCCGCGCAGGCGCGACAGGACAGCTTCACCCCTCCCCGGCGCCAACCGGATCTGCTCCGCAAGCGCGAAAATGCCGTACATCAGACCCACAGCGTCTGAACCGGTTACCACTGCCCTTCGGCCTTGCACGGAAATTCGGTAGGACTCCGGCTTCGCCCAAAAGCGCTTCGTCCCCTCGGCAGGAGCAACGATCTCGATCACGTACCCGCGGCCCGTCGCTCTCCGCTCGTCCAGAAGCGCGAAAGGGATTTCTTTCGCCTTCAGCGCCTGGCGCAAGTCGTCAAGTGCAAACCCAGGCGGCGACGACAACCTGCCACGGACCACTACGGCCGTTGTACCGAAAAGCTCACCGCTGAACACAACCACGAAAAGTAACGGCAAAATCTTTCCTGCTACCTTCATCTCGGCTCCGCTGCGTTGTTGTCTGAGTTCGAAATTCTCGCTGCCGTACTCTTGTCCATCCGATTTCCGCACCAGATTCCGGAAAGACGCCTCCACAGAAGACGGGATCGCGACGTACGGGCTCACAGCTCTCTCAGTCCAACGATCCGTTCCTCGGCGCAGTCTCAGCGTCGTCCACCACGTGGCCGCACGGTCAAATCCCCTGAGCGCTGCCCAACTCCCCGTTTGTCAGCCGCCCGTACACCTGTTGGTCCCACTCGCTCCCGGCAGCAACCCACCACACCAGGCACCCGTACCTGAGACACACTGTCCACTGTAGCAAGGCCAAATCTCCGTCTTCGGCACTTGCTGGCCGTTTTGCTCACCGGCAGTGCAATCATCCCGCCCGGAAAAGCGACGCCGCTTTCCCCCTTCGAACCCCGAATGCCGTAGCAGAGAAAGCAACCAAAGAGCATGTTCGCGAGGCAGGTTCTTCTTACAGCTGGACGCCACGCGCACTCCGTACTTCTCCACGCAGGACAGAAGTCCGGTGGCGAGAACTGCTTTGCAGGACAAGCCAGGATCGGTCGCGGTTCGCTTGCAGAAAAACACATCGGTTCCCGGGCTGAGGCGCGGGAGGGCTGATCAGTACTTACGGCCTCGCTGCCCCCTCCCAATCCCACCGGAACACATTGTCCCGGTCATCCACGTTCAGGTACAGACCCCAAGATCGCCCTGCCTGATCCACTTTCACCAGAATCTCATTCCAGCCCCTGTGCAATTTGGCTTCGAAGGTGTCTTCATTTGGCGTAGCCACCCGCCGAACGACGTTCTCGTGAACAACCGCACCGTTTACCCACACTCGTACGCCGTCGTTGCTGCCGGTCCCGAAGCGGGCAAGCGTGTCGGCAGGCGACCACAGGTACGCAAATGCGTACGCCACGCCAAGGGTGTCCGGTTCGAAAAGATCGACAAAATCCACGTACGAAGACTGCACGGCTTTCCACTTCCGCCAGCGAACCGCCTGTCCGCCAATCCCAGCGTAAACGGCCGTGCTGTCAAATCCCGACTCCGGCGCAAACGCAACGGGGATGCCCGGCCACTGCGAAATCTCGAAGGGACCCGTTACCCAGCACCTCCGCATCGGATGGCCGACGAAGCGTAGGGTTTCGATGAAATGATCAATCTTGGCGGACTCCTTGCCTTCCCGAATTTGTTGGATCCCGTGCTGCCTGGCAATCCGGACGAATTCGGCTGCGGCCCGCTCGAACGCCGGTCCTGCCGCATAGCCTGGGTAACCTCGCCTCGCCATTTCGAGCCGGGTGTACAGCACCGGTAACCACGCCAACTCAACACGAGCCAGAAGAGCCGAATCTCCAGCCGCAGCACGTCTTGCTCTCTCAAACAGGTTGTCCGCCCGAACGAGCAATTCAGGAGGAAAGAGTTTTGGTTCTGGCTCTGCGAACAAGTGAAGGTGCAGTCCCGTGCGCTCCAGCTGACCGTGGATTAAGTCCAGGTAGGCCAGCACGTACCGCGCTGCCGGTCCGTACACACCCCGAACGAATTCCCGAACGAGTTTCTTTCCGTCCCGATTCGGATTCCACATCAGCTTCGCCAGTACCCAGGCGCGCAGCTCAGCCATTTCTCCGCCGCCGCCCGGCGGGTAGCTCCCTTCGTAGAACAACCCGGTCACGCCGTGCTCGTGGTAGAACTTCGGGTCGCGGAGCACCGCATCCAAATTGGGAAAGGGCATGAGATAGGCCTTGAAGTCCGTCGTGTACTCCCACACCCAGATGTGCTCGGCGTGCTTGGGCCATTCGTTCAGGTGCTGGAGGTAAACGCGATTTTCCGCACACCCCCGGTAGAGCGAGTGCACGTTACAGGCCGGCGACATGTGGCAAAGACGGACGATCACGTTCGGCCTGGCTTTCAAATTCCGGGGCGGCTTTTCGGACCAGGTGTAAGCCAGGGTCTCGATCATCACCCCCGGGTAGCGCTTGGCCACACTGTCGGCAATCGCGTTCACAAAACGCAGCAGTGACCCGGCCGGGCTGCCTTCCGCTTGGTTCACCTCCGCGCACCGTTCACACTCGCAGAACCCCGCGTAGTCGTTTTGGGACACGGAGACCACCCGGACTTCAGGATTTTCTTCGATCCAGCGGTAGACCTGCCGGGTAGCGATGCGCAACACTTCAGGATTGGTAAGACAAAGCTGCGCATTTTCGCGACGTCGCTTGCCGTTGACCAGGGCAAAATACTCAGGGTGTGCGTCGAAGTACTTCTCCGGTGGGACCAGCTGGTAAAAGCTGTGCACGAACGGGAAGTGCACCATCTTGCCGCCGCGGGAGCTGTCCAGCTCCGCATGAGTCCCATTCACCCGGTTGCGAACGGCCCAGTCACCGTCAAAGGCCTC
>CAZXXS010000038.1:0-65616 GCA_964644845.1 uncultured Cytophagia bacterium | reverse complement strand
GGGAGTTGCTCTTGTTACCGAGGTTTGGCATCCGAATTAGCATTTTGTATCTGGTATGTGGCTAAGCCGCATCTCGACGAATCGGGATGCGGCTTTTTTAATTGAATTGGATTCAGCAAGAAAGGGGAACAATGGGCACGGAACCGCTGATTTTGGTCATCAACCCGGGCTCGACTTCGACGAAAATGTCGGTTTTCGAAGGGCCCAAAGAGGTGTACACAAAAACGCTCTACCACTCGACTGATGAGCTCGCTCGCTTTGAGCACATCAGCGATCAGCTGGATTTTCGCGTCCGTGTGATTGAGGAACAGCTGGCCCAAAACGGTTTTGGCGACAAGCGGATTGACGCTGTTGTTGGGCGTGGAGGACTCCTGCGTCCTCTGGAAGGTGGCACCTACAAGGTGAGCGAAAAGATGGTGGAGGAGTTGCGCGAAGCGCGCTACGGAGAACACGCGAGCAACTTGGGTGCGATCATTGCCTACGAGCTCGGACAACAACACGGCGCGCCGGCGTTCATCGTGGACCCGGTAGTGGTCGATGAGCTCGAAAACATCGCAAGGCTTTCCGGCTTACCGGAGCTGCCGCGCAAGAGCATTTTCCACGCTTTAAACCAGAAGGCTGTTGCCCGCAAGGCGGCAGAACAACTTGGCAAAAAATACACGGACGTGACCCTGATTGTGGCGCACATGGGTGGCGGAATCACGGTCGGCATCCACAAGCAGGGACGTGTCGTGGATGTGAACAACGGTCTGGACGGTGAGGGTCCGTACACCCCGGAGCGGACCGGAACACTGCCGGTGGGCGACTTGATTCGTCTGTGCTACTCGGGCAAGTACACCCGTTCCGAGATGCTTAAGAAAAACAAAGGCCAGGGTGGTGTAGTGGCTTACCTTGGTACAAACGACATGAGGGAGGTCGAGGAGCGGGCTCTGGCGGGGGAACAGCCGTGGCGTTTGGTCTACGAAGGCATGGCGTACCAGGTTGCCAAAGAAATTTGCGCGCTTGCTGCGGTCGTTGGTGGCAAAGTGGATGGGATTGTGCTGACCGGTGGAGTGGCCCATTCAAAGGTCTTCACGGGTTGGATTCGAGAACGGGTGGAGTTTCTTGCTCCCGTGCTGGAGTACCCAGGTGAGGAGGAAATGGAAGCACTGGCTTTGGGTGCGTACCGGGTGCTAACTGGTGAAGAAGAGGCTAAGGAGTATGACTGAGCAAGTCCAACAGGAGAGCAAAGGGAGCTGGTTTGATCGGCTGGTTGAGCGTGTTCAGGGGGAGCGACGCAAAACGATCGTTGTAGCGATGGCCCAAGAGGCCCACGTGCTCCAGGCCTTGGAAACCGCGCGCAGGCACCGCCTCGCTGAGGGGATCCTGGTTGGCGAGATGGACGCCATCCGCCGCGAGGCCGAGAAGGCAGGTGTCGACCTGGCCCATTTTGAGATCGTGCCACAGCGCGGGGAATGTGAAGCTGTTCTGAGGGCCATCGAGGTCGTGCGTTCTGGGGAAGGTGACCTTTTGATGAAGGGAAAATGTTCGACCTCGACGTTTCTTCGCGGCATCCTGGACAGGGAAAAGGGTCTGCGGGGCCCCAGACTCCTTTCACACCTGGCGATCTTTGAGGTGGAGACCTACCCCAAGCCCATCTTCATGTCGGACGCTGCCATGAACATCAGTCCTGACCTTTCCCAAAAGATCGAGATTACGCGTAATGCCATCGAAGGGGCCCAGAAACTGGGTGTGACGGTGCCAAAAGTGGCGCTTGTGGCGGCAGTGGAAAAGGTGAACCCCGAACACATGCCTTGCACTGTCGATGCTGCGGCAATCGCCAAGATGGCAGATCGAGGTCAACTGGGTGAGGCGATCGTAGACGGACCACTCGCCGTGGACAACGCGCTGGACAAAGAGTCGTGCGAGGTCAAAGGGATCAAATCGCCCGTTGGGGGAGAAGTAGACATCTTGATCATGCCCGACATCGAGGCTGGGAACACGTTCTACAAAACGATGACCATTTTGGCCAAAGCTCGGGCGGCCGGCATCTTGATGGGCGCGCGGGTTCCTGTTGTTCTGCCTTCACGCGCGGACAGCGACCAGACCAAGTTTCTCTCGATCGCTGCCGCCGTAGCCATGAGCTGAGTGCAAAAGGGACGCGCCAACTTACTGTCTCGTCGTTGCTGGCGGAATGGTGCTTGCTTCCGGTTCGGCGCGCTGCAGGTGGGTGCGTGAGACCTTGTGTCCACCGGCATGTTTCTTACGTGCTCTTGTACATTGGTTCCAGGATGTGGCAAAATGCCGTCTAAGCCTGGCCCTCACCTAAAGTAACGCTTGACAAAGCTGCCTTCGAGTAGTAAATTGGGTTAAGCTGAGACCTGTCAGGAAATTACGCCTTGCAACCACACACTTTGGGTGAGGTGCAGGTCCACTGACTGGAACGCTGGTCGACAAACGGAAAACGAAATCCGCGGAGCCGTGGGTTTCGAATGAGCTTTTAGAAGAAGCTCTGCGGAAGCGGCTGGCCCGTGTCGAGGCTCTGATCGACGAGCTGCGCCAGCAGGGTCTGGACGTGGACACGGTTCTGGAGTCAATCCATCGTGATCCTGAATTGTCGCAGCTGTGGCGCGAGATTGATTCGAACATTTTAGAACGATCCGCGGAAGGTGGTGTCGGCATGGACGAGGCTTTGAGCTGGTTGGAAACTTTGGATCGCTGGGCCAAAGCCGTCACGGAACGTCTACGGCGACTTCCGAAGCAACGAACGTCAACATGAGCGATTTGTCCTCGACCTCCTCGCAGGGTGCAAAATTCTCCTCGTTGCCTTCCCTGAGTGCCGCGCTGAAGAAGACTTTCTGGAACGTCTACGACCATCTTGGCAAACTGGTTCTTCTCAGTTTTCTCTCTTTCCTGCTCGTCTTCACGGTCATTGGTTTGCCTTTCGCTGTGGCAGGGCTTTTCGGTCTGGCGACCGAGATTGCCGACTACAAGCCCGTGTCCGTGCGTGGTTTTTTTCGGTACGGCGTGCAAGGCTACGTTTTGGCTCTGAAGCTTACGGCGCTTTTCGTGTTCGGTACGGTTGTTCTCGCCTCAAACATCCTGTTTCACTTGCAGAACAAGCTGGGGCTGCCAGCCCTTTCGATGGGAATGCTGATCGTAACGGCGTGGCTTTCGTTGCTTTTCCTGGCTTGGAGTTTCTACCTCTTTCCGCTTGCATTCCGGGTTGGCAGCTTTTCCCGGGACATCGCCCGAAGTGCCCTGGGGCTGGTTCTGGACAACAAGATCTACACGGCCTGGCTTCTTCTGCTGTACCTGTTGAATTGGCTGGCGGGTGCTGCGACGTTCGTGCTCCTGGTGTTCTTCGCATCGGGCGCCTCAGCCGTTTTTCAGGCGACGGCTACGCGAGAGTTGCTTGGCAAGTACTACCCAGCCGTTGTTCGCGAAGACGAAGAGCTGCGAACCCTAAGGGACCTGTTTCGCCCCTGGTCCGTGTGAAAAGGCGAGTGCGGGCGGTCGAGTAGCAGCGTTCGAGAAAAAGTGAAGAGGGCACGCCACGCGTAAGGGCGTTGTCCTCTCACACAATTTGACCCTGTTCTGGACGTGAGCGAGGCTCACCGAACCGCGAACGTTCGCTGGGCAGCGAATGCGCCTCTTTTAGCCGCGCGTGATGATCCGGGCTCCTTCGGTGTCGACACGGGCAACGAAATAGTTTGCGTCCACGCCCGCTCGTGCGAATGCTGCAGTCATGGCTTTTCCAACCGTTTCTCCGGAAGCGTCGCTGTCCACGATGGCAAAAACCGTCGGTCCCGCTCCGCTGATCGAGCACGCGAAGGCACCGGCCTCGAGAGCAGCCTCCTTGACGCCGCTGAATCCGGGAATCAAGGGGGCCCTCGCCGGCTCAACGATTTCGTCCCTGACAGCCTGAGCGAACGCGACGGTGCGACCCTGAAACGCCGCAGCAATCATGGCCCCAAGTCGCGCTGAGTTGGAGGACGACGTGCTTAAAGCAACTGACTCCGGCAAAACTTCGCGCGCTTTTCGTGTGGCCACCGCAAGTCTCGGGGTTGCCAACACCAGTCGAAGATCTTCAGGGGTCGGGATCCGTACAAATTCCGGGGAATCGCCGTGGACGAGCACCAGACCTCCGAACAGGCAAGGGACGACGTTGTCGGCGTGGTAACCGCTGACCTGAGCTTCTGCGTAAAGAGCTGCTCGAAGAGCAATTTCTCGATCACCGGGGGAAAAGAGCTGCACGGTTGCCAGAGCTGCCGCCACAGCGCTTGCCGCGCTCCCACCCAATCCGCTCCCAACGGGGAGTCCTTTCTCCAGGTGTAGGACAACATTTGCTTTTCTCGACAGGCCGAGCAGTCTGAGTGCTTCGGTTGCGGCGAGCGTTGCGGTATTTTCTTCCGATCGTTCCGGCAGTCCGGCAATCTGACCCGCCACCGACGCCAGGCGTACGCCTTGCCCGGCGGCGACTTCGGCGCGTATTTTGTCGCCTGGGCCAGTCACAGCCATGCCGAGGTGGTCAAAGCCAGGCCCGAGGTTAGCCACGGTAGCCGGTGCGAAAACGGTAATGTGTTCAGCCATGATGCACCTCGCCTGCTTGACGGTTGAGCAGTTCTTCAACTGCTCGCAACGCCAGGTCTTCATCCGTCGCGTCAAGATAAGCGTTCGCGCTGGTCTGCCAGCGGTTCAGGACGATGTCTGGATCCTTGAGCAAATGCCCCGTCAAAACGGCTACTACCGAATCGTCCGCAGCGATGACACCCTCAGCGCGCAATTTCCGGACGCCGGCAACCGACGCTGCAGAGGCAGGTTCACAACCGATCCCGCTGCCGTCTACCCGCTCTTTGGCTGCCAGGATTTCCTCGTCGGTCACTTCGGCTACTACGCCGTTCGTCCACTTCAGCGCTCGCACGGCCCGTTCGTAGCTGGCTGGATCGCCAATCCGAATGGCTGTGGCCAGAGTTTCGGCCTTAACCCTGTAGCGCTTTGAGAAACCTTGGCGGTAACTGCGGTAGAAGGGGTTCGCTCCGGTGGCCTGGATGCCTGCGAGTCGAGGAATCCGGGAAATCAGCCCCAATTCATGTAGCTCGTGGAAGGCTTTTCCGTACGCGCTGAGGTTTCCCAGATTGCCGGCCGGTAGTACCACCCAGTCCGGCGGCGACCAGTTGAAGTCCCGGGAAATTTCGAAGGCCGCGCTCTTTTGACCTTCAATTCGGTAGGGATTGATGGAGTTCAGGAGGGCCACACCAAGCTCTTCGCACACTTTCTGCACGAGCGCGAGGGAAGCGTCAAAATCACCCTTGACCTGGATGACGTGTGCTCCGTAGGCCACGGCCTGGGCAAGTTTCCCTCGAGCAATTTTCCCTGCCGGTACGAAAACCAGAACGGGCAGGCCTGCGAGAGCTCCGTAGGCCGCCAGCGAGGCTGCCGTGTTTCCGGTCGAAGCGCAAGCCAGAGCCCGCTGGCCCGTGTCGACTGCGTGCGTGACAGCTACGGTCATGCCGCGGTCTTTGAACGATCCAGTAGGGTTTTCCCCTTCGTGCTTTACCCAGAAGGCGTCTACCCCGGTCCACGCGGAGAGTGAGGGGTGAGAGAGTAGCGGGGTGTTCCCTTCTGCGCGACTCACGGGGTGTTTGGGGCGCTTGGGGTAGACAAATTCTGCAAAAGCCCACACCCCGCTTTGGATCCCAGGACCGGCCGGACCCGCGGAGAACGGTTTACTTCCCAGGAAATGCTTGGCACGCGCTTTCAGATCCTGGACCGGGTGCACAACGTCGAGGAGTCCACCACACTCGCAACGCGAACGGGGGCTATCCCAGGGGTAAGTACGTGTACAAAGCATGCACTGAAGTCTTGAGCTCATTGGCCGACCTCTTCGTTAGATTCAGAGATTGTTTGGGAAAAGCTTAGCGGAAGAGGAAGGCCAGACTACCGGTAGTTCCCGTACCCGTACCGGTGCCGGTCTTCTTCGTGGTGGTACCTTTGGTGGAGAAAGTGGAGGTGTGAATTGGGCGCACAGAGGCTTTGCCCGCTTCGAGGATGAAGCGGAAGCTACAGTACGAGGGGTTGTACTGCATTTGCCTCATCGGAGCCAATTGCGCCTCTGCCTTGTGGCTAAAAGAAAGTGAGGATTTCCAAGCAACGCGCCAAAGCTACTAAAGAAAATCGTCCCAGTCAAGAGAAAATTGAGGGCCAAGCTCTGAGATTCTTGCTGCCCGGGGCGGACTTGATCGCGTTCAAGCGAGAAATCTCAATCGCGGGTAACTGGTGGCAAGTGCGGTCTCTTCTTTGCCTTCGGGCTCGTTGAGTAAAGCTGCAAAATCGGATCAGGATACCAGGCTGCTTCAGGCCCTTTGTGCTGGTGAAAACGCGCACGTTCGTGAGTGCTTCCGGACGATCGTGGAGCGTACCTCGAGCCCCCGATCCGCTCTTTGTGAGGCTAACACAGCTCGCCGTCAAACTGGGAAACCGGAAAACAGTGACAGGCGCGGTCAGAGCCACGAAAATCGTGGGAATGAGTCAGGTCAGTTGGGGAAACCGCCGGTCGACAGCTTCGAGTCGCTTGTCGACGACACGGAATCGGCGGTTGATGGCTTCAAATCTCCGGTTGGTGCCTTCGAATCGTTTGTCGACAGCGGCGAAACGCTTCTCCGTGGGTTCGCGTTGAGCCTGGAGCCCTTCCTCGAAGCGAGTGAGGTGTTGAAGGACGGTGAGACGCTTGAGCTCTTGTTCACGAGCAGCAGCGTAGCGCGCTAAGTAGGCATTAAGTTCTTGTTTGAGAACTTCTCGAACGATCTTTTTGATTTCCTTCGGGTGCCATCGATCCGATCCCCGCAGTTGGGCCTCCGCCAAGCGCAAACCTTTGACTGACCTCAGTCGTACTTGTAGCAGGGTACTCTGGTTACGCCAGGTCAAGGATTCTCACGCGAAGCCGAAGGGGAGCCTTGGGAACTGGAATGGCGTGCTTTGCTCGCTCGCTGGCGGCGCAAAGGGCCTTGACGAGAACACCTCACAAAGCAAGCCCGTTCCGGCCGTGTCGACTCCGCGGCCATCTTCTGAAAAGCGCCGGACGTCCAGATTCTCGAAATGCGGAGCGCGGACTTCGGATCATCGCCCTCGGAACACCGGTTGTCGTTTCTCAAAGAAGGCCTTTAGGCCCTCCGTTTGATCGTCGCTCAGGACACACCGGGCCAGGGCCTCCGCGTCTTGCTCGACTTCGCTCGCGAAGTCGCTGGGTTCCCGATTGAGTAGGCGCTTGACTTCACGAAGGGCTACGGGGGCGTTGGCCGCGATTTGTTGTGCAAGCTCCAAGGCGCGGTGCGGCAAGTCGCCGCTCGGGTACACAGCGTCAACGAGACCAATCCGCAGGGCCTCTTCGCCGGAGATTAGCGCTGCGGTGTACACGAGCCGGCGCACCTCCGCCGGCCCGACCAACCGCTGGGTTCGCGTCGTGCCGCCCCAACCGGGAATCATCCCGAGACGTGTCTCCGGCAGGCCGAGCTTGTTCCAGGGTACTGAAAGGCGCAAGTCGCAAGCGCAGGCCAGCTCCAGGCCTCCGCCGACGGCGTGCCCGTTCAACACGGCGAGGACAGGCACTGGGAAACGTTCCACTTTCCGGAGGACTTCGTGGCCTCGTCGAATCCAGCGTCGTGCGTCTTCCTCGGTGAACGACTGGATAAGGTGGAGGTCAGCGCCGGCGCAAAAGGTGTCCCCAGAACCCGTGATCAGGAGTACGCGAACGTCGGTCGCCACGAGCTGCTCGAGTTTGCTTTCCAGCTCGTCCAACAGAAACCAGGTGAACGTGTTTCGCTCCTTGGCCCGGTTTAGTTGCAACTGGACTACGTGGGGACCCAACCACGAAAGCACGATTTCTTCGGACATCATGACCTCCACGGTTCTTCAGACAGGCGGGGCCCTCGAGATGGTGCCGAAACACTTTCAATCAGGTAGAACGGCAGTGAAGCGGCCGCTCGCCACTGCACGAATCTGAGATGCAGTCGAGTTCCCACGGTAGCCCTTGCCCGCAAGTTCTACAAGGGTCTCAACCAGGTAGGCGTGCGTCGTCGTCGCAAAAGCCGCTTGACTGCGACCTCGTCGTCCTTGAGGGGCCCCGGAGGTTCCCGCTGTTCAGAGAAAGACACGCCTCTGATCCTAGTTAAGGCAGCCGCCGTACACCTCTGGACGTTCAACGCCACGGACTCTGTCGCCGCAAGCCCATCGCCGGTTCGTCAAAAACGCGAGGGTTCATGGCTGCCAGAGGCTCGCGAATGGCGGGTCGGAAATCCATCTGCCCCAGAACGTCGTGCTTCAGGTCCACTCCAGGCGCGATTTCCACGAGTTCCAGACCGTTCCGGGTGAGCTGAAACACGGCGCGCTCGGTGACGTAAAGAACTTCCTGGCCACGTTCCAAAGCGTAGCGGCCACTGAAGGTAATCTGTTCTACTCGTTTGACGAACTTGCGCACGGTTCCTTCGCGCTCGATCTCCAGGTGGCCGCTCTTACCCAGAGCCCTGAGTCCGCGAGCAGTGAAGGTGCCGCAAAAGACGACTTTCTTCGCGTTCTGTGAAATGTCGATGAAACCGCCACAACCGGCGATGGTGTCGCCGAATTTGCTCACGTTTACGTTGCCGTGCTGATCAATTTGAGCGGCACCCAGGAAGGCAAGATCCAGACCGCCGCCGTGGTAAAAGTTGAATTGGGAAGGCGCGTCTACGATCATGTCGGGATTGGTCCCGGCGCCGAAGATGTCTCCCTTGGCCGGTACACCACCGATGACCCCTTGTTCGACGCTGAACACAACCCGATCGAACACGCCTTCCTCCGCTGCTACGTTGGCTACGCCGTCCGGGATGCCGAAACCGAGATTCACAACGGCTCCCGGGCGTAGTTCAAAGGCCGCACGCCGCGCCACGAACTTACGCACACCGTGTGGCAGGGGTTCGATTGCCTGCACAGGCACGCGGATCTCCCCTGAGAAAGCGGGATTGTACTCGCCTTCCACGGTTTGCCACTGTTCTGGCGCCACCACGACCACGTCCACCAGGTTGCCGGGGATTTTCACGGCGCGCGGGTGCAGACTACCCGCCCGAGCGACCCGTTTTACTTGCGCAATGACCAATCCCCCGCTGTTACGCGCTGCCTGAGCCGCCGACAGGACATCCAGATCCACAGCTTCCCACTCGGTGGACACGTTGCCGCGTTCGTCCGCAGTGGTGCCGCGCACGATGGCCACATCCACAGGAAAAGCTCGGTACAGAAGCCGCTCTTGCCCACCGAGGTGGACCACTTCGACCAGGGACTCCCGAGCGGCTTCGTTCAGACGGCCACCTTGCAAACGAGGGTCGACAAACGTGTGCAGACCCACGTGGGTGACAAGCCCAACGCGGTGCGCCGCGATTTCACAGGTCAGAAGGGAAAGCACACCTTGAGGGAGATTGTAGGCTTCGACCTTGTTGGCCAGTGCCAGCTCGGCCATTTTGCGGGACCAGCCCCAGTGGCCACCGATCACACGCTTGACCATGCCCTGGTGCGCAAAATGGTCGATGCCACCACCCTTGCCGTCGCCGATTCCAGTGATGTGAACCAGCGTCAGATTCCGCGGTTCGCCCGTGTCGAGAAACCGTTTTTCGAGGGCACGGTAGATGAATTCAGCGTCCATCACACCGCCGCCTGAGCCGGTCAGAAGCAGAGTGTCGCCACTCCTGACCAGACGAGCGGCCTCGCCCGGAGAAAGAAATTGAGCCATCAGGTGCAAGCCTCACCGTCGTCAGATTTGTACGTCCGGTAACCGGGTTGCTCGCGGAAATTCCAGCTCCGAGCGCCACCGGGGTTCCAGAATGCTGCTGCGGCGAACTCTGGACCCACGCCTACGCCGGAATCCCGCGTCCGACGAGATTTTTGAATTTGCCGCAAGCAACCGACACGGGGCAGTTTGCGGCTTCGAAACAAGCTCGGACAAGCCCGTTCCTTTGTGCGAGAAAAGATCAGTCGCCGATCACAAGCACCTTGGCGCCCCGGATTTTGCGTTCTTTCAGCTCAACCAGCGCACGGTTGGCCTCTTCCAGCGGGTACTCCTGGATTTCCGGCTTGATCGGGATCGAAGCTGCCAGCTCGAGGAATTCGATCACGTCGCGCCGAGCGACGTTTGCCACGCTCTTGATCTCCTTTTCCATCCAGAGGTGCTCCGGGTAATCGAGGCGCAGGAGGTAGTCCTTGTCCACGTTCTCTTTGCGGATGGCGTTGATGACCAAACGGCCTCCCGGAGCCAGGTTTTTCAGAGCCTCAACCACGGGTTTCCACACGGGGGTTGTGTCAATGATGGCGTCCAGCTTTTCGGGAGCTTCGTCCTCGGTGTCGCCAGCCCACACCGCACCGAGCTCCAGCGCGAACTCCCGTTCTTTCGCGCTGCGGGCGAAGACGTACACCTTGCTGTTCGGGAATTTGTGCTGGACCATTTTGAGCACCAGGTGACCCGAGGCTCCGAATCCCGTGAGGCCCAGGTTGTCGCCGTCTCGCAAGTTGGTGAGGCGCAGGGATCGGTAGCCGATGGCCCCGGCGCACAGGTGTGGCGCTGCTTCGGAGTCCGTAAACACGTCGGGAATCTTGTACGCGAATTGTTCGGGAACCGTCATCAGCTCGGCGTAACCACCGTTTGCGTCGCGACCGGTGGCTTTGAACTCGGGGCAAAGATTCTCGTCGCCAGCCTGGCAGTACTTGCAGTGGCCGCACGAAGAGAAAATCCACGCGACGCCGACGCGGTCTCCTACCTTGTGGAGCGTGACGCCAGGACCCAAGGCTTCCACGCGCCCCACCACCTGGTGTCCGAGTACCACGGGCAGCCTTGGCGGGGGCGTTCGCCCTTCGATTTCGTCCAGCTCGGTGTGACAAACCCCGCAACGACTTACCCGGATGAGAATCTCACCTTTGCCGGGAACAGGATCGGGGAGTTCCACCAGCCGCAGCGGTTCCCTGTTCTCTAGGACGTTTGTGATCTTTTCCAGGATCATCGCCTTCATCAGTCGTCACCTCCTCGGGAAGTTCAACGGGAAGATGCGATCAAGTACTTCGGGGTTGCACAGAATTGAATCCCGCATTTCGCTGCCACCGGAAGGAGTCCGGAATTGGCAAGTCGTTCCAACGGTTGTTTCAAAGCGGGTCTACAACAGCAGCGTCCAAACTCACGCGGGGCGGAGCGTTTTCGAAAAGGCCTTTCCATTTCGTCTTAGCGGGAAACGAATCCCTCAACTGACCATTCGGATCGGGATTGGGTCTGTGGCTGACCCCGCGTAAAGTGAAACGTGCGGGAATGGGATTTCGATTCCTTGCTCGTCAAAGCGGCGTTTGATCGCTTCTGTCAACGCGTTTTTCACAGTCAGGTAGTCGGCCTTTGTTGCCCAAACAAGCAACTGCAAATCGATCGATGAACTCCCGAAACCTTTGATTACCACCATCGGTTCCGGTTCATTCAGGCACAAGGGTTCATTTTGGGCGACCTCGAGGAGTACATCCCGGACCCTGCCAATGTCCTCCTTGTACGCCACACCTACGTCGATTTCCAGCCGTCGAATCGGGAAGCGGGTGATGTTGGTGAGCTCGGATTTGATGATGGTCTCATTTGGGATCCGTACGAATTTGTTGTCGAAGGTTCGGATTTTCACGGACAGCATGTCGATGGAAAGCACTTGTCCTGTGATTCCGTTAACGCTCACCACGTCGTCGACCTCGAAACTGCGCTCGGCGATCAAGAAGAGACCGCTAATGACGTTGGAAATGCTTGTCTGGGAGGCGAAGCCCACCGCCACGCCGATGATTCCCGCGGCCCCGAGCAGGTGAGAAAGTTTGAACCCAAGCTCGTCGAGAACGGACACGAACACAAAACCGAGACTCAGGTACAAGACGGTTCGACTGGCCAGAAGTGCCTGATGTTGCGTGTACTTGAGAAGAAGCCGTCTGCGCACGTACCGGCTCAGAAGAACCGAAGCAGGGACCCCCGCCACCAACCACAACAGCGCCCGTAGCAACGATGACACCGTCTGGCCGGTAAGGAATGCCTGGATCTGTCCTGCAGCGAGATTGGCGCTGTTCATCGCCACCCTCCTTCACTTACAACCGTGTGGACGTCTTCACTTGAAGCTTGACACGACTGGGTGTCAGCGAAATCGTACGCCGATCCCGGGGAGTTCGCCCCGCCGACCGAAGACGCGCCCAGCAAACGTGCGCGGTGCCGATTCTCGGGCAGCGGCAACTTCCGTTGAACGCCCGGCTGCCCGGGGCGCACGTGCCCGGCGTCGGGTCTGGGTGTGTAGACGCTGACCCCGGTACGAGAACGTCAACGACTCGAGCCAAAACCGCTCCCCGTCGCTGTAAAGCGACAGGCTTGGTGCGGGAATGGCGAAATGGTCCACCTGAAGCATTTCGTGGGCGTTGTTACTCACGTGGATCGCGAGCAGCCCCTCGCAAGGTGAAACATTGGGTAAGGAGTTGCCCCGCCAGAGGTCGGAGTAGACCCAGTAACTGAGTGCACCGTCAGTGAACGTTCCGAACCAGCTCTTGGACAGCGGAACGGTCGGAAAATCGAGCAGAGGCAGGGGAGCAGTGTCGATCCTGAGTTGAGCCCAGAGGGGGAGGACGACGGTGAGGTCCGCTGAGTGGTCAGGGGGAAGGCAAAAGGGGTGTTCCGTTCGGACCACCACAGGAAGATCGGGCAGCGCGGGCGCCAGGTAAAGTTCTGCTCCCTCCACCCAAAGGCGTGTCCAGCCTGTTTCGGCCGGCTGAGCATTGTTGCCGTAAGCATGGGCAACCAGGAGCTCGGGCTCTTCTTTCCGCATCCACAGTACCAGATCGCCCAATTTGACCTGTACGGTCTGTTTCTCGGAAATGGCCAAAGGGCCCCACGGTGTCTTGCGGGATTTTGCTTGGGACACGGGTTTCTCCCCTGCTGAGATCGACCACATTCCGTTCAGGTTGTACGAGAGTGACCACAAAGTGCCCTGGACACTGACTGCTCGGAGCTCACCCGTAAACCCGAGCAGTTGGGTCGCTCACCAGGCCGGTAAACGGCGAGGATTTGGTGTTGCGCCGCCCTCGAAGCGCAGCAACCCGTTCGGCGAACAGCGCCTGCTACGTTGCCGGCAATTGCACGTCAATCGGTTGCCCGGAAACCCGGAACTCGGTGGTGAGGACCTCTGTGGTGCGGGCATCCGCATGCCCCGAAAAGCCGGGCTGCTTGCCGCCCACGCTCAGAAGGAACGTGCCCGGTTGCAACACGCGACGTCCGTCGTCCGTGAACACAGCGAGCTGCCAGGGCTCCAAAGTGAAAAACACGCGCATTCGTTCGCCTGGCTGCAGGTGAACCCGTTTGTAACCCACGAGCGAACGAACGGGTGCCCGCACGGTTGCTTCCAGTGCCGAGACGTAGAGCTGAACCACTTCGTCGCCAGCCCTGGCCCCAACGTTTTCGACCTCCACGGCCACCGCAACGGGATCTCCTGCACGAACTTCGTCGGGTACGGTCAGGTTGTCGTAAGCAAAATGTGTGTAGCTCAGACCGAAACCGAATGGGTACAAAACGTCACCGCGGTAGAAGCGGTAGGTCCGATTTTCCATTCGGTAGTCGTCAAAGGGTGGAAGGTCCTCCACAGTCCGGTAGAACGTGACGGGCAGACGACCTGCCGGGTTGACGTCGCCGAACAGTGCGTTGACCACGGCCTTACCGCCGGCTTCGCCCGGGTACCACGCTTCCAGGATGGCTGGCAAGTGCTCGCTGGCCCAATTCACGGCCAGAGCACTTCCGTTGAAAAGCACAAGCGCCACACGCGAAGAGCGTTCCGCGACTTGCTGCAAAAATTCCTCCTGGACCCGAGGCAGCCCAATGTCTGTCCGGTCACCTCCTCGGAAGCCCGGGAGGTCTACCGGCATCTCTTCGCCCTCGAGACGAGGCGACAACCCGAGGGCCAGGATCACCACGTCGGCCCAGGCGGCCAGCTCCAGTGCTTCACGCAAGCGCGTGATTTGCGGGCGAGACCACACCAGCTGAAGATCTGCGCGGTGCTGCGTGTTAGCGTCAGCACTTTGAAACTCGACCAGCAGAGGTACGGGGCGACCGGCCTCAAGACGCACGGGAGCGTACACCACTTTGCGTTTGTGGTGTTCGTTGCTTCGCACGATTTCTTGTCCACCTACCACGATTCGGAAACTTTTGAAACCGTAGGCTCCGACTGTGTAGTTGCCCGTCTCAGGCGCGACCAAGAAGCCCTCCCAGCGTGCGCTGAAGGGCTTGTTCCGGAATTCTGGCACGGGTGGATTCACTGTGGAGGCGAACCGAAGCTCGGGTTCGACCCGCTCCAGGACAGGCGGCCCCTCGAAGTCCCGATTGGCGAAGTACGTGGCCCGAAGCCCCGGGGCGGCGTCGGGCGCTGCATCTACCCGGAGCGCCGAGGTGGGTACGCACTCGAACGCGGGCATGCCCTCTGCCAGATCGGGGCCAACCGCAAAGCGGACTTCTGCGGCGTCGTCCAGCTTCTCGCGCAGGGCTTCCAACAACGTCCACGAGCGGGCGGGGGTGCCTTCGTAGTTTCCCACGAGCACCAACTCATCGTCGGCGTTGGGACCCAGCACGGCCACTCGCCGAATCGACTTGTCAAGGGGTAGAAGACCCTCGTTTTTCAGCAGAACGAGAGACTTGTGGGCCGCTTCAAGTGCGAGGGTGCGGTGTTCGGGGCAATTCACGACCCAGAACGGCGTGTGTGCGTGGGGCACGCGTTCTGGTGGATCGAACATGCCGAGCCGGAACCGAGCTTCGAAAAGCCGCCGTAAAGCCGCATCCACGTCCGCCTCCTGAACGAGACCCTGGCGTACAGCTTCCGCTAAAGCCAGGTAGGCCCGCTCGCCGCACTCCAGGTCGGTGCCAGCCAGCAGGGCCCGCGCCGCAGCCTCGATCTCGTTGTCAACCAGTTTGTGGCCACGCCAGATGTCGTCGATGGCTCCGCAGTCCGACACCACGTAACCGCGAAACCCCCATTCCTCACGCAGAATCTGTTGCAGAAGTCGTCGACTGGAGCAGCAGGCTTCGTGCAGAGTGCGGTTGTACGCGCACATCACCGATTCGGCCCGCCCTCGCTTTACGCTCAATTCGAACGCTGGCAGGTACGATTCCCGCAAGTCCCGTTCGTCGACAACGGCGTCGAACCGGTGGCGCTCCGGTTCTGGACCGCTGTGGACAACGTAATGTTTGGGAGTGGCAACGGTCTTGAGGTACGTGGGGTCCTCGCCCTGTAGACCGTGCACGAAGGCTGCGCCCAACGTGCCGGACAGGTACGGATCTTCACCGTACGTCTCCATGCCACGGCCCCAGCGTGGATCCCGGAAGAGGTTCACGTTGGGGGACCAGAAGGTGAGGCCCTGGAAGATTTCGCGTTGGCCGTTGCGAACAAATTCGTGGTGCTTGGCTCGTGCCTCGTCGGAAATGGCTTCGGCAACACGGTGCACCAGGTCGGCGTCCCAGGTGGCCGCGAGACCGATGGGCTCTGGAAACACCGTCGCGACACCAGCCCAGGCGACGCCGTGCAGCGCTTCGTTCCACCAGTTGTACTGCGGCAGCCCCAATCTTTCCACGGCGGGGGCTCCGTGAAGCATCTGAGAGACCTTTTCCTCCAAGGTCAACCGCGAAAGAAGGTCGTCGACGCGTTTCCTCAAAGGTAAGTCAGGGTCCCAGAAAGGCAGTTTCTTGGGGTTCTCGGACATGTGTTCAGGCCTCAGTTAGTCTGTGTGGTGTCGGAATGGCTGTTGTTTCGGTAGACGGGTGACGACACTACCGGGAAAAAAACGCTTTAAGTCGTCGATTCTTTCCAGTGCTCTGGACTGTGGACTGTGCCTGTGCCCTTTGGCTACGCTTTGATGCGCAACCCCTTGCAAGGCCAGCGGTTTCACAACCGCCCGCGGAACGACCGACCTTGAATGAACCTTTCCGTCGAGGTGACCTGGGCAGAAGCAATCCGCCTGGCGCCTGCGATCTTCGGTTCCCTCCTGCGGTGGGTCCTGCCCGGTCCTGTTGCAACAAACGTCTGCCCTTGGGGCGTTTGGACGGAGCTACTCAAAATGGATTTGTGGGCCGACCAGAGTTGTGGTGACCTGGTGAACCTCGGTTGTCCACGCATCTGCCAGGCCGTGGAAACCGGGCTGTTTCCCGCCTACGCTAAGGCCCAGGCGACCCGGTTCGAGCACGCGCTTGCCGTCTGCGTTCACGTAGGCGAGGGCCCAGGGGGAGATCGTGAGCTGCACGTTTCGCTTCTCGCCTGCTTTCAGGTGGACGCGCTTGTACGCCACGAGCCAGCGGATTTCCCTGGCGCGCGGATTGTGCGCGTAGATCTGCACCACTTCATCGCCGTCACGACGGCCAACGTTCTGCACTTGAACCCTCACGCGAAGGCTGTCGCCGATCTCAAGGGTGGGCGGCACCTCTGGTTTCCCGTAGCGGAAGCGGGTGTAGCTCAGTCCGTAGCCGAAGGGAAAGAGAGGTTGACCTCGGAAGTAGCGGTAGGTGCGCCCGGCCATGCCGTAGTCGGTGAAATCCGGGATCTGATCCACGGATTTGTAAAACGTGACCGGCAGACGTCCGCCTGGGTTCACATCACCAAACAGAACG
This sequence comes from uncultured Cytophagia bacterium, assembly GCA_964644845.1. GTDB lineage: Bacteria > Zhuqueibacterota > Zhuqueibacteria > Oleimicrobiales > Geothermoviventaceae > Geothermovivens. The sequence continues at coordinate 48,983 of CAZXXS010000038.1, read as the reverse complement.
TCGGCCACGGCCTGGCCACCCGCCTGTCCGGGGTACCAGGCCTCGACGATTGCGTGCACGTGCTGGCTGGCCCAGTCTACAGCGAGTGCGCTCCCGTTGAAAAGCACCAGGACAACCGGTTTGCCGAGCCCAACCACCTTTTCGAGAAAAAGCTCCTGTGGTTTGGGCAGGCCAAGATCCGTGCGGTCGCCGCCTTTGAAGCCGGGGATGTCGATCCGGCGCTCTTCCCCCTCGAGCCGAGGTGAAAGACCCAGCGCCAGAACGACAATGTCAGCGTCCCGTGCTGCGGCCAGGGCTTCGCGTTCCCGCAGCGCAGCTGGCCGCGACCAAAGGAGCTGCAAACTCGGTCGCTGTTGCGTGTGCCGTTTTATGCCGTTGTACTCTACGGTGATCGGGTACCACTTGCCGGCTTCCAGTGTGAGCTCTTTGTACTGCAGGCGCGGGTTGGTCCTGCCGTCGAATTTCACCAGTTCGGAATCCGCGAAAACGATTCTGAAACCGCGAAACCCGTACGCTCCCAGGTAGTAGGTGCCCGAGTGCGGCGCTTGCAACCAGCCCCGCCAGCGGGCCGAGAAAACGCCGTCTGCGAACTTCTCCGTCGGCGGGTTGAGAAGCCAGTTGAAGTCGATGACCGAGTCGACACGGGTTAGCTTTGGTTTTCCTTTGAGATCCGGCTTGGCAAAGTACTCGGCCCGCAAACCGTGTGTGGCCGAAGCGGTGTCCGGCGAAAGCGCCGTCGCGGGGACGACCTCAAAAGCGGGCATGTTCTGGGCGAAATCGGGACCCAGAGCGAAGGAAACGCGAGCGGAGGGGAGTTTCTCGCGGATCCCGCGCAACAGCGTTACCGGGTCCGACGGTACGCCGTGGTAATTGCCGAGCAGGGCGATTTCATCGTCAGCGTTCGGTCCGATCACGGCCAGGCGTTTGAGATTTTTCGGCAGAGGTAGCAGACTGCGGTCGTTTTTCAGGAGGACGATCGACTTGTGAGCTGCCTCGAGCGCGAGGGCTGCGTGTTCTGGGGTGTTGTTGGCCTCGAACGGGATGCTGGCGTACGGAACGCGATCCGGAGGATCGAACATGCCCAGTCTGAACCGCGCCCGAAAGAGTCGAGTGACCGCGGTGTCGATCTCAGCTTCTGTGAGTAAGCCCAGTTTCACGGCCTGCTTGAGACTGTCGTACTGGCTGCCGCAATTGAGGTCGGTGCCGGCCTTGACGGCCAGTGCGGCCGCTTCCGGACCCGTTTTCACAATCTTGTGGGTCTTCCAGATGTTGCGGATTGCCCCGCAGTCCGACACCACGTAGCCCTCGAAGCCCCACGTGCCGCGCAACACGTCGGTGAGCAGAAAACGGCTGCCGCAGCACGCGTCGCCGCGAAAGCGGTTGTAAGCGCACATGACGGAATAAGCCCTGGCCCACCGCACGCTCATTTCGAAAGCCGGCAGGTACGTGGCCCAAAGATCGTGGTCATCCACCACGGCATTGAAGGTGTGTCTGTCGGGCTCGGGGCCGGAGTGAACCGCGAAGTGTTTCGGCGTGGCGACGACTTTGAGGTAGTGCGGATCGTCGCCCTGCATGCCCTTCACGAACTCCACGGCGAGACTGCCTGTGAGAAAAGGGTCCTCGCCGTAGGTTTCCATTCCTCGACCCCAACGGGGATCTCGGAAAATGTTGATGTTCGGCGACCAGAACGTCAATCCCTGGTACTGGCCCCGCAAACCGTGCCGGACGAACTCGTGGTGTTTGGCCCGGGCTTCGTCGGAAATCACGGTGGCAACGCGGAACATCAGGTCGGTGTCCCAGGTGGCTGCCAGGCCGATGGACTGCGGGAAAACCGTGGCTACGCCCGCGCGAGCGACGCCGTGCAACGCTTCGCCCCACCAGTTGTAAGCCGGAATGCCCAGTCGCTTGACCGCTTTTGCGGGATGAACCATCTGGGAGATCTTTTCTTCCAGGGTCATCCGAGAGACGAGATCCCGCACACGCTGATCAACGGAGAGTTCCGGGTTACGGTAGGCTGGCTTTTGTCGGGTGCAACCGACAGCCAGCAAGAGAAGCGTGAGGGTGAGTGTCAGGGCTCGTGGTAGAGTCCGGGCCAGTAACATGACAGGTCCTCCGTGCGTTTTCCTCAAATGGCAGGAAGCAAAAAGAGCGCTGGTGCGTCGGGAAAAACCGTAACTCAATCGAGGCGTCAAAACCAGTGCTCAGCGAGTGTCGGCGGGCCGGATGCACTCCGGCGGCACCGCCGTGCTCACGATGATGCCTGGCGAGGCGATCCACATGCGTACACCGCGGCTCAGTGCGCAGGGAACGTCGATCACAAGCAACACAGGGTTTGTCGTGTAACGTCGTCCGACTTCAACGGCGGTGTCCTTCGTTGTGGAAAGATGCACAAACTGACGGCCCTTCGGTAAGAGCCCTTCCCGGCGAATGCGCTGTGCGCGCGTTCGCGTTGTGCCGTGGTAGAGAAGACGGGGCAAGGCGTCGACGTTTGTTGGTGGCTGGGTTTCCCAGATGCCTCGCCCCAACGGGATGCTGTGGCCGTAGTTAGCCCGGATTCGGCCGTTCCGGACGGTAAAACGGCCTTTAGGATCGTTGCGAACCACGTCCACAACCGCGTCGGTTGGCACGCCCAGCCGTTTCGCGAGCTCCTCGACGCTGATCCGTGTGTAGCCCAGCTCGTCCAGTTCGAGCCCCAGCGCGGCCGGGTTGTGGCGTAGAAGGTAGGACAGGCGCCGACTGAGCTTTTCCCTCGCGTTTCTTCGGGGCACTGCACCCTCCCTTCTCCACGATGCTTGCCAGCGCGCCAAATTTGAGAATGTTCAGCGGGATTTTCAAGGGGAATCTGGGCAAAACACGATAATTTTGACGGGAGTGAATGCCGGGAGGCAGAAAGCAGCGGGGCGAAACTCAAAGCAAAGGTTAGGCGTTTTGGAGGACGCCCTTGACAATTAGTTCAGCATTTCTGATCCCCACTCGGGGTCGAGACAAGGCCTGGCCTTTACCAAAGTTAGAGTTGATGGGAGCACTTTACTCCGGCTGTTCTCCTGAAGCGATCCTCGTGTACCTGCGTTGATTTGCTTCCATCGGTGGTCCCTTTCTGGGCCAATTTCCCAGCGCTCGGTAGGGTGTAGGCTGTCCCCGGGAAAGTGGGGGAGGCGTCAGGCCCGCGATTCCCCTTGACATTCCGCACGCATTCCCGTACATTTTCGTACCAGAAGGGGAAGGAGGGGTGTGTTCGTGAGTTACGTGCGAAAGATCCCAGACTGGCCAGAAGACGAACGGCCGCGGGAACGTTTGTTACGAGCTGGCGCGGAGGTACTGTCAGACGCTGAGTTGCTCGCGATTATTCTGCGCGTTGGTGGCCGCGAGGGCTCGGCCATGGACCTGGCGCGCCACCTGCTCACAGAAGCGGGTGGGTTCCGTGGTCTGGAGCGTCTGTCCACGGCGGAGCTGACGGCTTTTCCGAACGTGGGTCCCGCCAAGGCGGCCCAGATCAAGGCGGCGCTGGAAATCGGCAAGCGTTTTCGGCTGGAGCGTGGCGAAGACAGCCTGCGTGTGCACAACAGCGCCGACGTTTACCACGTGGTCGGGCCGCTCATGCGCGACTTGCAGCGCGAGGAATTTCGCGTTTTGTACCTCACCCAGCGCCACGACGTGCTTGCCAACAAAGCGATTTTTGAGGGCAGCCTGACCGAGAGCGTGGCCAGTCCCCGGGAAGTGCTGCGTGAGGCCTTGCGTCTGGCCGCGGCTGCTTTGATCTTGATCCACAACCACCCGAGCGGCGATCCGACACCTTCGCCGGAAGATCGCGCCGTCACCGAGCGGATGAAGCGCGCTTGCGAGGCGATGGACATTTCGCTGCTCGACCATGTCATCATCGGACGGGACGACTACTTCAGTTTTGCGGACTACGGTTTGCTGTGACGTGCTTTCCCGAAAAGGCACACTCTTTGACTATCTTAGCCTGCCTTGTGTGGGCTTTTTTGTTGGCCCGGGGCGCCGTCCGAAGTAGGACACCCGCAACGTCCTTCTGCGTGGGAACCGACCGTTCAGACCGCACGAGGCGGTACGGATTGGGTGACCTGGCGGGAGAGGCGATCTCCTTGCGTCACGGAACCGAAACGGGACTTGTCGGACGATGTTGAACGAGGCATTCATGGCTGGCGGAGAAGACAGCGACATCGTACTCGAACTGCGCGGGATTTCGAAGCGTTTTCCCGGTGTGCAGGCTTTGCAGGGCGTGAGTCTGCAGGTGCGGCGCGGTGAAGTGCACGTGCTGCTCGGGGAAAACGGTGCGGGCAAGTCCACGCTAATGAAAATCGTGATGGGCGCTCTACCTCGCGACGAAGGGGAGATCCTGCTCAGCGGCGTACCGGTAGACATTTCCAGCCCACATGAGGCCCTCGAGAACGGCATCAGCATGGTGTACCAGGAGTTCAACCTGGCGCCGCACATGACAATCGCGGAGAACATCTTCCTGGGGCGCGAGCGGACGTACGCCAGCCCCCTCAACCTGGTCGACCGCAGGCGCATGAATCGCGAAGCGGCTGACCTGCTGCGTCGGTTGCGGCTTGAGGTTTCACCGGAGACACGCGTGGACAGCCTGACGGTGGCGCAGGCCCAGCTGGTGGAGATCGCAAAGGCTCTTTCTGCAGATGCGAGCATTTTGATCCTCGACGAGCCCACAGCCGCGCTTTCCGAAGCGGAGATCGATCGGCTTTTCGAGATCATCGAACAGCTCAAGGACGACGGAGTTTCGTTCATTTACATCTCGCACCGTTTGGAAGAGATTCCCCGGATCGGTGATCGCGTGACCGTTCTTCGGGATGGGCAGGTTGTGGAAACCGTGCCCGCGAATACCCCAGCCGATGAACTCATTCGACTGATGGTAGGACGCAAGCTGGATCAGCTCTACCCGAAAGTTAAGACCGAGATCGGCTCTGTGCGGCTGGAGGCAATTCGTCTCCACCGCGAAGGCGTGTTGCACGACGTCTCATTGAGCATCCGCAGCGGCGAGATTGTCGGGCTGGCGGGCCTTGTGGGTGCCGGGCGAACGGAGCTCGCCAGGGCGATTTTCGGAGCCGATCCGCTGGACGCGGGAGAAGTCAGGGTTGATGGCCAACCAGTGGAGATTGGTTCGCCAGAAGACGCTATTCGGGCGGGCATTGCTTACCTGAGCGAGGACCGCAAACTGTTCAGCCTGGCGCTGACCATGACCGTGGTGGAGAACATCACACTGGCAGCCCTGGATAAGTTCTGTACTGGTCCGGTGATCCGGACGGAAGCCGAACGCAAAGCCGCTGAACATTTTGTCGAAACGCTGCGAATCCGCACGCCGAGCATTCACCAGCAAGTGCAGTACCTCAGTGGCGGCAATCAGCAGAAGGTCGTGTTGGCCAAGTGGCTGGCGACGGACGCGAAGATCCTGCTTTTTGACGAACCGACGCGTGGTGTGGACGTAGGGGCAAAGACGGAAATCTTCGAGCTCGTCGGAAAACTGGCGCAACGAGGAGCTGCCATCCTGCTGATCAGCTCTTACCTGCCGGAGCTGCTGGGGGTGTGCGACCGCATTCTGGTGATGAATCAGGGACGGATCGTTGCCGAACTGCCACGGGAGGATGCAACCCAGGAGAAGATTCTGACCTACGCGACTTTGGGTACGGAAAACGTCGAGGTGCACGAATGAGTGAGGCGGTGCAATCGGGAAAGCGTGGCAGACTTCCGGCCTGGCTGGCCGCTGGCGTGAGCCGCAAACTGGCCCCCTACACAAGCCTGCTGATCATGGCCGTTGCGTTGAGCATTCTGTCCCCTCACTTCCTGACGGTGAACAACCTTTTCGCGATCGGTTTGCAAATGGCCGTGATCGCCATCATGGCCATCGGGCAGATGATGATCATCGTGTCCGCGGGAATCGATCTGTCCGTGGGTTCGGTGATGGCTCTGGCCGGTGTCATTTCGACCATGCTGATTGTGGCCGGTGTGCCGATCTGGCTCGGTGTTGTGGTGGGAACGCTGGTCGGCGGAATCGCCGGGCTGATCAACGGCTTGATGATCGCCTACGGGTTCATCCCCCCGTTCATCGCGACTTTGGGCATGATGGGCATCGCGCGCGGGGCGGCCTTGCTCCTCACCGGCGGTGTGCCGATTTTCGGACTGCCCAAAGCGTTCAACTACCTGGGCGGCGGCCGGCTTGTGGGATTGGTGCCCATCCCCGTGGTGATCCTGGTGATTCTGGCCGTGATCGGGCATTTTGTTCTCACACGGACGCGTTTTGGTCGCTACGTGTTTGCCCTCGGCAGCAACGCCGAGGCCACCCGGCTTTCTGGCATCAACGTTCGCCGGATGCTCACACGAATCTACACCTACGCTGGACTCCTCTACGGGTTTGCCGGTGTGCTGATGGCTTCCCGACTGAGTACGGGACAGCCCACAGCGGGTACGGGCTACGAGCTTGACGTGATTGCTGCCTGTGTCATCGGCGGCGCGAGTTTGAGCGGGGGCGAAGGAACCGTGCTGGGCGCCATCATCGGGGCGCTGATCATGGGGGTGCTCCGGAACGGATGTAACTTGCTGGACATTTCGGCGTTCTGGCAACAGATCGCCATCGGCGGCATCATCGTGGTGGCGGTGTTTGCGGATCAATACCGGAAGCACCGCGGCAGAAGTTGACCCGCTGTCCGGTGCCCGAACAGCCGAGGTCTTGTGAATTCCTGGGGCGGCAACGCACGATGCTCTGCCCGGATCGGATCCGGCAATTTACCCGTTGATGACCGTGTAGAAAGGAGTTCGCGGTGCACACCTTTTCCAGGTGACGGACGTACTGGCGGGTGATTCCTCTCTGCACCGGGATTGAGGCATCGGTTGCCGGAGAACCAAAAGCGCCTGCACGTAGAGCCTGCCAGAAACTCCCGGTAAAGGGGAAAACAAAGTGACGCAGCAGGTTGAGCAGGACTGCTCAAAATCACGTGTGAGGAAGACGAGATGAAGGCGAAAGTGCTGTTTCTGGCGGTGAGTGCGACTGCACTTCTCACAGGAGCGAGCATGGCACAGGAGATCAGTCCCGTAGCCAATCCGAAAGCGGTTGTGGTTCGGGGAGATGTACGCTTCACAGTACTAACACCACGCGTGATCCGGATGGAATGGTCCGCGGACAGGAGTTTTGAAGATCACGCCACGCTGGTCTTCGTGAATCGGCGGGTGCCCGTGCCACCTTACGCTGTGGACGAAAAGGACGGCTGGCTGAGGATCGAGACGTCGAACTTGCACCTGGCTTACCGGCTCGGCAGCGGTCGCTTCACGGCGGACAATCTGCAAGTGGACTTTCTGATGGACGGTCACTGGAAAACATGGAAGCCGGGGATGCCGAACCGCGGCAATCTGCACGGCACAGCGCGCACGTTGGATGGTTACGACGGCGACCGCCGCCTCGGCTCTGGCAAAAAGATCGACTTGGGCGAGGGACTGATTTCCCGTGACGGCTGGGTGCTGATCGACGACAGCAGGCGGCCGATTTTCGACAACACGGATTGGCCGTGGGTGCAACCGCGGCCCCAAAAGGAGGCTCAGGACTGGTACTTCTTCGGATACGGGTACGATTACAAGCAGGCCTTGCACGACTTCATCCAGATTGCAGGACGAATCCCGATCCCGCCGCGTTTTGCCTTTGGCATTTGGTGGTCGCGCTACTGGGAGTACACCGACACGGAATTCCGCGAGCTGGTGAACGAGTACAGGACTCACCAGGTGCCGCTGGATGTGCTGGTTGTGGACATCGACTGGCACATCCGTTTCCTGCCAGAGTGGTTCAAGAACGGCCACCTGATGCGCGATCAGGCAGGCCAGTCAGCTGGCTGGACCGGCTACACCTGGGACCGCAACTACTTTCCCGATCCCAAAGATTTCCTGGACTGGACTGAGGACGAGGGGCTGAAGGTGTGCCTCAACCTGCACCCGGCTGCGGGTATTCAGCCACACGAGGCAGTTTACCCGGAAATGGCTCGGGCGATGGGCATCGACCCTGCCAGCAAACGTTACGTACCCTTCGACATCGTGAACAAGAAATTCGCCGAAAACTACATGCGCCTGGTTCTACACCCGTTGCAGAAGATGGGCGTCGACTTCTGGTGGCTGGACTGGCAACAGTGGAACACAACCAGCATCCCTGGGGTGAACCCGACGTTTTACCTGAACTACGTTTTCTTTTCCGACATGGAGCGGCAGGGAAAGGCCCGGCCGATGATCTTGCACCGCTACGGCGGACTGGGAAATCACCGCTACCAAATCGGTTTCTCCGGCGACACCAAGATCTCTTGGCGCTCACTCGATTTCCAGCCCTACTTCACCGCGACAGCAGCCAACGTGGGCTTCGGGTACTGGAGCCACGACATCGGTGGCCACATGCGCGGCGACAGCCCGCCCGAACTGTACACGCGCTGGGTGCAATTTGGGGCTTTCAGCCCCATTTTCCGGACCCACGCCACCAAGAGCGCCAAGATCGAACGCCGTTTCTGGGCCTACCCTTTGCCCTACTACGACGCCATGCGGAAGGCTGTTCTGCTTCGCCACGCACTGATTCCGTACATCTACAGTCAGGCCCGGAGGACGTACGAGACCGGGATTTCAATCTGCTACCCGTTGTACTACGAGTTCCCCAAGCGTAGCGAAGCCTACGCCTTCAAGAATGAGTACTACTTCGGCGACGACCTGCTGGTAAACCCGGTCACCAAGCCGATGGGCGAAGACAGTCTGTTCGCACGCCAGCGTGTGTGGTTGCCGCCGGGCAGGTGGTACGAGTGGGCTACGGGCACGCTTCTGGACGGCGACCGCGTTGCGGAACGCGCTTTCGCGCTTGACGAGATCCCCGTTTACGCCCGCGAAGGAGCCATTTTGCCAATGCAGCCACCGTTGCAGAGAGCGGAGGACGTCAGGCTTGACTCACTGATTCTCTTCGTTGTGCCTGGCGACTCGGGTTCAACTGTCTTGTACGAGGACGAGGGTAACACCGACAACTACAAGCGCGGCGTTTACGCCAAGACCCCCATCCGCTACAGGGCTGAAGGCGGAAAGTTGAAGCTTGTAGTTGAGCCCACACAAGGGCAATTCCCTGGCATGTCGAGCGAGCGCGAAGTGGTGGTGTGCTTTCTGCTGACGCCACCGCCTGAAAGAGTAACGGTGGACGGGCGGCGGCTGCCGCACAGCCGTTACGACACCAGGGGACACTGGACGTACAACGGGAGCGAGTTCGGTGTGCAGGTGCACACACCTCGTTTCGACGTTCGTAAAGGTGTAACGGTGGAGGTTGTGCTCCCAAGCACCGAGCAGATGTCACTCTCGGGTCTGAAGGGCAAGACGAAACGGCTTATGACTTTCGCGAAATTCCTGGCGGGGCATGCGTGGGATCGCTCCCGTTTCAGCAACCACCTCGTTGTGCGGACGGCGCAGCTCGGACTTATTTTGGAGCAGCATCCCGAAAACGCGAAAGCGGAACTTGGGCAGTTCCCTGGAGCCTGGAGGAAAGTGGTTGGGATGGTCCGTGACGCATCAGCGGCCGACGCGCGTTACCGGCCGTACCTGGATCTGCTGGAGCAGTGCCGCTGAGACCTGCCTGAACGAAAGATCGCGCCCTGAGGGGAAGGCAGGAGCTTGAGGCAGGGGTTGGGCCTGGAGCGCGCAGTGGAAGGTTTGACCTCGGAGCCGACCGGAACGGGCTATCCTCGGAAAATCACGGGAAGAGCATTCCCCCGGCAGGTAGAGAAGGGTTTACGGCGCTGCGGTGGCACCGGCTGTTCCCGCGGCGAGGCCAATTTTCGACGGGACACCGTTGCCGTTGCGGCGGAAAAGACGTTGCCCGGGTGTAGTTCGACGGAAAAAAACATTTCCCAGAGGGACGGTAGGAGAATCGAAATCGAGGGCGGGAACATGAAGAACGCAAGGATCCTGGCAGTACTGGCAGCAACACTTGTGTTGCTCGCCGGTTGCGGGCGCAAGGGTGCCGAGAGGCCGCGCATTTTGGTTTCTCCGAAAGGTCTTGTGCACAGCTTTTGGCTGACGGTGAAGGCTGGGGCGGATTCGGCCGGCCGGGAATTCGGCGCAGAGATCATTTGGAAGGGGCCGTCGCAGGAGACGGACGTGGCCGGACAGATCGCCATCATTGAGGACTACATCAACAAACAGGTGGACGCCATCGTGATGGCTGCCTGCGACGCGCAGGGGCTCGTGCCTGTGGTGCAGAAGGCAGCTGCCGCCGGCATTCCGGTGATTACCATCGATTCGGGTGTGGATTCGGACATCCCCAAGTCCTTTGTGGCCACCGACAACGTTGCTGCCGCCAGGAAAGCCGCGGACGTGCTCTGCAAGCTGATCGGAGACCGCGGCAAAGTGGCCCTGATCCCGTTCGTGCCCGGCGCGGCCACCAGCATGCAACGTGAGCAGGGCTTCAAAGAGGGGCTGAAGAGCCATCCGAACGTGAAGCTGGTGGCGGTGCAGTACTCCCAGAGCGACGTGGCCACCGGAATGGCTGTGACGGAAAATATCCTGACGGCGCACCCGGATCTGGCCGGGATCTTTGCTGCGAACGAAGCCGGGGCCATTGGCGCGGCCCAGGCGCTGGAAAGTCGCGGACTGGCTGGCAAGGTGAAGCTGGTGGCTTTCGACGCAGCACCAAACGAGATCGAAGCGCTTAAGGCCGGGACCATCCAGGCGTTGATCGTGCAGGATCCGTTCAAAATGGGCTACCTGGGCGTCAAATTCGCTCTGGACGTGTTGCACGGAAAAGAGGTGCCCAAGCGGGTGGATACCGGGGTCTACGTGGTGACACAGAGCAACCTCAACGAACCCAGGATTCAGAGAATCGTGTACCCGCTCGGCCAGAAGTAGCGCGCTGTGTCTGGTACGTCGGTGTGGATTTCTGGTAGACTGGTGCAGTGGCGTGCAGCAGGGAAGGGGATGGCAGTCCGGGCCCGGCGCCGAAGCCCGCACAGTTTTGGAAAACGGTTGTTGTTCTGGAACAGAGGACGGGAGAAGGTTGAGGCGAACTTTCCCTTCACTTGTGGCGTTGCAAGACGCTGGCCCGCTTTGAGGTGCACTGGCTGACGACACGGAGAGGTGGCAACAAACTTGGACCAGAAAATCAACATCCTTCCGGAATCGCTGACGAACAAAATCGCTGCGGGCGAGGTTGTGGAGCGGCCGGCGTCTGTCGTCAAGGAGTTGGTGGAGAACGCTCTGGACGCGGACGCTGACGACATCACGGTCATCATTCGGGACGGCGGCAAGAGCCTGATTCAGGTGATCGACAACGGCGTCGGCATGAGCCCGGCCGACGCTGTGCTGGCCTTTCAGCGCCACGCTACGAGCAAAATCCGGGACTACCCGGACCTCCAGCGCGTCCGAACTTTGGGCTTTCGCGGCGAAGCTCTGGCCAGCATCGCCTCGGTGAGCCGGGTGGAAATGCGAACGGTGCCGCGAGGTCAGATTGAAGGGACGTTACTGCGTCTTGAAGCGGGAAAAATCGTGGAGCAGGGCAAAACCGGGGGCAATCCGGGTACGTCGGTGGCCGTCAAGAATCTGTTCTTCAACACCCCGGCCAGGCGAAAATTCCTGCGTGCCACCAGCACGGAGTACCGCTACATTCTGGCGGTGATGAACCGTTTTGCGCTTGCTTTTCCGGAGGTTCGTTTCCGGCTGGTAAACGATGACCGCGAAGTCTTTCGCTACGCGCCCGCTACTGCAGAAGAACGCGCCGTAGAGGTGTTCGGTGGCCAGACCCGCGGCAAGCTGATCCCGGTGGAGGACATCAGCCCGGCGCTCACGATTTCCGGGTTTGTCGGCACGCCGGACACGTTCCGTCGGAGCCGTGGCGACCAGTACCTATTTGTGAACCGCCGCTTCGTGGTCAGCCGCTCGCTGGGGCACGCCATTAGCTCCGCCTTCGAAGGGGTGTTGCCGGCAGGCATGTTCCCGTTGTACGTCATTTTCCTGGATGTGGACCCCGAGCATGTCGACGTCAACGTGCACCCCACAAAGATCGAGGTCAAACTCTGGGATGAAGGGCTGGTGTACCGCCTTCTCAGAGGCGCTGTGCGCCGGGCCGTGACCTCGGAGATGGCCGTGCCAGATCTGGCGCGGCCGGCGGCGGTTGAACATGCGGCACCCGTGCCCTCCGTGAATTTCCCCCGAACCCGGCCCGTGCAACTTACGCTTCCTTTTTCGTACGGGGAAGACGAAAGTGGGGCGGAGGTGGTTGCCCCGCCCCGAGCTCAGCCTGCGGCTGAGGTTGCCCCGGAAAATCCGCCCTCCGAGGAAACGCGTCAGTCGGTGCACGGGGTGGAAATGTGGCAAGTTCACAACCGCTACATCTTCACGGAGATTCGGAGCGGTGTGATCGTGATTGACCAGCACGTAGCCCACGAACGCATCCTGTACGAACAAGCTCTGAAGCGCTTCGAAGGGCGTGAGCGCTCGCCGGCCACGCAGGTTCTGCTTTTCCCCGAAACGGTAGAGCTCAGTCTCGAAGACTTTTCGCTTTTCCTCGAAATTCAGCCGTTTCTGGAACGCCTCGGTTTCTCGGTTCGGGTGTTCGGCGCCCGAACGGTGGTGATTGAGGGCGTGCCCTCTGGCCAGAAGATCAGCAACCCGGGCAAAGCCTTGCTTAGCATCATCGACGAGTACGGCAAAGAGCGCCAGGCGAACGTGGAGGTGCGGGACTCCGTGGCCAAATCCTACGCCTGCAAGACGGCGATCAAGTCCGGTGATCGGCTGACGCTGGAGGAAATGAACGCACTCGTGGACCAGCTCTTCGCCTGCGAACAACCCTACTTCTGCCCGCACGGTCGGCCCATCTTGATTCAGATCTCGCTCGAGGAGTTGGACAGGCGTTTCGGACGCGAGTGAGGGCTTTCCCTACCGAACATGTTTCCGTTCTCAAGAAAGGAGCTTGCGGAACTTCGCCGACGGCTGCTCGGTGCACGTCGTGTGCCGGTGATCGTCGGACCGACGGCAGTCGGCAAGACGGCACTGTCGCTGGATCTGGCCGAGGCGCTCGAAGCGGAAATCGTGTCGGCGGACTCGCGCCAGGTTTACCGGTACATGACAATTGGCACCGCGAAACCGAATCCGGAAGAGCTTGCTCGCGTGCGTCATCATTTCGTGGACGTGAGGGATCCGGACGCGTACTACAGCGCTGGTGAGTACCAGCGAGAAGCGCGAAGCGTGATCGGGCAAATGCTGGCCGAAGGGCGTCTGCCAATTGTGGTTGGAGGAAGCGGTTTTTACCTGCGAGCGCTTTTCGACGGTCTTTTTGAGCCGCGGATTGCGGACTCCGGGGTCAAAGAACGCATTCGCGAGCGCATCCGGAAGCACGGCCTGGCGTCGGTTTACGAGGAGCTGAGGCACGTTGACCCGGAAGCGGCTGCGCGGGTTCATCCGAACGACGAGCAGCGCATCGTGCGCGCTCTGGAGGTTTACGAAATCTCGGGCAAACCAATGAGCACTTTCTTTCAGGAGAAACCGCGTCCTGCACCATTCGAGGGCATTTGGATTGGGCTGGAGCGCGACCGTGAGGAGCTCTACAGGCGGATCGACGCACGTGTGGATCAAATGTTCGCACAGGGGCTCGTAGACGAAGTGCAAAATCTGCTGGATCGCGGTTTCTCGCCGGACCTCAACGCCCTGCGCACGGTTGGCTACCGTGAAGTTGTGGAACATTTGCAGGGGAAAATCTCTCTGGAACGGGCGGTTGAGCTTGTGAAACGCAATTCGCGACGCTACGCCAAACGCCAGCTCACCTGGTTCAGGCGGGACCCGCGGATCCACTGGGTCCGGGCTGGCGAAAGCGCGCTGGCCGAGGTGCTAACGATTCTCCGGTCGAATGTGTCGTGAACGCAACGGTGGAATCCAGACCACACGGAGGCGGTGGATGGAGTGTGCAGCTGGGGCCCGAGGTCGGTCCAAACCGTTGGGACTCAGTGCAGAGAGCAGAAGTCCTGCTGAGATTTTCCCTTTTTTCGGTTCTTGGCGCAGAAACTACCCGGAGGAAAGACAGCGTGACAACCCGGTTTGCCAGTTTGGTTGGAGGGCTTACCCTTTTCTGGGGCGCCTTGGTCAGCTCGTCTTGTACGGGGCGTCCGTGGACGGGTGTTGCTGACCAGACGCTGCTCCGACACGAAGCCTTCGTCGACCTGGACACGGTTTTCTGGGCCAAAGCCTCGCATACCTTCGGGGGCAATGCGGCTCGTTTTCGCCCTGCCAATGTTTCCGTCGTCGGAGGTCTGTTACACCTGTTGCTGAAGAAAGAACAGTGGCTCGACCGGAGGTACACTGGTGGCGAGCTGAGGAGTCGCCGCGCCTTTCGCTACGGTCGATTTGTCGTCAAGATGAAGGCTGCCAGGGGAAGCAGCGTGGTGTCGTCCTTTTTCCTTTACCGCTACAATCCCTGGCAGGAGATTGACATCGAGTTTCTTGGCAAGAACACGAGGCAAATTCACCTGAACACGTACTTCAACTCCGGCCCGGAAGGCGCACCCAACAACGCCGGGGATGCGGCCCACAAGAAGCCCGTGGTTGTCGACTTACCTTTTGACGCTGCGGAAGCATTTCACGAGTACGCCATCGAGTGGTGTAGCGACTGGGTGCGCTGGTTTGTGGACGGAGAGCTCGTGTTTACAAACGCTGACACGGGCAGAATCCCGAACCTCCCCCTTCAATTGATGATGAATTTGTGGACTTCAGACGTCGCGGAGTGGGCGGGGCCGCGCGACGACGGCTGTTTGCCTGCCGAAGCGCTCTACGACGACGTGTGGATCTACGGTCCGTGCCAGACCCCAGGTGCAACCCGTGAGGCCAGACCGTAAGGACCGGCCTTTGTGCAAACCAGACCTGGGGGACTCAACGCTTTCTACACCACGGCTCCCGCCGTGCTCAAGGTAGTAGACCCGTGTGGCAGTCCGAGCAGAGCATGTCCTTCCAGGCTCCACCGATGTCTTCCGGATGCCGGAAAGTAAGGCCCTGGAGCGAGGTGGCCGTCTCGAGGTTCTCGGGAGGCCCCTGGGCCAGAATCGTGTGGCAGGCGGTGCAGTCGTTGCGGATGGCATTGCCCTGCTCATCCAGATGGTTGCCGTCGTGGCAACGGAAGCAGCCCTTGTAGATCAGGTGCCCAACGTTGTCCGGGTACTTGTCCCACCGCGCGCGCATTTCGGGAAAGAAGTTCAACGTGTACAAATGCTGAAGCCGGGCCACGGTGCTGTCGATGTCGGCCTTGCGTTCGCGGCTCAAGTCCGGGTACTGCTCGGCGTAGAACTGCCTCACGTGGAGCGCGATCGAATCCAGAGCGGACGGGGTAGAGCTGTATTCGACGCCGAGAGCCTCAGTTGCAACGCGTTTCAGGTACGGGAGTGTGCGGTCCAGTTGCCCCATGGCCAAGGCCAGGTTGACAACCTTGGACGGCGAACGGTAGATGTGTGTGGGACGGTTGTGGCAATCCATGCAGTCCATGGTGCGTACTTCGAGGGTGTCGGCTGTTTCCGGCGTCACCGGGTTGTTCTGGTCAACGTAAACACGACTCTGACCTGTTTGCTTGTTTGTGAAACGTACCCACGAGATCTCCTGCCGCTTTGTGTCTGTGGCCAGGTACTCCACCTTGTTGGCGATGTTCATGTGCCAGTGGATGCCCGAAGTAAGGCTCGTGTGCGGGCTACCTCCACCGGTTTTGATGAGTAGGTTGATTTGCCACTCGGTGTTTTGCTCATCCGGTAGAAAATGGTGAATGAGCTTCTGTTGGGAGCCGAAAAAATGTTGCGGCCAGTGGCACCGCTCGCAGGTTTCCTGAGCAGGGCGCAGATTCTCAATTGGGGTTGGAATAGGTTTTGGGTAAACGTTTGCGATCGTGGCGTAGACCTGGTAGGCGCCCGAGAGCTTACTCTTGACGTACCAGTTGGCCCCGGCACCGACGTGACAGTCCACACAGCGCACGCGCGCGTGGGGTGACTGCAAGTAGAGTGTGTACTCGGGTTTCATGATTTCGTGGCAGAGCTTACCGCAAAACTCCACAGAATCCGTGTAGTGGTAGGTCTCGTAGCTGCCAACGGCCGAGAGCAACAGGAAAAGCACCACGCCTACGAAGCTGTAGCCCAGGTATTTGCGGTGACGCGGATCGTTGAGATCGATGATGGGGTAGGCGGCACCAAACTCGCCGTACTTGCGCTGGCGCCGAAGCGTCACGTAGGCGCCAAGGGGAATCAGGAGAAGCCCGAAAATGAGGAACGCGGGTGTGACCATGAAAAGGATGATGCCAAGATAAGGAGATTGAATCGTGCCAATCGCCTGAAAAAGGTAAAGCACGATGAAGACAATGAGCGCCACTGCGGCGATCAGAACCCCTGCTGAAGAGATCGGGTTGAGAAGCCAGCGACTGGTTCTGCTCGACATGCCCACCTCCACCTGGTTCAGATTGCAGTGTTGTGTGTGAGATGCGCTGAGTTGCGGTGGTTGGTGCCGCGTCTGATCAGCGCGAAGAAGTTTCTGCACTACGCCGCACCCGCTGCGGATTAGCCGCAAGAAGATCACGTGAGACGGTAAGACGGCGTGGCTGCGAGTTCCGCGGATCTTGAGGTCTTTTCGCGGGTTGAAATCTAAGAAATCCTCTACCAAATGGCAAGCGAAAGCGGTGGCAATTCCTGCCATCTCTTCAGACCAGCCCCGGCTGCTGGGCTTCGCACGGTGCTGTGAAAAGACGGTGGCCGGGTTTGCGGACGTTTTCCCCCGGTGGAACCCAAAAGCTGACAGGGTGTTCAGAACTCGGGTGGGATTTGCGCTGCAAAAAGTAGGGAGTGCTGCGCGCTCAGCTTCTTGCATTTTGGCCCTGATTTCGCTACTTTGAATTGAATCGGATGGACGCAGGGTTGGCGTGTGCTGTTGCTGCGGTGAAGCGTTTGCGACCCGCACAGCGCGGCTCAACCGAATTCTGGGGAGAGCGACCATGAACAGGCGAGAGTTTCTGAAGGTCACCTCTGCTGCCGCTGCCTTGTCTGCGGCTGGTCCGATGGTGCTAAAGGGGCTTGCGGCTACTGCCAGTTCCAAGGCGGAGGTGGTGGTAGCGAAAAACGGCTCTCCGGCAGAGCTGGTGCGCACCGTCGTAGACGGACTGGGCGGAATGGGCAAATTCGTGTCAAAGGGGGACGTGGTCGTTGTGAAGCCGAACATGGGCTGGGATCGGCGCCCGGAGCAGGCGGCCAACACCAACCCCGAGGTGGTGGCAGAGGTTGTGCGGCTCTGCTACCAAGCAGGAGCCAAGGAAGTGCGCGTTTTCGACCGCACGTGCAACCGGGCTCGCCGTTGCTACTTGCGCAGCGGCATTCAGAAGGCGGCAAAAGCGGCAGGTGCCAAAGTTACCTACTGCCACGAGAACAAGTTCAAAGATGTAACCATCCCCGAAGGGGAAATGCTTAGGTCGTGGCCCTTCTACGAGGACGCGTTGGAGGCGGACGTTTTCATCAACGTGCCCATTGCAAAGCATCACGCCATGGCCGGGTTGACCATTGGGCTGAAAAACATCATGGGTGTAATCGGAGGTGATCGCGGCAAAATTCACAACCATTTCCCGGTGAAACTCGCCGACCTGAATCTCGTTCTCAAACCGCAACTTACAATTGTGGACGCCTACCGCATTTTGGTTGCCAACGGTCCCCAGGGCGGAAACCTGCGGGATGTGCGGACCCCCAAGATTGTCCTGGCCAGCGTAGATCGCGTCGCGGCAGATGCCTACGCTGCCACGTTGTTCGGCAAAAAAGGCACGGATTTGCCGTACCTGGTAGAAGCGCACAGACGGGGATTCGGTGAGATCGATCTTGCCAAAGTAGCTGTGAAAGAAGTGGACTTGAGCAGTGCGTAGCCGATCTCTGCAGCTGGAAGACCCTTGTGGAGGGGAGGGGGCGAAAAGATTTTCACTCGCGTGAGGAAATCACGCGGCGGGCAAGTGCGGGGACGCCTTACGTGGTGGGGGAGCGCTGTTTGTGCGCCATTTTACCGGACGTGGTGCTTTCACAAGATCGACTTGGACTGCCCAGGGAGGAAGAATGCGCACCGCCCGGCGGGTTTCGCAGATCCTGTTTTTCGCGCTTTTTGTCTACCTGTTTCTTCAGGCCAGCTATCCCTACGAGTCCGGAATCCCATCCGATCTTTTTTTGCGGGCCAGTCCGCTGGCGGCGGTGATCACAATCGTCTCTTCTCGAGCATTTGTGGCATCTGTGGTCATTGGCCTGGCGATTCTGGTGCTTACGATCCCTTTTGGCCGCTTTTTTTGCGGCTGGATCTGCCCGCTTGGCACCCTCCTGGACTTTACGGACAAACTGCTGAGCCGTCCGCGCAAGAAGGTGGGACAACGCGACAGCCTGCGTTTCCGCAGCTGGAAGTACGCCCTGCTGACCGCCGTTCTTCTCGGCAGCGTGTTTTCCATCCAGTTTGCGGGCTATTTTGATCCCATTTCGATCATCACGCGAACCTTTACGACAGCCCTCTACCCGTGGTTCGCCCAGTCGGTGCTCACGGTACTTGGCGCGGCTTCGGATATTCCCTGGCTTTCCGACCCGGCATACTCGCTGCTGGATACCCTTCAGCAGCGCGTGTTGCCGGTGAGTATGCCGCACTTTAGAGGCAGCTTTCTCATTTTCTCGATTTTCCTCGGCATCGTGGTGTTGGGGCGCCTTCAGCGCCGATTCTGGTGCCGCAACCTTTGTCCTCTCGGTGCGCTGCTGGGACTATTCGCTCGTTTTCGGCTTACCCGTCGGATTGTTACCGATGCGTGCATCGATTGCGGTTTGTGTCAGTTGCACTGTCGCATGAACGCGGTTGAAGACGACTTCCGGACTACACTAACCAGCGAGTGCATCGAATGTCAGGAGTGCGCGGCGATTTGTCCCACGAACGCGATTCACTACACGATCGGTCTGCCGAGAGCCGAAGCTGACAAACGTGTGGATCTGTCGAGGCGCCACTTTGTGGAATCCCTGGTTGGCGGAGCAACGGCTGCTGTGGCGCTGAACGTGGGATTTACCGATCGTCGCAGCCAGGGTTCAGCCATTCGTCCGCCGGGCGCACTGGTGGAAAAAGAATTCCTGGACCGCTGCATTCGGTGTCACGAGTGCGTGCGCATCTGCTCGACCACCGGGGCGTGTTTGCAGCCGTCTTTCCTGGAGGCGGGACTCGAGGCCTTTTGGACCCCGAAGGCCGACATGCGCTACGGCTACTGCGAGTACAACTGCACGCTGTGTTCCGAAGTCTGTCCGACGGGGGCCATCTTCCCACTTGACCTTCAGACAAAACAAAAGACCCGGATGGGCATCGCTTACTTTGATCACACGCGCTGCATCCCGTGGTACCGTTACGAGGACTGCTTGGTTTGTGAGGAACACTGTCCTGTTCCTGACAAGGCGATTCGCTTCGATGTGCGGGAAGTGGTCACACCACGAGGTGAGAAGAAAGTGGTGAAGTTTCCGTACGTGGTGGAAGAACTCTGCATCGGCTGTGGGATTTGCGAAAACAAGTGTCCGGTTGAGGGGATCCCGGGGATCTTTGTAACGCGGGCAGGAGAAGAGCGTTTTCTGGCGGACGGTACCAAGGTTAGCTCGGAGGGGACAGACCAAACCTACGGAGGCTGAGGGAACTCCGAACTCTTGAAGGCAAAAACGACGGCCGACCTGAGGGTAGAGACAAACTGGGCAGGTCCGCACTGGATTGTGCTCCCGGTGTCGGGTGCGGCTCTTGTTCCTGGATCCCGGAAAGTGCCGCCTTTGTGGCGGGTTGCTTCGTAGTTGCCGCGACTGGGGGTAAGTGTGTCTCGGCTGGGGGATGCCGGAATGGTGTGGCATGTGTCTTGCGCTGCACAGAGTGACGAGAGAAGGACACAAGCCTGGCAGGGGGCGACGTGTGTCTCTTGTTGGGACACGCGTCCTTAGCTGGGCCGGACGGGAACTGGGCACCATGGAGCAGGTTTTCTGGAGGGTCTCGGATTGGCATCGGCGAGTGAACCATCCTCGAAAACGTCATCGGGCTGGGACGAGCTGCAACAGTGGGTTCAAATTGAACCGATTCCGGCTGCTGTCAAGTCGGCGAGGTTGCGGATCGTAGAATTGCAGGATCAAGCCAAAGCGGGTCGAGCGCTGCTGAAGGCGACTGACGCGTGCCTGCGAATCGGCTGTCAGGAAATCCTTGTAGACATGGAGAAGGTGCATTTCCCGTCCGCAAGTTTCATTGTGGCTTTGTTTGAAGCTACGGCCCACGCGCGGCGCAAGAAGGCGGAGGTACGGCTGATCAATCTGCACAGCACGGCCCTGAACAACCTGGTCACCTTCAGCCCGTTGACCTACCTGCGGGTTGAGAACGACGAATCGCGCGTTCTTGAAGAGCTCGGGGCCCGGCTTTCGAAGCGACCCGAGGAGGCGTCGGCCCAGACGGTTGTCGAGAACGGGAATCCGTCGAGGAGCCGAACCTTGCCCTGGGATTCGCCAGTGCAAGGCAAACCTGTGGGCACGGAGCAACCGGCGCCGCGTCCCGCTCCAGGCAACGGGGAGCTGACCCGAATTACTCCGGACATGCACCACCGGGTGATTCAGGTCGAAAGTACTGTGGATGAGATCTACGATGTGTGTGATTTTGTGACGGGAATGGCTGAAGAGGCGGGTTTCGACGAACGCGAAGTGGGCAAAATCAAGATCGCTGTCTACGAAGCTTGCCTGAACATCGTGGAGCACGCGTACCATTCGCGTCCGTCCGGTTGGATCCGCGCCAAATGCGGTTACAACGCGCGCGTGTTCGTCGTCGAACTCGAGGACGGTGGGGAGCCTTTCGAACAGTGGGAAATCAAGCCGTACGATGTGGAGAAAGCGGTAGAGGACCGTCGTACGGGCGGCTTTGGTCTGCACATCATCCACCGGTCGATGGACGAGGTGCGCTATTTCGCCGGTGGCCCTCACGGCAACTTGCTCCAGATGGTTAAATATCTGGAACCTCTTGTGATCTGAAAGCGATTACAGAGCAAGGCGGGTGAGTTGTAGCGCGGCACGCAAGCGCATTTTGACGGCGGGAACGTGTCGCCACGACCTTGAATTGGCACGTCCGGAATAAGTCAACCCGGGTAGAAACCGAGGAGGGAGTGCGGCGATGTTCTTTTTCTCGACAACAGATCTGATCCTTCTGTTGCCGGCCATTCTGTTCACACTCTACGCGCAGGCCAAGGTCAAGTCCACATTCGCGAAGTGGCAGCGGGTGCGTAACGCACGAGGCCTGACCGCTGCCCAGGTGGCGCAGCTCCTCTTGCGCGACAACGGCATTCTGGACGTTGACGTGGAACTCGTGCCGGGCGAACTTACCGACCACTACGACCCGCGGACGCGGACACTGAGACTGTCCGAGAGCACTTACCACTCGGATTCGGTAGCCGCTGTGGGCGTGGCTGCTCACGAGTGCGGCCACGCAATTCAACACAAAGTTGGCTACGCGCCCCTTGCCATTCGAAACGCCATCGTTCCAGTTGCCAATCTGGGCTCGCAACTGGCTTGGCCCCTCATTTTTATCGGACTGATCTTTTCGTCCCTCAGGTTGTTCGACCTGGGCATCATCTTTTTCGCTGGTGCCGTGCTCTTTCACCTGGTTACGCTGCCGGTTGAGTTCAACGCCAGCAGCCGTGCGTTGGCACAGCTTCGGAAGGGCGGCTACCTTGCACCTCAGGAGCTGGCCGCGGCGCGGGAGGTGCTGCAAGCAGCGGCTCTGACCTACCTGGCTGCCGCCGCTGTGGCCGTGCTGCAACTGGTGCGACTGCTGCTGTTGCGCGAGTCGCGCGACTGAGCGACCACCTGTAAGAAGCGGGACTGCAAGAGTAACGACCGCTGGCTGACCGGGCCGCTGCTGAGGCACGCGCTGCCGAACCCGGTTTGTCCTTGCGCCGTGACGGCGGCTGGCGGAAGGTGGGAGACGTCCGCGCCACGGTTGCACTTCAGAGACTTGTTCATTTTTCCTCCCTTGCCGGTTGTGTGCGACGCGCGCCGGAACGGATGTGCGAAGACGGTCTACTCCACGTGCTCACGGACACCGAGAAGCTGCGCAAACTGCAGGAATTCGAGGCGAGCCCCTACACGCTTGTTGTCGAACGTGAGGGACAGACGCTGTACACCTCGAGCAAGGAAAGGCTGACACCGCTTCTCGAAGCGCTGGATGCGCTTGGGCCGGAGCTCAACGGAGCGCTGGTGCTGGATCGGGTGATCGGTCGCGCCGCTGCCTGGTTGTGTGCCA
Organism: uncultured Cytophagia bacterium; assembly: GCA_964644845.1. Classification (GTDB taxonomy): domain Bacteria; phylum Zhuqueibacterota; class Zhuqueibacteria; order Oleimicrobiales; family Geothermoviventaceae; genus Geothermovivens. Next base: position 26,705 of record CAZXXS010000038.1, on the reverse strand, counting down.
GCGGTGGCGTTGCTGAGGTGCTGACACCCTTGGCCAGCGAAGCGGCGGTAGATGTGCTCGAGCGCTACGGCATCCACTGGTTCGCGCGCAGACTTGTGCCGCGCATTTTGAACCAGAGCGGTGATGGTTTGTGCCCGATGGAGAGTCTGGCCCTGGAGTGCGGCTCTCCCGAGGAGTTTCTGGAGAAACTTCGGGCACGGTCTGCTGGGGGCATCCAGCGGCCCTGAAGCGCAGGGGCCGTTTTGTCGATCGCAAGCGTTTCGGGAGGACGCTCGGGTGTGCGTGTGGGGTGCAAAGTCCCTCGGTGTCACGCGTTCCAGCCTGAGCAGAAGACTGCGTTCCGGCGTGCGGGGCCCGCCTAAGTGCATTCCTCTCGGACTCAGCCCGGTTTGCCCTGGTTTCTTGTTCGCCTGCCTTTCCGCTTTACGCTTTTCCATCACCCGTGAGCATTTCTGTCATTCTTTCTGAGTCCTCAATCCTTCTGTCAGACACAAGTCATTTCGACGCACGGCCTGCAAAAATGGCAGAAAGTCAACCCGTTCCTGATTCTTGGCGTAAGTGCTGAAATCTAAACTGCTTAGCCTGTTGTTTCGATTCTGGCACATGGCTTGCAAAACCCGGCAGCGAAAAGGGTTGAAGCAGGGGACTGAAAAAGCGAACGGAGGTGATTTGAATGGCAGTGGTAAGATGGAGACCAGTGAGGGACATCGCGGGATTTCAGGAGGAAGTGAACCGACTGTTCGATGAGTTCTTCGGTCGGGCGACGGGTGAAGGGCGCACCGCGCCAACGATTTGGGCACCGCCGGTGGACGTCATCGAAAAGGATGATGTGCTGGTTGTGAAAGCCGAGCTTCCGGGAATGAAGAAAGACGATCTCAAGATCAACATCGAGGACAACGTTCTCACGATCCGCGGCGAGAAGAAACAGGAAAAGGAAGAGGAAGGAGCGCAGTTCCACGTGGCTGAGCGTGTGTACGGAGTGTTCCAGCGCAGTTTCACTCTGCCGGCCAGCATCGATCCGACTAAAGTCAAGGCCACGTACAAGGACGGCGTCCTGGTGATCGAAATCCCGAAAAAGGAAGAAGCGAAACCCAAAGAAATCCCGATCGAGGTGAAGTAACCGGAGGGCCTGGGGAATGTGGGAGGGCCAGGACGCGCGTCCTGGCCCTTTGTTACGCCCGCGGGGGGGTGGAGAGTCTTGTCTTCCCGGTACCCATTGCGCATCCGTGTTGTCGGGTGCTGCTGTTCGCTCCACCCGAAGGTCCGGACGGGACTGCCTCCACGAGGTGTACGGACCAGGCGTCTGCACGGATCTCTGAGACTGGGGCGGGCTCAGCACGTTCTCGAGAGCGTAAGACTGAATGCCCCGACTTCAAGCCGGTGGGTAGGCGAGCAGCACGGCGAGCGGTGAGGTAGCCAGGCAGCCTCCGTGAAGTGAGGGGCCCGCCCGGGATCCCGGCGGTTGACGGGTTTTCATGTGTCGACATCCCGAACCTGTGTACCCGCTTCCTGCCGCTAGAAAAGAGGAGACTCGTTCGCCCATTTTCCTGTTGCAAGTGAACGAACGCGCCTCTAAATTGATTGTGGGCGTGCGTGGTGTGTGCGCTGTGGAACCAACGCATCGTTTGAGACGTCGGATTTTGCTGGGTAAATCCGAAATGCGGGGTGCAGCGACGCGTGAGGTGTGTTCCCGGCGATGAGTCGGCAGGATTACTACAAGGTTCTGGGCGTCAGTCGCGACGCAGACACGGAAGAGATCAAGCGAGCCTACCGAAAGGTAGCCAAGGAGTGTCACCCGGATGTGAGCCAGGGGGACGAAGCCTCTACGGAGCGTTTCCGCCAGGCGACAGAAGCGTACGAAGTTCTGTCCGACGCGAAGAAACGAGCGGATTACGACCGCAAACTTCGTCAGCAGGATTTCGGGCGCGCTCATTTGCACCGGCGAGGTGGAACGCTGGATTTCTTCGATCTGGCGGAGCAGATGATGCTGAACCTGTTCCGCGAGATCCACGGCTACCCAGCCTGGGAGAGCTTTGGAGGCACCCTGGAAGTCTGGCTCACGGAAGACGAAGCTCGAAACGGCACAAGGGTGTCGTTCGACGTGCCCATCGAGCGTGAGTGCGGGATTTGCGAAGGGCGTGGGTACGTGTTGCTGGGTTACTGTCCCCGCTGTGGCGGCAAAGGCACCGTCGAAGGCAGCCAGCGAGTGACCATCGAGATTCCAGCCGGTGTCCGCGAAGGCGACCGGTTGGAAATTCGCGTGCCGACCGGCAACCGCATCACGGTTTTGCCAGCCGTTGTGCGCATCTCCCGTTGAGGTTGGATCGGGTCAAGGCAGGACAGAGGAACGGGTGCTTTACGGCTCCTGTGCCGTCTACAAACGTGACAGGTGGCGGGTCACCCAGTAAGTGCGTGAGTGTTTGTAGCGGAGCGGGTGACCTCGTTCCATCAGCGAGCAGGAGAGACAACGCGTGCAGCCGCTCCGGCAAGCGTCTGCTCGCGGGGAATACCCTGGTCCTTGAAGCCCGACGAGGTGTGATTCCGAGGTTCGGAGGGATGGGGAGCGACATGCGGGTCGCACGCTTGCACAGGAGCGGTTACGGGATGAGACGGAAAGCACGGAGGCGTGAACCGACATGCCCCAGATGAAAGACTACTACAAGATTCTCGGGGTGAGTGAAAGCGCAAGCGCTGACGAAATCAAACGCGCTTACCGCGATCTGGCCAAAAGGTACCACCCCGACAGAAATCCTGGGGACAAGGACGCCGAAGAGCGCTTCAAGGAGATTTCGGAAGCCTACGGTGTTCTGAGCGATCCCCAGAAACGGGCGCAGTACGACCAGATGCGTCGTCTCGGGGCATTCGATTACGGCAACTTCCGTGGGTACAGGGGGTTCGACGGCAGAGACTTCAGCGACGTTTTTCGCAATTTCGGTCAGGGTGGTAGACACTACACGGGAACGTTTCAAAATTTCCCGGGCTTCGGCGACTTGGGTGAGCTGCTGCGGCAATTCTTCGACTTTGGGGATCTTTTTGGCGGTGGGCAGACGAGCACGCGTCGGCCGGGCACAAAACCGGAGCAGCAACTCGAGGTAGAGGTGGAACTGCCGTTTCTCACTGCGGTCCGGGGCGGAGAGGTGACGATTACGGCGAACGTGCCGGAACAGTGCGATGCCTGCGGTGGAAGTGGGGCCCGCAGCCCCGCCGGCGTGCAACGCTGCCAGGTCTGCGGCGGTACGGGAAAGGTGGTCCAAAATCAGGGGTTGTTTGCCATTTCACAGCCGTGTGTGGCCTGTGGAGGCACGGGCAAAATGGTCACAGATCCCTGCCCGAAATGCCACGGCCGCGGTGAGGTGACGGTAACGAAGAAGTTCGCGGTGGAAATTCCGCCCGGTACCGACACCGGTAGCCGTTTGCGTTTACGCAAGGCTGTAAGGCGCAAGAGTGGAAACCGCCAGGATCTCATTCTGAGATTCCGAATCAAGCCGCACCCGTTTTTTCGGCGCCGTGGCAAGGACATCGTTTGCGAGGTGCCACTCACGGCCGACCAATTGGCCAAGGGCACCCGGGTGCGGGTGAACACCGTTCAAGGCAAGAAGGTGGAGATTCGAATTCCACCGGGCACGAAAGACGGTGCCGTGTTCCGTTTGCCCGGCATGGGCGTGCGGAGCAAAAAGGGCACGGGCGACCAGTTCGTTCGTGTGAAATTGCGCACCTAAATGGGCTCATCTGGCTCCCTGGAACCTTCTGAATGTTGTGTCGTGAAAGCTGCAGCGGCTTTTTACGACAACGTCAAGCGCAAGGAGGTTAGCGATGAAACGCTCGCAGCTGTTAGTGGGGTTCTTGACACTGTTTGTCGGTGTGGTCATCGGGTTAATTGTGGCGTCCAATCTGGATTGGACGGCGAAGAGTGTGGCTTCGTCTTCTGGGGCGACAGCGGAGAAACCGGAACTGGGCGATCAGTCTCCTGTCTCAAAGGCGATTCTGAATGCACAGGCCACCAGTCAGGCATTTGTCGAAGTGGTGAAAAAGGTGAGTCCTGCGGTGGTGATGATCACCTCGGAGAAGGTGGTGCGCTTTCGCCACCCGATGTCGGACTTTTTCGGAGACGAGTTTTTCCGCCGTTTTTTCGACGTGCCCGAACGGGAGTTTCTACAGCGTGGTTTGGGCTCGGGCGTAATCGTGAGCAAAGACGGTTACATCCTCACAAATCACCACGTCGTGAAGGACGCCGACAAGATCAACGTGGTGTACAACAAGGTTGAGTACCCGGCGAAGGTGGTTGGCAGCGATCCGGCCACGGATGTTGCGGTTGTGAAGATCGATGTGAACGAGGATTTGCCAACCATCCGATTCGGAAATTCGGACAGTGTGAAAGTCGGTGAATGGGTGCTCGCCATTGGTAACCCTTTTGCTGAGGTGCTCGAACACACCGTCACCCACGGTATCGTGAGCGCAAAAGGGCGCCGGGGTCTCAGCATCGGTGGCAGTCAGATGCGGTACCAGGATTTCATCCAGACCGACGCAGCGATTAACCCGGGCAACAGCGGTGGGGCCTTGGTGAACCTCAAGGGCGAGTTGATCGGCATCAACACCGCCATTGTTGGGCAGGCCAACGTGGGCATCGGTTTCGCGATTCCGATCAACATGGCCAAGTGGGTGATGGAGCAACTGATCGAGAAGGGCAAGGTTGTGCGTGGCTGGTTGGGCGTGTGGATCCAGTCCGTCGACGACAAGTTGGCTAAGGCTTACGGCTTGCAAGAGCCGATGGGCGCCCTGGTCACCCAGGTGCAGGACGGCAGTCCCGCTGACAAAGCGGGTATCAAAGACGGGGATCTGATCATCAAATTGAACGGGGAGAAGATCGAGGACAGCCAGCAGCTGACCAATCTCGTGGCCAGCTACCCGCCTGGTACGGAGGTCGAAGTCGAAGTCATTCGCGAAAACGGTAAACACAAGACCTTCAAGGTAAAGCTTGGAGAGCGCCCCGACGAAGCCCAGATTTCTCAGGGCGGCGCTGCAGGGGGGGCGGAGAAGCTTGGACTGAGGGTGCAGAATCTGACGCCGGACATTGCGAAGCGTTTGGGCTACGAGGGAGAACAAGGGGTGGTCATCTCGGACGTGAAACCCGGTAGCCCAGCGGACCGCGAGGGATTGCAGGCTGGTGACCTGATCAAAGAAGTGAACCGGAAGCCGGTGAAGAACGTCCGCGATTACCGGAAGGCGGTGTCGCAAGCAAAGCCGGGCGACATCATCCTGTTCCGGGTTCGCAGGGGCGAGCGGAACTTCTTCGTCGCGCTTCAGGTACCCAAAGAGGAGAGCAAGAAATAACTTGAGTTAGCCAGGAAGGTGCGGGCGGGTTTGCCTGCCCGCACCGTTGAATGGGGGCGTGGCCGCGAGGGGGAGCGACGGCTGCAGATCCGTTAGCCTCATGCATCATCCATCGGACCGCGACGATACCAGACAGCGCGGATTCTCTTTGATCTGACAAGACTCTCGTCTTCGTGACAAAGCGGACTTCGCTGGGCGGGTTCTTTGACAATCTGGCCTCCAGCGCAGAAGAGCCGAACGTGCGCATCGTTGCCTCGAACAGCGAGGCTCTTCCAGATGATCGGTGGATGCTGGTTGGCGGCTGGATGAGAGCGGTGCCAGGTAGTGCGGAGTGAGGAACGGGGGAAGGAAAAGGAGAGAGCGAGAGGAGGTGAAGTCCTTGAAAGCCATTGTGTTAGCCGCTGGTGACGGCACCCGGTTCAGACCTTTTACGAATCACAATCCGAAACCCTTGCTACCACTGCTTGGACTGACGTTGATCGAACGCATCCTGCTTGCAGCCAAGAGGGCCGGAGTAGACGATTTCGTCGTTGTGCTCGGCTACAGAGGAGATCGGGTGCGGAAATTTCTCGGAGACGGCCGCCGGTACGGGATCCGCATTGAGTACGTGGAAAACAAGGATTGGCACCGCGGAAATGGAACGTCGCTGCTGGCAGCCGAGAAGGCCGTAAAAGACGAGGACCACTTCGTCGTGATGATGGCAGACCACGTTTTTGAGCCTGACTTGTTGCGAAAGGCTCTTGCCCTGAGGCCGCGTGGAAAGGACTCGGTGCTGTGCGTGGATCGGGATTTGAAAGGGATTGCGGATCTGCAGGATGCAACCAAAGTCCACACAGAGGGAGGCTTTGTCGTTCAGATCGACAAGCGGCTGAGGCATTTCGATGCGGTGGACACGGGCTTCTTCATTTTCAGCCCGGAGATCTTTGATGCCCTGAGAGCTGCGGACAAGGGGCATGGTTTGACGCTCACGGCTGGCGTTAAGCGACTTGCTGAAAAGCGTTTGATCCGCGTGGTGGATGTGACCGGTTTCTTCTGGATCGACATCGATCGACCGGAGCTTCTTTCGGTGGCCGAGAATCGCCTGCTGAAGCGGCTCACGAAACGTACCGACGGCCTGGTGTCGCGGCTGCTGAATCGCCCGATTTCTACGCGGCTAACGCGAGTCCTGGTCAAGACGCCGCTTTCACCGGACACCGTAACAGCCATTTCGTTTGTGATCGCTGTGGCTTCTGGCATTCTCTTCGCGGTTGGACAGCTGGTTTGGGCCGGCTTGCTGGCCCAGCTTGCGTCCGTAGTCGACGGTGTGGACGGCGAGATCGCGCGCCTCAAATTCCGTGAAACGCGCCTTGGAGCTTTCGTAGATTCGCTGCTCGACCGCTACGGCGACAGCGCCATCGTGCTCGGCATGTCCACGTGGGCCTACCTTTCGACGAGCAATGCCTGGACGTTGCTCCTCGGCATGGCCGTGCTGGCGGGAGCACCCATGTCGATGCTGGCGAAGGAGAAATTCAGAGCGATCACCGGGAAAGATTACCCCTTGAGGGAAGCCGAAGGGTGGCTCCGCTACATCCCGGATTCGCGGGATGCGCGGCTGTTCATCGTGATGCTGGGTGGCCTCTTCAACGCGGTGGTCCCGGCGCTGGCGTTGCTGGCTGTGCTGACCCACGTCAAGACCGTTTGGCGAATGTACCGTCTGGCCGGCTTGTTGGATGCGCCGGCCGTTTGAACAGTGTTGGAGCGGGGAAGGCCGCTTGCACACAGACAGGAACTGTGCTGCAGTGTTCAAGCGAACCAGAAGGTGACCGGTCTGCGGCAAATTCGCAACCACGCGGGTTAGAATTGCATCTAAACCTTCCTGGGAACGAGGTCAGGAAAGCAAAGACCGCAGCGGGGAGCGGGACGGATCCGGAACGGAGGAGGTGGAATCGATGCCAACTTACGAGTACCGTTGCACGGAGTGTGGACACCGTTTCGAGGTCTTCCAAATGATCTCGGATCCACCGGTGGACCAGTGTCCGATTTGCGGTGGAAGGGTGGAGAAACTGATCAGCGCAGGAGCGGGCCTGCTGTTCAAAGGCAGCGGCTTCTACATCACGGACTACCGAAGCTCCAGCTACAAGAAGGCTGCTGAGAGCGAGTCGAAAGCATCCAGTTCGAGCTCCGGATCTGGCGAGAAGTCCTCGACCAAAACCGAGAGCACAACCTGACAATCTGTCAGACGACAGTTTGAGATTTCCCAAAGTGGGGAAATTGTTGTTCCGATTTTTCAGGCACCCAGGGAGGTGCCTTTTTTGTTTGGGGTTGCAAACGGCGGGAACAAGGTTACACTTTGTGCAACCTGCAAAGGCAACCGAACGAAGTGCGTTTAGTCTAAGATTTTGATCCTGCGGAACTTGGCGTTTGCACCCGACCCCTGCGGCGAGGCGCTGAATTGGCCGGACGGAAGCGCTGCTGCGTTCACAGCACTCGCGGCGCGCGCCAATTGGCCGTCAGGGCGGGACAAGCTGAATTGTGTTCAGGGTGGCACGGAAGTTGGAGCAAGGAGCAGCCAGTGAAAAACACTGTCAATTTGAACCACAGATTTCGAGGCACAGGAGGCTGTTGATGGGCAAGATCATCGGGATCGACCTGGGAACGACGAACTCCGTTGTGGCTGTGATGGAAGGCGGTGAACCGACCGTGATTCCCAATGCAGAGGGCGGGCGAACGACACCCTCTGTTGTCGCTTTTACAGATTCGGGCGAGCGTCTCGTTGGTCAGGTAGCCAAACGGCAGGCGATCACGAATCCGCAGAAAACCGTTTTCTCGATCAAGCGTTTCATGGGGCGCCGCTTCAACGAGGTGGACCGGGAAATCCAGGAGGTCCCGTACAAGGTAGTGCGGGGAACGAACGACACCGTCCGTGTGCAAATCGACGACCGACAGTACACGCCGCAGGAGATTTCGGCCATGATTCTGCAGAAAATGCGGCAGACGGCTGAAGACTACCTGGGCGAAAAGGTGACCGACGCGGTGATCACAGTGCCTGCGTACTTCAACGATAGTCAGCGCCAGGCGACGAAGGAGGCCGGGGAAATCGCCGGGCTGAACGTACGCCGGATCCTCAACGAGCCCACCGCTGCAGCTCTTGCCTACGGGTTGGACAAGAAGAAGGACGAGAAAATCGCCGTTTTTGACCTGGGCGGCGGCACGTTCGACATCTCAATTCTCGAAATTGGTGAGGGTGTGTTCGAAGTAAAAGCCACCAACGGTGACACGCACCTCGGTGGCGACGACTTTGACCAGCGCATCATCGACTGGATGGTTGAGGAGTTTAAGAAGCAGGAAGGTGTTGACCTCTCGAAAGATCCCATGGCTTTGCAACGCCTGAAAGAGGCGGCAGAGAAGGCGAAAATGGAGCTGTCGACCCTGGCGCAAACCGACATCAACTTGCCCTTCATCACGGCCACGCAGGACGGGCCGAAACACCTCACGATGACGTTGACCCGCTCCAAGTTCGAGCAGCTTTGTGACGACCTGTTCATGCGCACGATTGAACCGTGCCGGACAGCCCTTTCCGACGCCGGTTTGCGGCCAGAGGACATTGACGAAGTGATCCTTGTGGGCGGTTCGACTCGAATCCCGCGGGTGCAGCAGATCGTACGCGATTTCTTCGGCAAAGAGCCCCACAAAGGTGTAAACCCGGATGAAGTGGTGGCCATTGGGGCGGCCATCCAAGGAGGCGTACTCGGAGGCGAAGTACAGGACATTGTTCTGCTCGACGTTACACCGCTGTCTTTGGGCATTGAGACGCTCGGGGGTGTTTTTACGCCGCTCATCCCACGCAACACAACCATCCCAACCCGGAAGACCGAGATTTTCAGCACAGCCTCGGACAACCAGACAACGGTGGAGATTCACGTGCTGCAAGGAGAGCGACAGCTGGCGGCCTACAACCGAACCCTTGGCCGGTTCTACCTGGACGGCATCCCACCAGCACCGCGAGGGGTTCCACAGATCGAAGTTACGTTTGACATCGATGCTAACGGCATTTTGAACGTCTCAGCCAAGGACCGTGGGACGGGACGGGAACAAAACATCCGGATCGAAGCTACCACGGGCCTGACCGAACAGGAAATCGAAAAAATGGTGGAAGACGCCAAGAAGTACGAGGAAGAGGACAGGAAGCGCCGCGAGGTTGTGGACGCCCGTAACCAAGCTGACCAGCTCATTTACCAGACGGAGAAGAACCTGAAGGAAATGAGCGACAAGCTGTCCGAAGAGGACCGGAAACGGTTGCAGGAGGGCATCGATGCGCTGCGCAGCGTGATGGGGCAAGAAGACGTTGCTGCGATTCGTTCGGAAATGGACAAACTGAGTCAAGCGTGGAACGAGGTTGCTCAAAAGCTCTACCAGCAAGCCGCAAGCTCTTCGTCGTCCGAGGCGCAAACGGAAGAGAAACCCGAAGAGGCTGATTTCGAGGTGGTCGACGAAAAGAAAGCAGGCGAAGAGCAGAACAAGGCGGACTAACAGTTTGACTTCGGGGTGTGCGTCGGCTGATGCTTGGTGAGGTGTTTCGCCAATTTGAACGGGGGTAGCGTGTTGGTCGACCTGTCGACTTTTCGAAACGTGCCGCCCGGGTGTTCGAAAACGGCCCTGGCGGCGCGTGGTTGCGGCCGAAGCTGCCGCAACGGGCAAATTTTGCAGGAAACCTTCCACCAGTTGCTGAATTTAAAGAGTGATGATTTCGGCGCACGTGGTGCTGTGCGCCGTGGGTGGGTAAAGCGGTGCAAAGAGATTGGGCTGTTCTGGGAGGTTCGCGAAGGAGGCGTCGATGAAATCACTTGTACCCCTGCTTGTGACCGCAAGCTTGTTGATGGGCTTCATCATTTCATGTTCCAAAACGAGCAAGATGACCGAGGAGCAGTTACTCGGCCTCGCCAAAGCTCAAGAATCCAAGGAACAGTTCAAGGAAGCCGCCAAGACCTACGAAGCTCTGGTGAAGCGCTACCCGCAGGGCAAACACGGCGAGGAGGCGCTCTACAGGCTCGGTCTGATTTACGCTAACAATCTGCACGACTACCAGAAAGCTGTCGGTGCGTACAAGCGCCTGATTGAGAAGTACCCGAACAGTCCCCGTCTCGCCCAAGCCTACTTCATGATTGGCTACCACTACGCGAATGACATCAAAGATCTGGACAAAGCCCGCGAAGCCTACAACACGTTTCTGAAGAAATTTCCCAACCACGAACTGGCGGCGTCGGTTAAATTCGAACTCAAGTACCTGGGCAAAGACGTCACCGATCTGGACATTTTCCAGGAGGGGAACACAGAATCCGGCGACGCGAGTCCAACCTCTTCGGGTGGGGGGCGCTGAAGCCACGAAGCCTGACCTGAATGCAATTCCAGTCCTGAACAAAAGTACCGAGCTGTGCTGCCTGGCAGATGTGCTCGCTGAGCGAGATCAGAGGTGTGTGTCGAGCGCGCACACCTGTGGTCCTACGGTCGTTTCCACTACAGTTCGTTGCGTCGAACCTCTGGAGGAACTCTGAGCGTGTTTCGCTTGCGCGTGGAGAGGTGCTTTGTTTTGCTGCTGGTAGCCCTGTGGCTGCCATCGGGAGCCAGAGGACAAGCCAAAGCGGACTCGCTTTCGGCGCCTGAGATTCGTCTGACGGCCACGCTGAACAAAACGCGGGTTCCCCTGAACCGAACGGTCCGGCTTACAATCACGTTGCGCTGGCAGGGCGCGCTGGACCGGTACGAAGTGGCTGAGATCGAGGATCCGGTCGTCCGGAATTTGAAGATCGTGGGTACGGGAAGTGCGAACCGAGTGGACACGCAGAACGGTCGGCCGGTGGCTGTGAAGGAGTACACGTACGACTTGCAGCCGCAAGAGCTCGGGATGGGCTACGTAGAGGGCATGGCCGTTCTGTACACGGACACGGTAACGGGCAAATCGTACCGTCTTGTGACCCAGCGACTTCAGGTGGAAGCGACCGATCCGGTGCCGGAACCCGGGCAGAGGTCACAGTGGTGGTTGGGTTTGGTCGTGGTCGTGGCGCTGGTTGCCGCCGGTGGGGTTGTGGGGTGGACAGTGTTGCGCCGACGCAGTCGCGAGCCAGAGGAACCGGCTGCCCCGGAGGTCTCGCTCGAGGAGAAAGTCCTGGAGGATCTGCGCCAGACGGTTGACGTGCACAGGCCGGACTTGCCCTTGCCTCGGGCGTACGCGGATCTGTCTCGTCTGGCGCGTCGCTACCTCGGCGAGAAGTTCAAGCTGCCGGGCCTTGAGCTAACGACGGATGAGCTGCTGGCTTCGCTGCGCGAGAAGACCTTGGACGACCGCCTGATTTCCCAGGTGGAGGAGGTGCTCCGTACCTGCGACCGCGTGAAATTCAGCGGATCCAGCGGGGACCGGGCCGAGTTCGAACGTCTGTACGGAATTGTGGAACTCTGGCTGGTTCGGCCAGCTGAAAGGCCGGAATCGACGACGTAGTAGGTTCACCGGAGTGCCGCAAGGCGGTGGGCTTTGAAGCCGGAGCTTCGCTGAGGTAGAGCGGCGGCCGCAAGTGAGAGCCTTGGGTTGGCGTTCAGATTCCAGCGGGCGTTGAGGAACGGATTTACTGAGAAACTCAGGGCGGGTTGGTCAAGCGACGTGATCCCAAACGGGTTCGTTAACGACAGAGTGTTTGTTCGGGAGGCGGAATGAGCGTAGACATTCAGGCGATTCACGAACGGATCAGGCAGGAAAGCGCCTTCGTTGACAAGATTCAGGCGGAAGTAAGCAAGGTCATCGTCGGCCAGCGCTACATGGTAGAGCGCCTTCTGATCGGGCTTCTGGCCAACGGACACATTTTGCTGGAAGGTGTGCCCGGGTTGGCGAAGACACTGGCGGTGCGCACACTTTCGACGACCATCCAGACCAAGTTCCAGCGCATTCAGTTCACGCCGGACCTGCTGCCTGCTGACCTGATCGGCACGCTTGTGTACGACCAGCACGACGGCAAATTCACGACCAAGAAAGGGCCGATTTTCGCCAATTTGATTCTGGCAGACGAAATCAACCGGGCGCCGGCCAAGGTGCAGTCGGCACTGCTGGAAGCCATGCAGGAACGGCAGGTGACAATCGGTGAGGAAACCTTCTCACTCGACGACCCGTTTTTGGTGCTGGCCACGCAGAACCCCATTGAGCAGGAGGGGACCTACCCGCTGCCGGAGGCGCAGGTCGACCGTTTCATGCTGAAGTTGTCAATTGGTTACCCCTCCAAGGAGGAGGAGCTGGAAATCCTCCGGCGGATGACCAAGAAAGAGATCCCCCAGCCTGAGCCGGTGGTGACACCGGAGGAAATCATCCGGGCACGCGAGGTTGTGCACGACGTGTACATGGACGAGAAGATTGAGCGCTACATTGTGGACATCGTTTTTGCAACGCGGCAGCCGCGCGACTACGGGCTGGAAGAGCTGGAGGAGCTGATTCAGTACGGCGCCAGTCCACGTGCGTCCATTTACCTGACGCTGGCCTCAAAAGCGCACGCCTTCTTGCGCCGTCGCGGTTACGTGACGCCGGAAGATGTGAAGACGATTGCGCTGGATGTCTTGCGGCACCGCGTGATCCCGACGTTTGAGGCCGAAGCCGAGGAAATGACTTCGGAAGACCTGGTGCGGAGGGTCATCAACAGCATCGAAACGCCGTAACCGGGCGAGTGGCGGCGCAACAAGATGGTTCCAAAGGAAATCCTCAAAAAAGTTCGGCAAATTGAGATCAGCACACGCGGTCTCGTGAACGACGTGTTTAGTGGCGAGTACCACTCCGTGTTCAAAGGTCGCGGCATGGAGTTCGCCGAGGTCCGTGAGTACCAGATCGGTGACGACATTCGCACCATTGACTGGAACGTGACCGCGCGGATGGGGCATCCGTACGTTAAGGTTTTCGAGGAAGAACGCGAGCTCACCGTGATGCTGCTGGTCGACGCCAGCGGTACGGAGGAATTCGGCGCACTCGGCCCCTTCAAAGTCGACATTGCGGCGGAAATCTGCGCGCTGCTGGCGCTCTCGGCCATCAAGAACAACGACAAGGTTGGCCTCATCATTTTCACCGACCGGATCGAGAAGTTCGTGCCACCCAAGAAGGGGAAGAGCCACGTGCTGAGGGTGATCCGGGAGGTGTTGTACCACGAACCGGAGGGGCGGGGCACGGATCCCCGCGCTGCGCTGGAGTACCTGGGGCGTGTGACCCGACGCCGGGCGGTGGTCTTCTTCCTGTCGGATTTCCTCGGTGAGCCGTACGAGAACCCTGAGTTTCGGAAAGCCCTGAAAATCGCAAACCGCCGTCATGACCTGGTGGCATTTTCTCTTACGGATCCGCGTGAGGTTGAAATGCCAAATGTAGGTTTGGTGGAGCTGGAGGACCTGGAGACGGGCGAGACGGTGCTCGTTGACACAACGGATGAGCTTTTTCGCCGCGAGTTTGGAGAGGTCGCCAACCGGACGGTTGAGGAGCGCAACCGCATGTTTCGCACGCTCGGGGTGGATCACGTCGCGCTGAGGACGGACCAGTCCTACGTGCAGCCGCTGGTGCGCTTTTTCCGCATGAGAGCCAAACGACTTCGGTAACGTGCCATGACAAAGCATGCGAAGAAAGTTCTGACAGCCCTGATGGCATTGAGCACGCTGCTTGTGCTCACGGGCGGTTGTGGCAAGAAGGCGCCCACCATCCCCAAAAGCGAGTGGCGCGCCTACGCCAACGATCTGTACAACCGCGAGCTTTACACCCAGGCCGTAGATGCCTACCGCCAGTACCTGAACATGTACGACCTCGATCCTCGGGAACAGGCCAACATCAATTTCCAGATCGCGAGCATCTACTTCGACCGCCTTCACGACTACGAAAACGCCTTGGCCTACTACATCAAGATCAAGCGCCTGTACCCGGAGAGCGGCCTGGTGGACGAAGCCAACAAACAGATTGTGGCCTGTCTGGAGCGCCTGCAGCGTTCTGCTGACGCAAAGCAGGCACTGGTGGAGACGACGAGTCTCGACACGTCGCAGGTTCCGAAGAGACGGCCGGGAGCGGTGATTGCCCGAATTGGGAACCGCGAGATCACTCAAGGCGATTTAGATTTTGAAATCAACCGCCTGCCGCCGAGCATGCGGCAGGACATTCGCACCAGGCAGGACAAGCTAAATTTCCTGCGCGAGTACATTGCCACGGAGCTGCTGTACAACGACGCCAAGCGTCAGGGCCTGGACAGGGACAAGGACGTGATTGAGGGTGCATTCCAGGCGAAGAAGCAGCTGATGGTTCAGAAGTTGATCGAGAAGGAAATTGCCAGCCAGTTGCCGCAGCCGAGCGAGAGCGATCTGGAGACCTACTACAAGGCCAACAAGGACCGCTACGCGGAGAAAGACAAAAACGGTAAGACCGTTCGGGAAAAACCGTTTTCGGAGGTTCGTCAACAGGTGTTGCGAGATTACATGCAGCAGAAGATGATCGAGCGCTACCAGGAGCTCGTTGATCGGCTGATGCAGGCTGAAGGTGTGGAAATCTACGAGTCGAAGGTGCAGTGAGGAGCGTCTGGGCAACAATCATCACTCTGGGGCTGGTCCTGCTGGGAACGTCGGCGGGACGTGCCGGTGTCACGCTTGAAAGCCGCGTAGACACGACCACGATGCGAATTGGCGACGTGGTCACGTACTCGATCATCGTGGCCCGGGATGAGTCGACACAGGTGAGGTTGCCGAGTCTTGGCGCCAACTTGGGCGGCTTTGAAATTCGAGATTTCAACGTTCGTAAGCCGACCAAAAAGGACGGGAAAATCGTCGAACGGGTGGACTACCTGATTTCAACCTTCGACACCGGCGATTTCGTAATTCCACCGGTCACGATCGAGTACCGGACGCCACCAGACACGGTCTGGCACGAACTGCGGTCTCAACCGATCAAAATTCACGTGGCGAGCTTGAACCCGGACGAGGCTGGCGACATTCGGGACATCAAGCCTCCGCTCAGCATTCCGTTCGACTGGATGCGTGTGGTCTGGATTGCCTTGTTGGTACTGGTTGGCGTAGCGGCTGGTGTGTTCGGCTTTTACTTTGTGCGAAAACGGCGTCAGGGCGAAGCCCTGTTTCCTGCGCGGCGGGAGCCGCCGCGTCCCGCGCACGAGATCGCACTCGAGGAACTGGACCGGCTTTTCCACTCGGACCTGCTGGAACGCGGCGAGATCAAGTTGTTCCACATTCGGATTTCGGAAATCATCCGCCGCTACGTGGAGGGGCGCTTTGGCGTGCCCGCGCTGGACATGACGACCAGTGAAATCCTGGATTCGCTGCGTGACGGTGTTCTTGACGACAACGAGCGCGAAACTTTGCGGGTTTTCCTGGAAGATTGCGACCTGGTGAAGTTCGCCAAGTACGTACCGACGAAGGAGGAAATTGACGCCACAGTCGACCGGGCTTACACCTTCGTCAGGTCCACGCAGCCCGTAGAGGTGCAGCAGGAGGAAGGTCCGTCCGGCGAATCGGAAGAGAAGGCCGAAGCCGTGTCGCCAGGACAACAGGAAGAGTCCGGGGCGGCGAGCGAGAAGGAGATGACGTAGCCGTGTTGCAGTTTGCGCACCCCTGGTTCTTACTGCTTTTGTTGCTTGTTCCACCGATGGTTTACTGGCATCTTCGGAAGGGAAGCCAGGCTGGGGCTACGCTTCGCTACAGCAACGTAGAGGCTGTCAAGAAAGTAAAACGTGCCCAGATCGGCTGGGCGAAGCACCTGCTGTTCGGCATGCGAGTGCTGGTGGTTGTGCTGCTCGTGCTTGGCTTGGCGCGACCGCAGTCTGGTCGCACGGAGGAGCAGATCAACACAGAGGGCATCGACATTGTGATTGCCCTCGACATTTCGGGCAGCATGCGGGCGGTCGATTTCAAGCCTAAGAATCGGATTGAGGCGGCCAAAGAGGTGGCAGCACGCTTCATCAAGGGCCGAACTTCTGACCGAATTGGATTGGTGGTTTTCGCGGCCGAAAGCTACACCCAGTGCCCACTAACGCTGGATTACGGCATTCTGCTGCACTTTCTGAAGCAGGTGGACGTCGGTTTGGTGAAAGACGGCACGGCGATTGGTTTGGGCATTGCCAACGCTGTGAACCGACTTCGCTACAGCACGGCCAAGAGCAAGGTGATCATTCTGCTCACCGACGGTCGCAACAACGCCGGTGAAGTGGACCCGATCACGGCGGCGCGAATTGCCAAGGCGCTGGGTGTGCGGATCTACACGATCGGCGTTGGAACCAGAGGGAATGCTCTCTACCCTGTGGACGACCCGTTTTTCGGGCGCCGCTACGTGAGCATGCCAGTAGAAATCGACGAGGACCTGCTGCGGGAAATCGCGAGGGAGACGGGTGGGCGCTACTTCCGGGCCACGGACACGGCCGCCCTGGAGCGCATTTTCGACGAAATTGGCAAGCTCGAGAAGACCAAAATCGAAATCAAACACTACGTGCGCTACAAGGAGCTGTTTGTGCGTTTCTTACTACCAGCGTTTGCCATCCTTTTGCTCGAGATCGTGCTGGCGAACACGCGTTTTCGGAAACTTCCGTAGTTTTCTCTGAGGCAAACGGATTCACATGCTGCGATTTGCGAACCCACAGGCTCTGTACCTCTTGTTGCTTGTACCGGCACTGGTTGTGTTCTACGCCGCGGTGTTCCGCTGGAAGCGCCGGGCGATGGAGCGTTTTGGACGCATTGAACTGGTGCAGATTCTGGCGGCTTCGGTCAGTCGGCCGCGACAGCGCTTGAAAGCGGCGCTGGTAGTCGCGGCGATTTCGTTGATGATTCTCGCCTTGGCGCGACCACAGGTAGGTACTCGGTTGGAAGAAGTGAAGCGCGAAGGGCTGGACATTGTTGTGGCCGTGGACGTCAGCCGGTCGATGCTGGCCGAGGACATCAAACCCAACCGTCTGGAGAAGGCGAAGCACGAGCTGAAAAACTTCATCGATCACCTTGAAGGGGACCGAATCGGCATCGTAGCGTTTGCCGGATCGGCGTTTCTGCAGTGCCCACTGACGCTGGACTACGGCGCTGCCCGCATGTTTGTGGACATCCTGAGTCCCGACCTGATTCGCGACCAGGGAACGGCGATCGCGGAGGCAATTCGGACGTCGCTGAAGGCTTTCGATCAGCGGGAGCGGAAGCACAAGGTGCTCATCTTGATTACGGACGGTGAGGACCACGAGGGCAAACCGGTAGAAGCGGCGAAAGAAGCTGCGCAACAGGGCGTGGTCATTTACACGATCGGCGTCGGCGAACCTCAGGGTGTGCCGATTCCCATTTTTGACGAACAGGGTCGACGGATTGGCTTCAAAAAGATTCGCCGCCCGGACGGCAGCGAGGAGATTGTCCTTTCGAAACTGGATGAGGTGACGCTGCAGAAGATTGCCCTCGAGACGGGCGGCAAGTACTTCCGGGCCACCGGCGGTGAAAACGAGTTGCAACGCATCTTCGCCGCCATTTCGGGAATGGAGAAGAAACAGCTCGGCTCGGTTCGTTTTACCCAGTTTGAGGATCGCTACCAGATCCTCCTGGCGCTTGCCCTGGTGTTGCTTCTGGTCGAAATGTTGATTCCGGAACGACGCAAACTGGGCAAGGAATGGCGCACAAGATTGGTTACGGCAGGGGCTTCGAAGAAGTGAAAGTCGCACGTGGACAACAGACTCAAGCGAGCCGGGCCCGGTCTGTGAGCGGGCAAGTCGTGCTGGTATTGGTTGGCAGTCTGCTGGTGGCACTGCCAAGCGCTCTGTGGGCGCAACCGGGTCGGAAGCAGGTGCAGGCGGGGAACAAACTGTACGAGCAGGGTAAGTACGACGAGGCCCTGGTGCAGTACCAGGACGCTTTGATCGACGACCCCGGAAATGTGGTTGCGGAATTCAACGTGGGCAATGCCCAGTACAAAAAGAAAAAGTACGACGAGGCGCTCAAGGCCTACCAGAAGGCCACCACACTCGAAGACCCTCTGTTGCGCTCGCAGGCCTACTACAACCTGGGCAACACGTTGTACCGACTCGGAAAACTTCCGGAAGCCATCCTGGCCTACAAGAAGGCGCTGGAGCTGAACCCGAACGACGAAGACGCCAAGTACAACCTGGAGTACGTGCGCGCGAAATTGAAGCAGCAGTCGAAGAAACAACGTCGGAACCAGCAGCAACAGCGGCAACGGAAACAGCAGTCCGGGCAGGGCCAGGGGCAGAATAAACAACAGCAGAATCAGCAACAGCAGAAGCAGCAGGGGCAACAGAATCAACAGCAACAGCAGCAGTCGCAGCAGCAAAAACAGCAACAGTCGGAGCAGAAACGGAACAAAGGAAAACAGGGACAGGTGAAGCGGCTCACCAAAGAGGAAGCCGAACGGTTGTTGGACGCTCTGAACGGCAAAGAAGAGAAGCTGTTGAAGAAGCAACGCATGCAGGGCGGTTCCGTACGGCGAGCTCAAGACTGGTAGTTTGGGAGTGGACGGTTGACAGCCAGCGGTTGGCAGTTGGGAGGCGACCCAATCGATCCGCAAAGCGTTGCAAGGCTTCGGAGGAAGAATCACCCCTGGGGTGATGGCAAAATGCGGCTGACGTTTTTGAGGGAGAGGATTCGTAGCGCTGGTGTGGTGGCAGGGATTGTTCTGCTGCTTTTCGGGACCGTGGCCGGCGCACAGGACTTGTCGGTACGGCTGAGCGTTACACCGAGTACTGTGTCACTGACTCGGGCCTTCACGGTTCAGGTTACGTTGTCCGGGCCTCGGGCCCAGGGTGTGGCTGAGGTGAAGCCGCCGGATCTTTCGGCTTTCGCCAGATTTCTTGGCTCGCGCGGCACGTCGCAGTCGATCCAAATCATCAACGGCCGCATGTCCGTGACAAAGACGTTTTCGTTCGACTACATGCCAACGAAGACGGGCACGTTCACTGTACCCGCTGTTGTGGTGAAGGTGGCCGGTAAGAGCTACAGGTCCGGCAACGCCAAGGTCACGGTTACTTCGGCACCCACACCACCACGGTCTTTGCCCGGGGCGCAAGCAGGACCGCGTGTCCGTACACAACCGGGCCGGCAGGCGCTCGAGGATCAAGTTTTTCTGCGAGTTCGAGCCAACAAGCGCACCGTTTACCAGGGTGAGCCGGTGGTGTTGACTTACAGCCTTTACACGCGCCTGACTGTGACGGGCTACGCAATCACCAAGATGCCGAGTACCACGGGTTTTTGGACGGAGGAGCTGGAAATCCCTCAGCCCCCACCGACGAGGGACGAAGTAGTAAACGGTCAAAACTACGTAGTGGCCGACATCAAGAAGCTGGTGCTTTTCCCAACGTCTCCGGGCAAGGTCAAAGTTGACCCCATGGCCGTGGATTGCGACGTGCGTCTGCCACGGCGGCGTTCGAACGACATTTTCGACAGCTTCTTCGATGATCCCTTCTTCGGACGTACGGTTCGAAGAACACTTTACTCCCCGCCGCTCACGATTACGGTGAAGCCGCTTCCAGAAGAAGGGAAACCCGAGGATTTCAGCGGGGCCGTGGGACACTTCAAGATGTCGGCTTCTGTTGACAAACAGGCCGTCAAGACGAACGAAGCGTTGACGCTGAAGATTCGCATTTGGGGCTCGGGGAACGTTCGGATGATCAGCGAGCCCAAGCTACAGCTGCCGCCCGACTTTGAACAGTACGAGCCAAAGGTGACGGAGAAGATCGACAAGTCGGGCAACACCATTCGCGGGAGCAAAACCTTTGAGTACGTACTCATTCCGCGTTTCCCCGGTGAGCAGCGGATCAAACCGATTCGCTTTTCGTTTTTTGACCCTTCGGCGGGAACGTACCGAACGCTAACGTCGCCGGAATTTGTGATTCAGGTGGCGCGAGGGGCGTCGACGCCGGTGGCAGTCGGCGGATCCTTCTCGAAAGAGGAAGTGCGACTGCTTGGGCAGGACATCCGTTTCATCAAGACCGAAGCGCATGCTTGGCGACGCGTGGGGCGCCATTTTCACCAAAGCCCGTGGTTCGTTTTGTTGCTGGTGTTTCCGCTTGTGGCCATGAGTGGCGCTTACGGCTACCGGGTACGACAGGACCGACTGGCGGAGAACGTGGCCCTTGCGCGGGCGCGACGGGCCAATCGGGAGGCGAACAAGCGGCTTAAAAAGGCACGTTCGCTGCTGGCTCTGGAAACTCAGAAGGAGTTCTACGCTGAAGTAGCACGGTCGGTGCTCGGCTTCCTGGCGGACAAATTCAATCTGCCTGCTGCTGGACTGGTTTCGGAGGACGTGGAGGGACATCTGCGCCAGCGCAAGGTGGAAGAAGAGCTGATCAAAGAGACTCTGGCCTTGCTGCAGGACTGCGACTTCCACCGTTTTGCACCAACTGAGTCGAGCACTGAGAACATGCAGGCTACGTTGAAACGCGCGGAGAATCTGATCGAACGGCTGGCAAAGGTCTTGTAGGCGAGATGCGGAAACCGGGCGTACACAAACGTTTCTTCCTGGCGTTGCGCCGTGCCGCAACCGTTTTCTCTGCGGCGGCGCTCCTGTTGGGTGCGAGCTCGTCGTTGCTGGCCCAGTCGGCCGATGTGCAGCACCTGTTCGAGCAAGGGAACACCTTCTACCGCGACGGACAGTACGAAAAGGCGATCGAAGCGTACGAAAAAGTTCGCGAACTTGGCTACGAAAGCCCGGAGCTGTACTACAATCTCGGCAATGCGTACTTCCGGACGGGCCAAATTGGCAAAGCCGTTCTGAATCTCGAGCGCGCCCGTCGTTTGGCGCCGAAAGACGAGGACATTCGCCACAATTTGCAGATCGTGAATTTGCGCGTAGTGGACAAGGTACCGCACCCTCCCAAGCTGTTCTTCCAGGTTTGGTACGAGGCGGTTCGGAACCTGCTTTCTGTCGACGGCTGGACGGTGCTTTTCGCGGTTCTCTACGTCCTTGCTGCTTCGCTTGTGGTGGTTTGGGTACTGGCGCGCAGGCCCGTGGTCAGGACGCTGGCCCGCAGGGCTCTGGCACTTGTTTTGGTGCTTTTGCTTGGCACAGGCCTCTTCTGGCTTGGTGCGCTGCGGGCGGCCAAGGTGGTGCAGGCTGTAGTCACGGTGCCCCGCGTTGAGGTGCTCAGCGCACCCGAGGAAGGTGCTACAGAAGTTTTCCCCTTGCACGAGGGCGTGGTTGTACGAATCCGTGACCGGTCCGACGGGTGGTACGAAATTCGTTTGCCGGACGGGAAAGTGGGTTGGCTGAAAAAGGACGCGGTGGAAATCGTGTAACGAAATGGAGCAGAGCTGAACAAATGGATGCCCCGGTCGGAACAGGCCGGGGTTTTCTGTTGTTGCAATTGCAGCGAAACAAAGGATTGCAGCGTTTCGTACGCCGGAGTGAGCATGACAGACGGTCGTGACAAGAGATTTCGTGATGCGCGGAATGGGTACGAAGCTCGTCTCGAAAGGGCCGTTGTTGTCACGCTTGCCCTGCTGATCGTGTTCTTTGTCGCTTTCAAAGAGGTCCACGTGCAGCGCTCGAAGCCAGCTCCGGTAGTCATCAAGGCCCTGGCAGTGGAAGAAGTGCCAGCCACCCGCCAGGGCGCCAGGCGACCGCCTCCTAAACGCCCCGCTGTGCCAATCCCCTCGGAAAGTGAGGATTTGCCCGAGGACGAGACGATCGAAGAAACCACGCTACAGGAGGGCAGTGGTGAACGTGTGTCGGAAGGGCGTAGTGAGGGTGTGGGGGGCGAGGTTCTGTACCTGCCGCGAACCATTCGAGACGTAATTCCGGAGTACCCGGAGAAACTGCGCGGCAAAGTGAAGGGTGTGGTGAAGTTGATGCTGGAGGTTGGACCTGACGGCCGTGTGCAGAAGGTACTGGTTGTGGAAAACTCTACCGGAAGCCGGGTGCTTGAGGCGGCGGCGGTGAAGGCTGCCAAACAATGTCTCTTCTGGCCCCCACGCGACGCAAAAGGCCGTCCAGTGAGCGTCTGGGTGCCTAAGCTTTACCGGTTCGAGTGAGTGTTTGGCCGAGACAGGTGAGAAATGGTACCAGGGTTGATCTGGAAAGAGGCTGCGTGGCCGACTTCTTGCAGCGTCCTGCGAAGAGGGGCGAGGGCGGTTCCGCAAAACGTGGTGCCCGCTGTTACTCAGGAACAGAACTTGGGTGGCCACGTTAAATCTGTGTGAGGCTCGCGAGTCTTCGCGGGCGAATTTCGGAAACAAGGAAAAGGAGGCGACAGCCATGGTACGCAGAAGACTTGTCGCCGTGTTTGCCCTGCTGACGCTGGCCCTCTTCGTTACCGGTTGCTACACGCAGGTGGGGCGGCCGAAACTGAAGACGGAGGCCGACGTCGACAACGAACCGTACTTCGAAGATGAAGACCGGGGCTACGCAGAGGAGTACCTCGAGCAAAACGAAAACGAGCCGGATTCCGTCATTTACCACCGTTACGACGTCTACCACCACTACGTGCCGCCGGCTTTTGACCCGTACTGGATGGGCTACGGGTGGCTGGACCCGTACCTTTTTGCCTACGATCCCTACTGGTACCCCGATTACTACCGGGTGCCCTCCTACTACTTGAGCTTTTGGGTGAGTTGGGGTGATCCGTGGTGGCCGTACTGGTCGTACCCGTATGCTGGACCGCTTTCCTACTGGCGACCGTTCTCGTACTACGGAGGTTGGGCGTACTACGCGTACCCTTACTACGACTGGTACGATTACGAACGCGTGCCGCCACCGAAGCGCCGGAACTTTTTGCGGCGTCACCAGCCGCCACTCATGGGTGCTGGTCGCGTTGCTGTGGGGGGGACGGTTAACGGGAGAGCAGAAGCTGGTACGCTTGCGAAAACGCGGCCAATGGATCGCCGCAGCACGGTAGGACAGACCGTGCAGCGTACGCCGACGACGCTTACCAAACGGAGGGAAGCCGCGGCAAAGGCAAAGCGACGGATCGAGCGAACAGATCGAGAACTGGCTCGGCGGTCGACCCGTTCCAAGACGTACCAAAGTCCGCGTCGTGTAAGTAAAGCAGTGGAAAGCAGCAAACCAGCGCGGCGAACCAGTGTGAGTCGCGCCACTGAGCGACGGCGGACGTCGGTTTCGCGGACGTCGACCTCGCGCAGAAAGGCAGTGGCTTCCAGGCCCAGAACGCGTCGGACTGCCCCTCGTGTTCTGAAACCCGCAACGCCAAAATCGACGAAGAAGTCAAGTAGCTCCAGTGATGCACGCAGGCAACGCCGCAGCAGTTACGTCGCTCCGCGGCCGACCTACTACCACACTCGAAGTTCATCCGGGTCCAGCTGGGGGCGGTCATCGAGCGGAAGCACGTACAGTAGGCCTTCGGTGAGCCGCCGCAGTTCACCAATGCCGAGTCGCAGCTCCAACCGTAGCTCAAGCCGACCCGCGCGGCGACGTGAGCGGTAAGACGAAGTGCGGCGGAGATGGGCTGGTGTGGCGGCATTAGCTCCGGTACGTGAGCCGGGAAACGATGTCGAATGATTTCCACAACAGGACAGTGTCCAGAGCGAGCGAAGGAGGAAAGGGTATGCGGCGCGGATGGGTGAAAGCGGTGGGCCTGACGGTTGGTTTGGTGTGGTTGATTTTGCGGCCAGGCACCGCACCTGCCCAGATCGACGAGCCGATCAATCTGGTGCGCGGCTCGATGGGAATCGGGGCAAGAGCTCTGGGACTCGGGGGAGCCTACACCTCGGTTGCCAACGACTACACCGCCTTGTACTGGAATCCGGCTGGCCTGGCAGCAATTCGCAAGATGGAATTGAACGTTGGGATGTCGCACACCCGTCACAAGGACGACGCGACGATGGGGGGCAACGCCACTACGGATGAAATGAATCGGACGCGTTTCAACACCCTTGGATTTGTGGTACCTGTGCCCACGTACCGCGGTAGTCTCGTTTTCGCTGTGGGTTACCACAGGCCGAAGACCTTTGACGGCTCGTTCTCGTTCGAATGGTTCAACCCAACACCGGATGACCGAGTGCGGCAGCGTTGGAATGAGTTCGAGGAGGGTTACCTGAGCATCTGGAGCGCCGGAGGGGCGATCGATCTGAGTCCAAACCTCTCGGTGGGAGCATCTTTGAATTTTTGGGGCGGGACCAACGATTACCAGTGGGCCTTCCGGGAGTTTGACAGCGAAAATCACTACACTTTCGACACGTACCTCAGCGAGGACTACATCAACACGGAAATCAAGGCCACGGAAATCCGTGGTGGTGCCCTCTTCCGGATGGGACGACTGTTGCGTTTTTCGGCCACTCTGGCAGCTCCCAAGACCTTTCGCTACACCGAAGAGTGGGGCACGAACAGCAAGCTAACGTACGACGACGGTGCGGTTTCGGATTCCAGCGACAGTGGTACCTCAGACTACGAAATGACGTACCCGTTTGTGTTCGGTGCTGGAGCGTCGTTGCATCTGTTGAACATCTTGCTTACCGGCGACGTAGAGTACACGGACTGGAGCCAGGTGAAATTCAAAACAGACCCGCCCGTGGCTGACTACACACGCAGCGAGGCGAATCTGATCATTCACGACCGCTACCGTGCCACGACGAGCGTGAGGCTCGGTGCGGAAGTGACGTTGCCCTTCACCGGCATTCAGCTTCGAGGTGGTGTGGCGGTGCGACCTTCACCACTGCGGGACGCGACGGCCAAAGACGCGCAGAAATTTTACTCGCTGGGTTTGGGAGTGCTTCTCGACAAACAGATGAAACTGGATGTGGCGTGGGTGAGAGGAAACTGGACGCGGCGGACGCCTTCGTTGTCCGAAAGCACTGACATCCAGAATCTCGACGAGAGTATCCAGCGCGATTTGTTCATGATTACGCTCGCTTTTCGGTTCTGAGTGGACAGGACTGAGATCACAAACCACGCTTCAATCGAAGGCGGTGATTGACGATGACTTCGCGTAAGAAGTTGGTGGCATTCGCCGCCTTTTTCGTTCTTTTGACAGGATGCGCTTCTTCATCCAGAATCAGTCCGCCGGAGCTGGTGAAGAAGGGACCACTGGTTTACCCTCTTGAGGCCAAATTGCAGCATATTCAGGGGGATGTGCTCGTAGGCATGAGTGTAGGCGTGGACGGCACGGTGCAGGACGTGCGGGTGTTGCGCTCCTCAGGTTTTCCGATTTTGGACGAAACCGCGCTGGACTACGCGAGCAAGCTTCGTTTTCGTCCGGCCTTGATCGATGGCCAGCCGATCGCGTCGAGCACCCAGATGCTGCTGAAATTTCGCCTACGTCGCGGCGAGCTTCTGCCGAGCAACTGGGTTGAAGAAGTGCGAAGCCTGCAGACTGAACTTCGAAAAGCCCGGGGCGAAAAACGGAAAAGACTCTTGCAGCAGCTGCTGGAAAGCTACATTGCGTTTGCGCGTTACGCGGAAAAGCAGCCCGATCCGAGTCTGAGCTACAAAGTCAAACTGGTGGTGTGTCCGGTTGTGCGGGAGCGTTGGAAGTGGTTTTGGGGTAAGGACCCAACCAGCTTCGCGATTCTGGATGATTTCCTCGAGCGTGCGGACGAGCCTGGTTTGGTGAGCATCGCTGAAAACGAACTTTACGGGTTGCTTCTTGAGGCTGCTCAGCGCGTCCGGTCGCGGCTGAGCCGTGAGGGCAATCCGGACGAGGACGACCGCCGGATGCTGGCAAGCTTGGAGAATTACCTGGATCAGCATTTCCACCAGTTTCGCAGACAACCTTAGGAAGCTTATGGAAAAATCCCAGACATAGGAAACCACGGAGCCCCAAAGAACGCAGAGACGTGACAAAGTTCGTCGAACAAGTGACTGTGTTGACGAGGCTTCCAAACCGCAGTTGTCCTGCTGGACTTGCTGGGCAGTGCGGCAGGGTTCAGTCTTCGGTCTGATTCGAGTGACTTCGGTTTAGGAGCCCTGTGAAAAAGCGCAGACAAACCACAGAGGTTCCGAGGGCACAGGGGCCGGGCAGAGCACTGCATGCCCAGGTGCGCCGTGCGAGTGTTACATGCCAGCTTCGCAGGGGCATGTAGCTTATGCCGCACATGAAAGGTTCATGCAACTCGAATGAAATCCAGCTGTTACGTAAGTACTCATTTCCCTGACCGGAATGGTCAGCATTACCGTTCTCTCGTTGCTCAACAGCAGACCGCGTTGGCTCGCCCTGCGTGTTTCCTCCGTGCGCTCTGAGTGTCGGTGGTTCGGGCTTTTTTCACAAACCTTTTAGACGCCGCAGCAACGGCGACTCAATTCCGACACCCGGTGCCCTCACTTGGGATCGCAGATTTCTCACTTCCTCGAACCCCGGGTGCCCGTGACCTCAGAGCTTCACGCCGAGGCGTCCCAAAACACCGGAGTAGAGAATGTGCACAGGACTGGCTGGATGGCCGCGGACCACAGCCTTGCCGGCCTGAAGCAA
>CAZXXS010000037.1:0-7896 GCA_964644845.1 uncultured Cytophagia bacterium | reverse complement strand
GGAGAAGCACGCCGGATCTTTCGGTGCAGAGCCATTTCCAGCTCGATGGCCGCCTGCCCCTCGTAGGACACCCGGTCCCGCAATCCCGCACACGCAGCCACAGCGTCGAACAGCCGGCCACAACTTGACGTCCACGGGGTGTTGACACTCGCCTTCAACATCTCCGTCAACACCGTTACCCCGGTTCCCCAGCGCCCATGCACCCAGTTCGCCCCTTTCAGCAGGCCGGATTCTTCCAGGTAGCTCACCACCATGCGCCAGGGTTCCCGCACGGCCTGTTCTCCTCCGGGCATCCTCACCGGCCGGAAACGCGCAACGCGACGGTAGCTGCGCACGTCCGCCACCAGAATCTCGCCGCCCCAGATCGTACCGTCCGGGCCGAAGCCGGTTCCGTCCAGGGCAACGGCGAGCACAGGGCCTTCTTCCCCGTGTTCGGCCAAACAGGCCGCGATGTGCGCGTGGTGGTGTTGAACCGCCACGCGGTGGTCAAACGGCTGCTCTAGGGCCCACTGCGTGGACAGGTAGTCAGGATGCAGATCGTGCGCCACCGTCTTTGGCCGAACGTCCAGGATGTCTTGCAAATGGGTCACGGCCTCCTGGAAAAACTCCAGCGTCTCCAGGTTCTCCAAGTCGCCGATGTGCTGGCTCAACGTCGCTCGATCTTTTTCCAAAACGCAAACGGTGTTCTTGAGCTCTGCACCGACCGCCAACACGCTCGGGAGATTCCACGGCAACACCAGCGGTTGCGGCACGTAGCCGCGCGACCGCCGGACCGGCAACGTCCCGCCGCCAGGCAGGGCACGCACCACCGAGTCGTCGCAGCGAACCAGAATGTCTCGATTGTGGACCAGGTAGAAGTCCGCGATCCCCTGCAAGCGATGCACAGCCTCGCGGTTGTCGATGCAGATGGGCTCTTCGCTCAGGTTGGCACTGGTCATCACAAGGGCCAGGAACCCCTGGCGCAACAGGATGTGGTGCAGAGGGGTGTAGGGCAACATCACCCCGAGGAAAGCGTTTCCCGGTGCCACAGCCTCGGCCACGGGGCAGTCGGATCTCTTCGGCAACAGTACGATGGGACGACGCGGCGACGTGAGCAACACCTCCGCTTCGTCATTCACAGCCACCAGGCGACGAGCTGCCTCCAGCGACGGCACCATCAGCGCAAGAGGCTTTTCCTCGCGGTGCTTTCGCTCCCGCAGACGCACGACTGCTTCCTGGTTCAGAGCGTCCACCGCCAGGTGAAAGCCCCCCAGTCCTTTGATGGCCACCACCTCCCCTGCGTGCAAACGCCTGGCGACGAAACCCATCGGATCATCCACGTCCGACACCGGATGTCCTCTCGCGTCCCAAACTTCCAGATGCGGTCCGCAGTCGGGGCAGGCGTTGGGTTGCGCGTGAAAACGTCGATCTTCGGGGGAATCGTACTCCGCCTGGCAGGCCGGGCACATCCGGAACGGGGCCATCGAGGTGTTCGCACGATCGTACGGAATGTCGCGCGTGATCGTGAAGCGAGGCCCGCAATTGGTGCAGTTGGTGAACGGGTACAGGTAGCGCCGGTTCGTCGGATCAAAGATCTCGCGCAGACAATCGTCACACGTGGCAATGTCCGGGGGGACAACGGCCCGTCGCTCTTCGGCGCGCTCGCTGGTTTCGATTCGAAACTCGCGAAATCCGGCTGGCGGCTTCACCTCCTGCCGCCACTCCAGGATGACTGCGAGCGGAGGGAGTTCGGACCGAACGGCTTCCAAGAAGCGCTCGAGCTTGCCGTCTTCGCCTTCAGCGTCGATTTCCACACCCCGGGAGCTGTTACGCACGCGCCCGCGCACGTCGTACCGACGGGCAAGGCGGTACACAAACGGCCGGAACCCCACACCCTGCACGATGCCCGTCACTGTGACGGCCACTCGCTTCATGCGCTCGCCGCACCTGTCCGTAGTTCATCCAGGTAGGCCAGCCAGGCATCCAGCCCTTCACCCGTCCGGCAAGACAACCGCAGAAACCGCATGTCAGGGTTGAGAGCCCTAGCGTCGTTCCACACGCGTTCCTCGTCGAAATCCATTGCCCCCAGCAAATCGACTTTGTTCAACACCAAGGCCTGGGCCCGCCGCACAATACTGGGGTACTTGGCCACCTTGTCATCTCCTTCGGGAACGCTCAACAGCACGACGCGAGCGTGCTCACCCAGATCGTACGAAGCCGGGCACACCAAATTTCCCACGTTCTCGATGAACAGAAAATCCAGATCCTCCAGGTCCATCCCCTGAAGCGCTTCGTGAACCTGTTGCGCTTCCAGGTGGCAAGCACCGCCAGTGGTAAGCTGAACGGCTTCGACCTCAAACCGGCCAAGGCGTTCGGCGTCGCGTGCTGTGGCCAGATCGCCCACCAACACGGCCGCTTTTTGCCCCTCGCCCGAGAGCTTCTCAAGGGTCCGCTCGAGAAGACTGGTCTTGCCCGAACCCGGCCCCCCCAGCAGTCCCACCACCGTTACCTTCGCCCGGTCGAACAACTGCCGGTTCTGTTGGGCCACGTAATCGTTAGCCTTCAGAATTTTCTCGTAGACCTGAACCTGACGCACTGGCAAAGTCCACCTCCATTTCTTCAATCAACAGCTCGTCGCCGCCCTGGATTTCCACGTTGGATCCGCCACACTGGGGACAGGCGAACTGGATCTCGTCCAGCTCGAACGTTCGCTGGCAATCGTTGCAACGCACCTGGAGAGCAGGGATCCGAATCTCGAACGCAGCCCCTTCGGCCACCGTGCCGGGCGAGAGGAACGCAAACGCCGTCTCCAGCAAATCGGGCTCAATGCCGGAGATCCTTCCCACAAGAATCCGAAGTCGCCTCACCCGAACGGCACCGACCTCGCGCACTTTCCCTTCGACAGCGCGCAACAGGCTGGTCATGATGGACATCTCGTGCACGTCAGTGCTCCCGCTGCCTGGCCATCACCACGGCCGCCAATGCGATCGACAGTAGTTTGGCTTCCGCGGTGTCCGCCCTGGACGGGATCAAGACCGGGGCTCGGGCTCCGACGATCACGTGAGCCAGGCGGAATCCCGCGAAGTACGTCGTGCTTTTCGCCAGCATGTTGGCCGATTCGATGTCCGGGCACACCAGAATGTCCGCATCGCCGCCGACGGGACTTTCGAAACCCTTGATCCGCAGCGCTTCTGGCGACACAGCGTTGTCCAGCGCCAGCGGGCCGTCCACGATGCAGCCCTTGATCTGTCCCCGGCGCCACATCTGCACCAGGATGGCCGCCTCTTGCGTCGAGGGGATGGCCGGCGTCACCGTCTCCACAGCGGAAAGAAGGGCCACGCGCGGTTCTTCATTCCCAAGAGCGTGGGCCACTTCGACGGCGTTCAGCAGGATTTGGCGTTTCTGGTCCAAGTCCGGCTTCGGCGTCACACCACCATCGGTGATCATTTGCAGGTGATTCGGCTGGCGCCGAGGGTTTTCAAACAGAAAGACGTCCGAAAGCAAACGTCCCGTGCGCAGTCCGGCTTGCGCATCCAGAACAGCTTTCAGAAGCACCGCTGTCTTGACGTGGCCCTTCAGCAGCACGTCCGCAAAGCCCTCGCGCACAGCAGCCACGGCCTTCTGAGCAGCCGCCACGTCGTTCCGCTCGTCCTCAATGGACTCGAAAGCGCTTACAGAACCACCAACCTGCTCCACCCTGGCCAAGATCCGGTCTTTTGGACCAAACGCTACGCCCTTGGCCAATCCCTGACGCGCAGCGTCCACCACGGCTGCAACGGCCGCTTCGTCGTCGGCTGCCGCCACAGCCACGCGGACGGGGCCAACGTGCACGGCCTCTTGCAAGAGTTCCTGCAGCGAACGAATCATGAACAGCCTCCCTTGTTCCCGGATTTGTACTTCCGCAAAGCCGACCCCCCGCCTCCGCGTCTCCGTGTGAAACCGAACAAAACACCTTCGAACTGCAGCAACGTCCAGCGTCCACCGACACAAAGTAGCCAAGCACGCTACCCCGGCGCTCGCCCTCGTGCTTCCGCACCTCCGGTGTCAAACCGGAAAACTCCTTCAAGCCCCAGAGGCTCTGCGGGGCCCCTCGCAGGTTGAGGCCCATCCCGTGATTCAGTCGCCCGCCCCGCATCTCCGGACACCGCGAAAGGCAAACGGAACCACAATCCCTACCGGTTCTCTCTTTCGACTTTGGAAAACAGCACGGACAACGCCAGAACCCAAAGGACGCTCAAGGCCAGCGCCATCGGCAACACTGCCAAACCCAACAGTCCCACCACCCACAGTAACACGAAAAGCAGGATCACGGGGACAAGCGCAAAGACAACGAAACCAAACGCCGATTGAGGCGCTTTCAGGATTCCGAGCAGTTCGGCCAGCAGCAAAATCCCACTGATCAGCCCGCTGAGCAGAAAAAGAGCGAACAGCGACACCGCAAAACCAACCAGAATCAGCAAGAACAGAGCAATCCAGGTGACCACGCGCAGTTTTCCAAACGCAGCGCTGGTGATCCGGAGCCGCCGTGACTCGGGAACACTCCAGGTTGGTCTAATCTGCTGCCCAGGGCTTCGAACCACCAGCAAGCGTCCCTGCTGAACGACCACCGTGTGCGGCAAGAGATCGTCGAAAGTCAAGCGCTCTTCAGGGTCCAAAATCAACCGCCAGCCAATCGGCAAATCGAAGCGGATTTCCTGCCGAGAGCTGTCTGCCAACTGAAAATGGTTTCCCTGGGCTGTTACAGCGGGCCACCCTTCTTCCAGCACGGCAAGAGATGCCTGTACTCGCGGAACCGTGTGCAACACCAGTCTCGAGGCGAACGCTACCGTCACCGCGAGCGCAAGGCCCACCACGATCTCCCAGGCACGGAAACCGGATCGCTGGCTCCGCTCCAGGACCCGGAAAATTCTCCCTGTCCCTTGCTCTCCCGTCACGGGCCTCCTGTTTCGCTCAGTACTCCAGGCTCTCTTCCTCACCCCGGAGCACCCGCAACGCACCCTCGGCCATCGCCTCCATTTCCAGTTCGCCGGGGAAGCGGTAGACCGGCCCCAGGGTGGCCACCCGCGCCTCAATCCAGTGCACCAGTCGCTCCGACCCGGCCAGTCCTCCCGTCAGGACGACGGCGTCCACGTGTCCGCTAAGGACCGTGGCCATGGCCCCAATTTCCTTCGCGATCTGGTAAGCCATTGCCTCGTACACCTCACGGGCCTCTGCGTCCCCAGCTTCGATGCGGCGCTCCACCTCGCGGGCATCGTTGGTGCCCAGGTAAGCCACCAAACCTCCCTGGCCCATCACGAAGCGTCGCATTTGCTTCTCACTGAATTCGCCCGAGAAACACAGCGTAATGAACGGCTGCAACGGCAGTCCGCCGGTCCGCTCGGGCGAGAACGGTCCGTCGCTGCTGGCGTCGTTCACATCCACGATGCGCCCACCTTTGAGGGGTGCGACCGAAATGCCCCCTCCCAGATGTGCCACAACCAGATTTGCCTGGTCGTACGGGATGCCCAGCCGCTCAGCCGCACGTCGCCCTGCTGCGTGCAGACTGAGTGCGTGCGCAAGTGCGCGCCGCTGGATGCGCGGGTGTCCCGAGTAGCGAGCCAGCGGTTCGAACTCGTCCACGGAAACCGGATCCACCACGTAGGCGGGGCAACCGGCGCGGTCGGCAACGGCCTTGGCCAGGGCACACCCCAGATTCGACACGTGTTCGCCCTGCACGCCACGGCGGGCGTCGGCGATCATCGCCGCGTTCACACGGTAAGTGCCACCGCGTACAGGCTTCAGGAGGCCACCGCGCCCGACCACGGCATCCAGATCTCGCAGCCGCACGTTGTACCGCCGAAGGAAATCCAGCACCGCCTCCAGGCGAAGATCGAACTGATCCCACAGTTGCTCGTAAGCTTGCAACTGTTCGGCCGAATGCATCACCGTTTCGTCCGCTACCTTTTCCCGCTCGCGAAACAGTGCCAGTTTCGTGGACGTCGATCCAGGGTTGATCACCAGAATCAGGTACTCTGCATGCTCACTCACAGTACCCTCTGTGTTTGTTTCGGATTTTGGCATCCCAGGCGGCAGGCATCCGAAATTCCCGTGATGCGTCAGGCCGCCGTTTCACACAGCCAGGCCCCGTCAGAAAAGATTGTACGTCAGCCCGATTGCCAGCGACTGCTTGATTTGCGTGCGCTTGCTGACGTCTTTGTCGTACAGCAGGTTCACCGTGAGGTTGACAGCCACGTATTTGGCCACCTGCGCGGTCCACACATTGTCCCAGATGACGTCAACTACGTCAATGTGTTCAAAAGTGGAGAACATCCGCAGTCGGGCGTTGTACACCAGAAGCTGCCCTAATTTCAGCGTCCACGAAGAGGTGGACTGGATGCCTGTTTCGATTTTCCGCTTCTCCACCTCAGGGGTCCGCGGGTTGTCCGAATACTGGGTGTACTTGCGCGTGTACGTTTCCTTGAAGCCGCAGCCCAATCTCGAGCGAAAATGCTTCTCGGTGGCCAGGTTGGCTCCGATGGTCTGCGTCATGTAAAGCGGATCCCGGAAAGCAGACCGCGGCACGGGCGGCTTTTTGCGGTAGTCGTAGCCCGTGGCGAACTGCGTTCGCAGCGTCGCCCCGATGAACGGGTTGAAGTGCTTGTCGAACCGATAACTCATCGACAGGTCCATGTCGATCTGGTCGGTGCTGTTGCGCAGGTCCTCGCCGTCAAGCTTGGTCTGGCCGAAAGCGAACTTCCCCACAAAGCGCCAGCTCATTCGGGTGTCCTTCAGATCGAAATTGGCATTGAGCTGGGCCACGTAGGACAAGGCATCCTGGCCACCTGCGGCCCAGTCCTTGTACTGCAGCTGGGTCACGTTCAAAGCAGCTACCACCTGCTTGCTCAACTTCGAGGCAGCACCGGACACCGAGGACGTGGCCGTCAAGCAAACAACCAGGAGCAGCTGAAAGACGGGCAGCCGGTCAAGACTTCCACGCATCCAAACCTCCTGTCCTGCACGTTTCCTTCTTGTACGTCCAAAGCTTCTTCAAAGGGAGCTGACAACCAGTCCCTACCCACAACAGAAAAGCACCGCTGGCAAGCCATGCAGCGAGCTGGCAACTGCCTTCCGCACAGGGCTGAAAAAACCTCAGCCCAGGAGACAGCTGTTTCAGGACAGCAGTTCGGGCGAAAGCTCAGAAACCGTCGTGTTGCCTCCCGGCATGTCAAACTCAAACGGGTTCCGTTGGAGCCCGTGCGCCCGCCGAGCGCGAATCCGCAAAGTGCGCTACCAGGTCTTCGATCAACGTGGCCATATTCAGTTTGGCCGACCCCTCGACGAGCACGGTGTCGCCATCGCGAATCACGCTACGTAGCACCTCGGAAGCTTCCTCGAGCGAATCGAACCAGAGCACCGCTTTGTGGACACCAGCACCTGCCGTGGCACCTTCCGCCAGGGGACGGGCGCCGTCGCCCACACAAACGATCACGTCGATCGGCATCTTGGCGAGGTAGTGTCCCGACATGCGGTGACGTTCGACCGTGTTTTCGCCCACTTGGTCCATTTCGCCCAGGACCATTACCAGGCGTCTGGAGTGGCTGGCGAAGTTCACCAGTGTGGCTGAGGTTTTGACGAGCGACTGCGGGTTGGCGTCGTACGTGTCATCGATCAACCGAATGCGACCGAGATCGAGCAGACGGCCTCGACCAGCAGGCAAACGGAAGTCCTCCTCCAGTCCCGCCTTGATGGCCCCGGCGGGAACTCCAAGCACCTGAGCCACTGCTACTGCAGCGAGGGCGTTGTACACGTCGCCCAGGCTGTAAATGGGCATGTGCAGATCCAGAGGGTCGGCCAGCTTGCTAACCACACGGAACTGGGTACCGTTTGGTCCGTGGTGGACAATGTCCGCTGCCCAGACATCCGCCCGGCTGGACACAC
>CAZXXS010000036.1:0-30214 GCA_964644845.1 uncultured Cytophagia bacterium | reverse complement strand
TGGATCGAAGCGAGGTCCGTGCTGACGTAGAGTGGACGAGAATTGGGACAGGCGTGAGGCAAATCCCCGACTGCGGACGAGAACAAAGGACTCGGACAGATGACAGGTACGGAACGATTTCG
Organism: uncultured Cytophagia bacterium; assembly: GCA_964644845.1. Lineage (GTDB taxonomy): Bacteria > Zhuqueibacterota > Zhuqueibacteria > Oleimicrobiales > Geothermoviventaceae > Geothermovivens. The sequence goes on along the minus strand of CAZXXS010000036.1, from coordinate 30,092 downwards.
AAAGGCGCTGAACGGTGAGGACGTTGACCGGCCGCCCTTCGAGCCGGCCATCTACGAACACAAAGCTTTCTTGATCGGTGCGGCTGTTTCCGAGGTCGCCAGGTCTGCCGACCTGTTGTTGAAAGCCCTTCACCGGGAGCTGGAGCTCTACGGGGCGGATGCCGTCACAGTGGGTGTGGATGTGTACAACGTGGAAATCGAGGCGCTTGGAGCCGAGCTGGACTACGAGGTTGGTCAGGACGAGCTGCCACATCCAAAAGCAAATCTGCTGGAAAGCCCGGCTGAGGTCACGGCTTTGCCGCTGCCGAACCCGGACCGGGACGGGCGGATGCCCCTTCTCTTGGACGTCGCGGAGCAGCTGAACCGCGAGGTTGGCCAGGAAGTCGTGGTTCGTGGCGCAGTGAGCGGACCGTTTTCGCTGGCTGCGGAACTTCTGGGTACGGAAAGGATGCTGATGGCGCTTCTTGACGACCCGGCCATGGTCACGGCACTGCTGGGTTTTGCGAGCGAAGTCGCCGTTCGCTTTGGGCTGGCCTTTGCACGGCGTGGCGTGGCGCCAGTGTACTTCGACTCACGCTGTGCGCCGCCCCTTGTGTCGCCAAACCAGTACCGCGAGCTGGTTTTTCCGCACCACAAACGGTTGATCAGCGAAACGAAAGTGGCCCTGCGGGGACAGCACGTGCCGCTCATCATCGGGGGTGACACAACCGCCATCGCCAGCGCCGTGGTAGACACCGGTGCGGATTACGTGCTTTGCGACTACACCGCAGACTTCGGGGCGTACAGACGAGAACTGGAGGGGCGGCCGGTTTTGGTGCGTCGAAACCTCGATCCCGGGTTGGTGAGGCGTGGGCCGGTAGAAGCAATCCGGGAAGCAGCGATGCAATCGGTGCGAGAAGCGCGCGGCTGGCCACGCTTTGTAATGGGCACGGGGATTGTTCCCTGGGATACGCCACCCGAGCACGTTTTGGCGGCGAAAGACGCGGTGGTGAAAGCGGGGGGCGAAGAGGAAGCCTGAGGAAGTTGCGACCACGGGAGAGGTGCGGGGGCAAGCGATTTTCGGAAGCGACGAGTCCCGAGAGCTGAGCGAACGAAAACGGGGCAGGCAGGGAAAAACAGAAACCCAGTGCTGGCCCTGTGATGCCGCTGAGCGGGGCTGTCCTCGGGACGCAATCCAGGGTTGACCCACTCTGCCAAAAGGAGAACGCGATGCACGTCTTTGGTCTGCACATCCTGGACTTCCTTGTCATCGTCGGCTACATTGCTGTGATCCTGTGGTTGGGCAAACGCGCGGGGAAAGACACCGAAAACACCGAGGATTTCTACATCGCGGGGCGCCGCTTAGGTAAGTTCTACCAGTTTTTTCTCAACTTCGGCAACGCGACAAATTCTGACCAGGCGGTGGCTGTCTCCCGGGAGGTCTACCGTCAGGGCATCGGCGGCATGTGGATTCAGTACCTGGTGCTGTTCCTGACACCTTTCTACTGGTTCACCGCACTGCTGTTTCGTCGCTCCCGGATGATCACGCTTGGCGACTACTTCACGGAGCGTTTTCGCAGTCTTTTCCTGGGTGGGGCGTACGCCGTGTTCACCCTTCTGATGGCGTTCATCGGCGGCGGCGTCGGCTACATGGTTGGCGCCAAAACGATGATGGCATTGACTCCCAAACCTTTCGAGCAGTACACCCCGGAGGAGCGACGCAGTGTGGAGATGTTTCGGGAGTACGAGGCCCTGAAGTCGCGGTTGGACGTGGGGTTGTCGCAGGAAGAACAGGCGCGCTACGAGGAATTGAGCGACCGGTACAAGCGCGGCGAACTCAAGTCCTGCATTTCGTACACGGACCCCGTGGCGTTCTATTTCGTGTACGGGTTGATTGTGGCCATTTACACCATGATGGGAGGATTCACGGCAGCAGCCATCACCGACGCCATTCAGGGAGTCCTGATCATCACCTTCTCGCTGATGTTGATTCCCATTGGACTCGCGCGGATCGGGGGATTTGCGGGTTTGCACGCTTCGGTTCCGGAGTACATGTTTCGCCTCTTCGGCTCCGTCACGCTGAGCGAGTACGCATGGTACACAATTCTGGCGATGGTGCTTGCAAACCTGGTCTCAATCGTGGCAGTGGCGCCCAACATGGCCGTTGCGGGCTCGGCCAAGGACGAGCTCACGGCCAGGATCGGGATTCTCGGCGGCATGTTCTTCAAGCGGTTCATCATGATTTTCTGGGCACTGGCGGGACTGCTGGCTCTGGGATTGTACGCTGGCAAGCTGCACGACCCGGACTTGATCTGGGGTTACATGACCCGCGATTTGCTGTTCCCCGGGGCCATCGGTCTCATGCTCGCCGGAATTCTTGCCGCAAACATGTCCACGCTGGACGCTGGCTCCGTGTCGAACTCGGCTCTGTTCATTCGTAACCTTTACCAGCCTTTCGTGCGCGGCAAGTCGGAGAAACACTACATCAACGTGGGGCGCGTGGTCATTGCGGTTACCCTCCTCGGGGGAATCGGAGCGGCGATGTTCATCGACAATCTTCTCGACTTGTTCAAGTACTTCATTTCGATTCCAGCCATTTTTGGGGCGCCGATTTGGCTGGGCTACACGTGGCGCCGCCTGACCAAGTGGGCCGTCATCATCCAGATTTTCGTCTGTTTTACGATCTACGCGGTGATTCCCAACGTTTTCCAAACGCTGGACTGGGCAAAACGAAATCCCGCTTTTCTGAAAGAGACAGCCCGGAGAGTCATCGAGGTCAAGACCGAGGCCGTGGAGGAGGATGTTCAACAGGGCTTGGCCGATCATGTGGGACAGGTGATCATCAAACGGCACGTGATTGAGCCGGTGGGTATTTTCTTCGACAAAGTGGTGAGGGAGGACCCGTCGGATCCCAATTCGCCGAAGGTCGGCCTGGGGCGGTTCCAGGCAGAAGTGTGGGTGTTGAGCTTGCTCGGTGTGGATTTCAGCCATTTCACCAAGGCGCAGCTTGTGGCGACCCGCTTTTTCTTCGATGCCTTCTTCCCGTTTGTGCTGCTGTTCGTCCTCAGCTACGTGACCAGGCCGGTGCCCAAGGAAGACCTGGACCGCTTTTTCGCCAGGATTCATACGCCGGTACAGCCGGACAAGGAGGCCGAAGAGCGTGCCCTCGAGGAGGCTTACCGGCATCCCGAGATTTTCGAGAGACAGAAGATCTGGCCCGGTTCAAACTGGGAAATTTTGAAACCGACTTGGAAAGACGTTGTTGGATTTGGAGGCGCCTGGATCATGGTCGGTCTCATCATTTTCCTCCTTTGGCTCATGGTGTCGATTAAGTGACGCGACCTCTGGCCCACGGCAGCACTTACCCTTTGGAGGTTAGGATGGAACAGACAGGCATGACGAGAAAAGATTACGAAGAGTTCTTGACGCGAGCAGCTGAGGAGGGACGAAGGCAATGGCGTCAGGTGATTCGGGACTGGCGTGACCAGGCAACACCGAACCCGTTGTGGGGTTACAATCCGCCTCAGATGCCATTGAGGCTTGCATTTTTGCTTAGCTACCTTCGCGCCGAAGGACTGGTGGAGCGTGAGACCTCGACGGAAGTTGTGGAGATTTTGCGCGCTTTTGCCGATCTACGCCACGTGATGGGCGAAGATTTCCCGAAGGCCCGTGCCGAAACCCGTGAACTGGGTTTGCCGGTGTTTGTGAACATCTTTTTCATCCCGCTCTTGGCTCGCACGATCGAACTGCAACGCCGGGCAGGGGACCTCCCTGCGGAGGATTTGGCCTGGTTGGAGGGACTTCTTCCGGACACGGTGAACGTGGTCTTCGCGCACCCGGAGTGGGGGGCCATGAACCGTGCCATTCTGCGTTCCGAGGGCCTGATGCTTGCGGCTCAGATACTTCCGAGCCACCCAGACGCAGGGCGTTGGCGCAGGATGGCGGAGATCATTGCCCAGGACAGTTTGGACCGCTGGGAGATCGAAGATGCCACAACGTATCACCCGGTCTGGCTGCTTCATCTGGCGCGCTACTTGGAGCGTGTCGACGAACTGGAGCGACTCCAAAAGCCTCCCTTGCGCTGGTACCTGGACTATTTTGTGGAACTGATGGCTCCACACGGCACGATTCCGGATTTCGGCGACGGAGAGTGGCGATCGACCTGGTTTCTGCTCGTGTCGATCTTCGAACTGGCGGCCCGTGAGCTGCGTGACGGTCGCTACAAGTGGGTAGCGGCACGCATTTTCAGATCCTGCCGCACGGACGGCACGCTGGAGAAACTGACGCCGTCGGACGTGGCCAGTCACCTGGTGTTCGCTCACCAGTGGTGTGACGACAAAGTCCCCGTGCGGGTGCCAGACGCACCGTCAAAGGACGTGGACGAGCTGATCGCAAAGAAGGTCATCTTCAGGAACGGCTGGTCGCCGGAATCCACTTACCTGTTGTTGAACTACCGGGATGAGGGGGACTGGGGATGGCTGGATCGGCAGTACCTCCGGGACACGATTCCTGTGGAAGAAGAGAAGATGCACCACGGGCATGCTGACGAAAACTCGATCGTGTTCCTGATGTCCCACGGGGCGCTTTTGCTCCACGACGGTGGCTACCGTAGTGATCTGCCCTCGGGACGCTTTGGCGCTTACCGCGCGGACTACTTCCACAACCGTCTTGTGGTGCGAGCTGAGAAACTGGACCGCGGGCAGGATGTGTTCGAGTTCCTGCGCAACAGCGGGGCCTACCGCCCGGTGCGAACGAGGCGAATCGACTTCGCCAGGCTCACGAAGATCGACTATTCCCGAACGCGCCTGGAAGACGAAAAGCTGGGCTACGTTTGGGACCGAATTGTCGTCTACCGCAAAGACGCCGGGGATTTTCTGGTTGTGGATGCCTTCGCGCCAGGCCGGGACGACACCTTCACCCCGGTCTGTCTCTGGCACACACAGCTTATCTGGGAGCGCGGTGAGAACCACATTCTGGGGGGCTACCGGCAGATGTTCGAGGAAAAGCTGCCGGACCGGAGGCGCCTCTTGGTCCAGTTTCTGGAAACAGAGCCCGGGCGTCGGCATGGGGTGTTTGAAATCGAGCGCCACTACAGCCACGAGTGGTGTTTCTACGAAGCGTTCCCGAGCTACTTTCTCGCCGGGCGCTGGACTGTTTTCGTCACCCGGCTCGTTCCCGTGGCGAACGATGCCAAGGTAGAAACGGAGTTGAGTCGGGCACGACTGTTGCAAACCTCTTGGGGGGACGGTGCCGTGGCGGTTGCATTCGCCGAAACAAACGCTGAGCCGAACGAGTGGTTGGTGCTGAAACTGGACCTGGAGCGTGAGCGCTTGCGCGAAAACGTTCGTCCTCGGTACACATTCGAGAGTGGCGCTGTAACGGCTGGCCCGATCACAACCGACGCGCACCTGGCCCACGTGTGGCGAGATGACGCAGGCCTGAACTTTTCGGCGACTGTGCTGACGGAGTTGCACTGGAAGGGAAAAACCGTTTTTCAGGTCCCTCTCTCGACGTTTGGGCTCCAGCTTGACGGCCAACCGGATCGAGAAGGCCGGGCCAAATGGCGACTGTGGGAAGATACGGTAGCGGAGTGATCCAGTAGAGTGCGGGGCCGGGACACGCGGAACTGAGTTTAGCTAATGACTGAGCAAGGAGCACGGGTCGCAAGAAAAGTCGCGAGGCGCTTGCGGATCCACCTGGAGAATGTGGATGCTCTGGGTGCGATTGCTCGGCTCCTGTTCAAACTGAGCGGACTCTACGGGATCGGGGTTCGGAACGCGCTGGACGTCCAGGTACGATTTCTGGAGCTCCCGTTCGAGGACCTACCGCCCGCATTCGACGGCTACCGGATTCTCCACCTGTCGGACCTGCACATCGACGGGTTAGATGGCCTGACGGAGGTGTTGCTCGACAAACTGCGTGGTCTCGAAACGGATTTGACCGTGATCACAGGAGACTTTCGCAGTCGCTTCCACGGGGATGGTTCCGAGGCGTTGCGGCGGTTGGAACGGCTGGTTCCGGGCATCCGGGCGCGGGATGGGGTTTTTGGCGTGCAGGGGAACCACGACAACCCCGGTTTCTTGCCCGGTGTGGAAGCTACCGGGGTCGTGCTTCTGCGCAACCGGGCCGTCAGAATCGGACGAGGCCTGGATGAAATCTGGCTTGCCGGTGTGGATGACCCGCACCTGTACGAGACGGCGGATCTCGAGGCGGCACTGGATGGCGTGCCCGAAGGGGCGTTCACGATTCTTTTGGCCCACTCTCCGGAACTTTTTCGGCCGGCCGCCGAACGCGGGATCCGATTGTACCTGTGTGGGCACACACACGGGGGACAGATTCACTTACCAGGAATCGGGCCGGTGTTTATGAATGCGCGGGTTCCGCGGCGGTACGGTGTCGGTTTGTGGCGTGAGGGCCGGATGTGGGGCTACACAACTTTTGGCGCTGGGAGTACGGCGGTGCCGGTGCGCCTTGGGTGTAAACCGGAGGTGGTGATTTTCACCCTACGACGCTGCAAAGCGCAGCGAGCAGCGGTGCAAGCCCCGGGAGCTGTGTTGCCAGACAGGGTTGGGAGCTCTCTGGAAACGTGCGTGTAAGATCAGCCAGCCGGTGTTGCCGTTTGGCGAAGGCCTTTTTGGAGGAGCGCAGCCTCGTGCCGGGAGCAGCTCCGGTTTCGGAGCATGCAAGGGAAAAAAACGGCTTTTGATTTTGGAGAAGGCGGGCTTCTTTCGGTGTTGTGATTGTGTTTGTCCGCGACGCGTTGCCCCGGAGGCGGTCCGCCGATTAGCGCAGGTCCCCGGTTGATCGGGGCGCTGGTGGAAAGGAAGAGCGAGCTGAACTGGTCCTCGCCGGTGAACACCGCCGCGCTGTTTGCGGGGCCGGTCGGTCCAAAAACGACGGCCTGATTGGTGAGCAGCCAAGTCGGGGTGATTACCTGCAGCCTCGGACCTTGCGGGGGAACCTGGTAGTTCAATTGAGACCTGGCCGTGTGTGTAATCACGGTTGTGAGGGGCAGGTATCCGTGCTGACCTGTGCACGTTGGCAGCTGGTGGCTTGGCAGACACGACGGACCACCTGGGCCGTAGAGAGGATGGCGGTGTTTGGCTGGACAAACAAGTTGCGGGGGCGAGGGAATTTTGCTAAATTGAACGTTGTGTTGCGACCTGGGGAGGGACAAGCAATCGAGGGGGGAGAAAGATGGAGCAATTCAAGGAGTGCAGATGAACAAATTCAACGGGCAGATCAACCATTTTTTTCTGGAGGACACCTGGCGGGTTTTTCGGATCATCTCGGAATTCGTTGAGGGTTTTGAGGAGCTTTCGGAAATCGGGCCAGCGATCACGGTCTTCGGGTCAGCGCGGGCCAGTCGCGAGTCGAAAGACTACGAAAGCGCGCGGCGGCTGGCGAGGCTGGCGGTTGAGCACGGGTACGCTGTGATCACCGGCGGTGGACCGGGAATCATGGAGGCGGCCAACCGCGGTGCAAAAGAAGCCGGGGGACTCTCCATCGGTTTGAACATCGAAATTCCACTTGAACAGCAGCCGAACAAGTACGTGACCAAACTGATCAGCTTCCGTTACTTCTTTGTGCGCAAGGTGATGCTTGTGAAGTACGCGAAAGCGTTCGTCGTGTACCCCGGGGGTTACGGCACGTTCGACGAGTTGTTCGAATCCCTCACGTTGATTCAGACGCACAAAATCAGCCGGTTTCCGATCGTGCTCATGCGACCGCGGTACTGGGAGGGGTTGATCGACTGGCTCAAGAAAACAGTGGCCCGGAATCGTAAGATCAGTCCAGAAGATCTCGACCTCTTCTCGCTGGCGGAAGAGCCGGAAGAAGCCTGCGACATCATCGAGGATTTCTACGCGAACGTGGTACCCGACGGAACGTAGGTAGAATCCTGCTTCGCGTGCGGCTCGGGGGATCAAGGCGTGCTTCCGGTGCGGAACGGTACGACACCAGAACAGGGAGCGGCATGTTCGGAATTTCCACAGCCTGGTTCGCAACCAAAGCCAGAACGGGTTCTGAGATTGTTGATCGCATTCTCGCTTTGGGCGTGCACGGAGTCGAAATCGATTACCGTGTGACCGGGGAAATGGTGGCGGACATCGAGCGCCGTGTCAGACGGGGGGAACTCCGCGTGACCTCGGTACACAACCCGGCCCCTCTTCCGGATTGGATGGAGCAGGCCAAGGCTTCAGGCGATGCGTTGAAGTTGTCCGCGACGGACGAAGAGGAGCGCCAAGGGGCGGTCAGGCTCGCACTCAAGTCGATTGAACTTGCTGAACGCTTAGGTGCGTCCGCGGTTGTGTTCCACCTGGGGGAGGTGGAAATGGACCACGAGTCGGACGCGTTTTTCGACCTGTTCAGGCTGGGCAAGATCAACACGCCTGAGGCCGAGAAATTGCGTGAGCGCAAGCTTCAGGAAAGGAAAGCGAGGCGTCAGCCGAACCTGGACGCCGTTCTGCGCAGCCTGGATGCAATCAACCGTGTGGCCTCCGAGAAAGGCGTTTTGTTGGGGATCGAAACCCGCTACCGCTACCACCAAATCCCGGATCTGGAGGAATTCGGGATTTTGTTTGAGCACTTCGAGGGCGGTCAGCTACGGTACTGGCACGATGTCGGGCACGCCCAGGTGCATCAGGCCCTGGGATTCTGGAGGCAAGACGAACCCCTGAAGCGCTACGGCCACCTGCTGGCGGGTTTCCACCTGCACGATTGCCTGGGGATCGACGACCACAGGGCGCCGGGTGACGGCGATGTGGACTGGTCTCTGCTCGTGCCGTACTTCCGGCCGGACGTTGTGAAAGTGATGGAGATCCACCCGAAAGTTTCACCGGCGCAGGCTGAACAGGGGGTCGCTTTTCTGAAGAAGATCGGCATTCTGGGACAGGCGGACTTGCGGCTTTCAGCAGCCTGAGGAGGTGCAGCAAGGAGATGAACCTGGGGCCGATCTACATCGTGTGCGTGGGCGAGTGTGAGTCGGACGTGATTCCCTTGTTGCAGCACGAGCTGGAGATCATCTTTGGTAGACCGGTGGAGCAGGGAAAACCTGCCACGGTTGCGCTACCGGGTGATGCCTTTTCGCCGCTGCGGCGGCAGTTTCTCTCTCCGGCCATTTTGAAGCGATTGGCCAGGACTGTGCCGCGACAGGAACGACCGCTACTGGGCGTCACGGACGTGGACTTGTACGTGCCGGGGCTGAACTTTGTGTTTGGGGAGGCGGACCCCTCCCACCTGATCGGTCTCATTTCGACCTACCGGTTGCACTACGGGCTGCCACGGGGGATTCCTGGCAAGGCCTTGTTTCAAAGCCGTGTAGTAAAAGAGGCGGTCCACGAGCTCGGTCACGTGTTCGGGTTGGGCCACTGCAACGATCCACACTGCGTCATGTTTTTCTCCAACACGCTTGGGGACACGGACCGCAAAGGCAAGAATTTCTGCAGTCGCTGTTGGGGCAAATTGCGGCAACGCTGATGGACGTGCGTGTCGGATGCTGTGGATTCGCGATGTCCCGGGAGAAGTATTTTGCTCGGTTCCCGGTTGTGGAGATCCAGCAGACATTTTACCAGTTGCCGAAGCTTGAAACGGCCCAACGCTGGCGCGAGGAGGCGCCACCGGGCTTCGAGTACACGATGAAGGTGTGGCAGCTGATCACCCACGAAGCCACCAGTCCCACTTACCGTCGGCTGAGGGAACCACTTCCGGAAACGGCGCGAGCGAAGTACGGGAGCTTCAAAGACACGGACGAAGTGTGGCGGGCCTGGCAGAGGACTGCGGAGTTCGCGACGGCCCTGGGTGCCAGGGTGCTTGTTTTTCAGTGTCCGGCCAGTTTCCGGCCGACCGAGACGAACGTGACGAATCTGCGGAGGTTTTTCGGAAAAATCGGCCCCGCTGGATTTACGCTTGTTTGGGAACCACGCGGGAACTGGCCAGCCGAGCTCGTGAGGGAGCTTTGCGACGAGCTGAACCTGGTGCACTGTGTGGACCCGCTCAAAACAGCGCCTTTGGCAGGCAAAATCCGGTACTACCGCCTGCACGGGCGCAGTGGCTACCGCTACGTGCACACGGAAGAAGATTTCGCACAGATTCGGTCCTGCCTTGCTACGGGGCAGACGAACTACGTGCTTTTCAACAACGTGCAGATGACCGAAGACGCAGCCCGTTTCTCCGAGTACTTGAAACAACACGCTGTGACGTGAGAAGGTTGAATCCTCGAGTTTTGTAAATGAAGGCTGGGTGACCAGGCGCGGGATCCAAGAAAGCGTTTCGCCAGCGTGTGTACTGTTTCGTCTCGCTGGCCAAATCCGATTCCCCGAAAAAAGACCGAAGGCCTGGAGGAAACCGAAATGGTTGACCCGAACGAGTGGGAGAGTACGTACAGAGAACTCCGAGCGCGGCTGGAGGCGCACGGGGTAGACGTTGACTGGGTTGAGGAAAAAGTGATGAACCTGGCCGTGGAGACGCCGTCCTGGGGCTACGGCGACAGCGGAACACGGTTCAAGGTCTTTCACCAGCCCGGTGTGCCCAGGAATGTGTTCGAGAAATTCGAGGACGCTGCCCAGGTTCACAAGCTGACCGGAATTGCGCCGAGTGTTGCCATCCACATCCCTTGGGACAAAGTCGACGATTTCAACGCGCTCAAGAAACACGCCGCCGACCTTGGCCTTCGGGTTGGGGCTGTAAACCCGAACCTTTTCCAGGATGACGACTACAAATTCGGCAGCGTCACGAACACGGACGCGCGTGTCCGTCGGAAGGCCGTAGAGCACATGCTGGAGTGCGTCGAAATCGCCAAAGAGGTCGATTCCAAGCTGTTCACACCCTGGTTCGCCGACGGGACGAACTACCCTGGCCAGGGGCACTTTCGAACGCGCCTGGCCTGGATGCTCGAAGCCCTCACCGAAGTGTACGAGGCCATGCCTGAGCACATGGTCATGGCCATCGAGTACAAATTCTTTGAGCCCGCCTTTTACCACACAGACGTCCCCGACTGGGGAACCTCGTACCTGCTTTGCACAAAACTGGGGCCTCGGGCCAAAGTCCTGGTTGACCTCGGGCACCACCCTTTGGCGACGAACATCGCTTACATCGTTGCCACGCTTCTTGCTGAGGAACGCCTGGGCGGGTTTCACTTCAACAGCCGCAAGTACGCTGACGACGACCTGACCGTCGGATCCATCGACCCGTACGAGCTTTTCCTGATCTACAACGAGCTCGTGGATGCTGAGCTTGACCCAAACGTTCCGTTCCACGTCGCCTACATGCTGGACCAGAGCCACAACATCAAACCGAAGATCGAAGCGATGATTCAGTCGGTTCTGTCGGTCCAAGAGACGTACGCGCGGGCGCTCCTGGTGGACCGCGAAGCGCTGGCGCGGGCGCAGAACGAAAACCGCGTAATCGACGCGGAAATGACACTGCGGCGCGCTTTTTGGACGGACGTCCAACCCTTGCTGGCACACGCGCGGGCGGAACGTGGACTTCCGGTGAATCCTTTGCTGGCTTACCGTGAGAGCGGCTACCAGCGCAAAATCGAAAAAGAGCGCGTGGGCGGCAAACCGGCTGGTTGGGCTTGAGAAGGTGGGGCGAGGAGACTACCGTGGAGCATGAAAACGGGCAGAAGATCCGGGTCGACTACGGTCGCGAGGGCATGTGGGTGGACGTGCCCGCGCGCGACCTGGTAAAAGTGCTGCAAATGCGACCCGCCGCACCCGTGGCGGATCCCGAAGCGGCGATTCGGAGAGCTTTGAGCGAGCCGATTGGCGCTGCACCGCTCACCGAGCTGGCGCGCGGGAAGAGGACGGCGTGCGTGGTGGTCAGCGACATCACACGTCCCGTTCCAAACAGCTTGGTGCTGCCGCCTTTACTGGAGGCGCTTGAATCCGGAGGAATCGGGCGTGAGGAAATCACCATTCTTGTGGCCACCGGCCTGCACAGACCGAACGAGGGTGCGGAACTCGTCGAGCTCGTGGGTGACTACGTGGCCAGCAACTACCGGGTTGTGAACCACGTTGCCCGGGATGCCGAAAGCCACGTGTTCCTGGGCACGACGGCCGGGGGAACACCGGCTTACGTCGATCGCCGCTTCGTTGAGGCTGACTTGCACGTGGTGACAGGACTCATTGAACCGCACCTGATGGCCGGATTCTCGGGAGGTCGGAAGGTTGTGTGTCCGGGACTCATTTCTGTGGAGACCATCCGCGTTTTCCACGGTGCGCAACTGCTTGCGCACGAAAACGCTCGCGAGGGGATCCTGGAGGGCAACCCGGTACACCGCGAAGCTCTGGACGTGGCCAGGTTGGCACGGGTGGATTTCGCCGTGAGCGTGGCCCTGGACGAGGACAGGCACCTCGTCGGTGTGTTCGCTGGTGAACTGGAGGCTTCACACCTGGCTGGCGTAGATTTCGTGCGGGAACACGTAAGAGACACGGTCCCGGAGCCCGCGGACGTGGTGGTAACCAGTAGTGCAGGCTACCCGCTGGACACCACGTTCTACCAGGCGGTGAAGGGAGCGACCGCCGCAGCAGGCGTCGTCAAAGACGGTGGAGTGATTCTTTTGCTGGCCGAGTGTTCAGAGGGCTTGGGTAGCCCGGATTTCACCCAGTTGCTTCGCGACTACCCTGATCCGTCGGTGTTTGAGCGTGCCCTTTTCGAGGAGGGGCTGTTTCGAATCGACCAGTGGCAGTACCAGGAGTTGGTGAAGGTGTTGCACAAAGCGCATGTTGCCCTGGTGAACAACACGCTGCCGGCTGATTTGCGAGGGCTGGTCCCCATCCCCGTTTTCGACAAATTCTCCGAAGCGTACCGCTGGGCCAAGGCGCACGTGGGAGAGAATGTGAGGACGGTCGTTATCCCGCGGGGTCCCTACGTTCTGGCGGAGGTTGGCGAGTGAGAGAGCGTGCTGGCGCAGGGGCGGCAGGCGAGGTCCGGAATGTGGCCGAAGAGCCGCGCGACAGAAACGGGGCGGGACTGACGACTCGGCGCTGGAGCGCGATTGCGCTTCTGGTGGCAGTAGTGCTTGGCGGTGCCGCTGTGCTGAGCCTTGTCGGCTGTGGCGGGGGTGGCGGCCCCACTGAAGCGGGCGAGGTTGAGCTGTGGGTCTGGCTGGACGCCGGCTTGTTCGAGCCAATCCCGGAGCTGAGTCACGTCCTGGCGGCAGTAGACAGCGCTGCGGGAGTAGGCGCCACAGGTGTGGTGCTCGAAGTCAAGACGCGCACCGGCGAGGCGCTGGTACCGTCGACGGCGTTTCCGGTCGCGAGGGACATTCTTCGCGAGATCGGCGGATCGCTCTTGGGAGCCGTGGTGGAGAAATGCTCGCAGCGTGGCCTGCAGCTTGCACTGGGCGACCACGTGTTCTACGGCGGGAACGTGCGGATGCGCCGGGGGCTTGTGTTTCGCGGGGGGGCGGACTGGGCGGTGGTTCGCGTTGGGCGGAAAGGTTTGCTGAGCGACACAGACAATCCCGAGCTCACGTGGGCTCGGCTCTGCCCGGTACATCCGGACGTGCAGAAAGCGGAGCTTGCTTTCCTCGATCAACTGGCCAGAATTTCGGGAATCGGGGACATCTGGCTCGAAGGTGTTGGCTTCCCGGACGTGTGGTCGGGTTTTGGTCCGGTGGCGCGCACCCAGTTTGAGTCCTGGCTGGAAGGCAAGGTCAAGAACTGGCCCGACGATGTGCTGGTTCGGTTGGGGCGTGATGATTCGCTGAAAGCCGGACACTACCTGCGGCAATGGCTCCTGTGGCGGGCGTTGGCGATGAAGAGGTTTCTGAAAGAAGCGGCAAACACCGTGCACAGGGCGAACAGGGACGTGACGGTTGGCGTCGTGGTGGGGGGGTGGCTACCGCGTTCGTACCAGCAAGGCCTGAACTGGGCTCCACAGTCTTACAAATGGACAAGTCGGTGGCTTCCTCCCGACTACGGGAGCGCGAGTTGTGCTGGAGAGATGGACAGGCTGGGCGTTGGCTTGTTCTTCCCGTACATTCGAGAGAAGGACGCCAAAAAAGGGATGCGGGCAGCAGCTGAGGCGGAAGGATTCGACGCTGGCTGGTTTTCCGTGGAGGGGTGTGTGAAGCGCGTGGCGGCATTCCAGGAGCTGAGCGGCAAGGTTACGGGTGTGGTGCACGCCGGCATCTGGGGGAAGGACTTGCGGCAGCTGGAGCGTGCTCTGAAGGCGGCGCGGCGGCTGGGCAGTGTTCTGGTTCTCGATGCTTCCGCTCTGAACGAGATGCACGCGTGGAGGGTTTTGAGGCAGAACTGAGGGGCGAAGCCGGGGTGCCCGGGCAGGGAACGCACTCCGGGAGGACAACTCGGAGGTGTCTGGTCGCGGTGCTGACAGAGGGTGTGCAGTGTGAGAATTTGAAGTGGGGGCTTTTTCGCAAATCGTATTTGACTTGCTGGGATCCCGGATCGTGTGGGAAAGAAACAACCGTGGTCCGGGGTGGTTTGGCAAAGCCGAGAAGAAAGGGGGTGGTACCGGAAAGAGTGAGTTGGCAAACCGGGGGCGCAGGGAGATTGTCCCAGAGGGTGAACTGTTTGGGCTGGAGAAGTGGGTTGGTTTAGGCAGGGTACACAGCGTCTCCGCTCCCGGAGGTCGTCGGACCTGCACAGCTAACGACGCGCAAAGGACACCTTGGAGACGCGCTTTGCCGGAAAGTTGTCGTTTTGGGGGCTCTTCCGTGAGAGGGTGGGCCTGAAAGGTTTGGGTGAGGAGCTGAAGGGGAGAGGAAAATGGGGTATCCAGTACGCTGTAAACTGTTTGCCGGGCTTCGGTCGGCCCTGGGCACAAAAGAGATCGAGCTGATTTTCCCGGAAAAACCAACCGTGGAGACGGTTCTGAACGAACTGAAGCTCGACACCAAGAAGTCGTACATTCTTTTGCGAAATGGTTTGCACGTCGGCAAGGACACACTTCTGGAAGCAAACGACACTCTGAGCATTTTCCCGCTCGTTGCTGGCGGCTGAACACAAACCTCGGAGAGCGACAATGGCAGGCTGGATGGGAAGGATCCTTCGCGTGGATCTGACGTCGGGCACGGTGAAGGAGGAACCCTTTGTACGGGAGATTTGGGAGAAGTTTCTCGGTGGGAGAGGCTACGGAGCGAAGGTCCTGTGGGACGAGCTGCCCGCTGGGCTCGATCCGCTTTCCCCGGACAATCGGCTTGTGTTCGCTGTCGGCCCTTTGACGGGGACGACCTCGGCCACGTCGGGACGCTACAGCGTGTCCTTCAAATCGCCGCTGACGGGTACAATCAGCGACGCGAATTCCGGTGGTAAGTTCGGGGTGATCTTCAAGAAAGCCGGTCTCGACGCGTTGATCGTGCAAGGACGGGCTCCCAAGCCAGTGTACCTGGTCATTTCACCTCAGGGCGTCGAAATCAAGGACGCGTCAGATCTCTGGGGCAAGAACGTGCACGAGACGACGGACATCCTGCTGGAGCGCGAGGACAAGCGGGGGAGCGTGGCCTGCATTGGCCCGGCCGGGGAGAACCTGGTGCTGTTCTCGGCCATCATGAATGACAAAGATCGGGCTCTGGCGCGTGCAGGTGGCGGCGCAGTGATGGGCTCCAAGAACCTGAAGGCCATTGTTGCCAGCGGTACACTGCGGGTCGAGATCGCCGATCGCGATCGCATGAAATTCGTGACCTACGAGGCCAACAAGTGGATCAACGCTCACCCGATTACGTCGAAAGGATTGCCGGAGTTCGGCACGGCCATGCTGGTCAATCTGATGAACGAGGCGGGTATCTTCCCATCGTACAACTACCAGTACAACCAGTTTGAGCATGCCGAGGACGTGTCTGGCGAAACCATCGCTGAAAAGATTCTCGTCAAGAAGACGGGGTGCTGGGGGTGCATCATTCAGTGTACACGCAAGACGAAGACGAGTCGAGATGAGGGGGAGGGGCCCGAGTACGAGAGCAACTGGTCGCTGGGTCCGGACTGCGGCATTCACGACATCGAGGTGATTGCGGAGGCGAACTACGAGTGCAACCGACTTGGGATCGACACGATCTCGGCCGGTGGCACCATCGCTTGCGCGATGGAGATGACCGAGCGTGGCTACTACGACGCGGGCATCCGGTTTGGCGAGAAGGAAAAGCTCATCGATTACCTACACAAAATCGCCTACCGCGACGGGATTGGTGACGAACTGGCCGAAGGATCCAAGCGTTTCGCTGAGAAGCACGGCCACCCGGAACTGAGCATGACGGTGAAAGGACTGGAGCTGCCCGCCTACGATCCGCGCGGAGCTCAGGGGCAGGGTTTGGCTTACGCTACGACGAACCGGGGCGGTTGTCACCTGCGGGGTGGTTTTGTGATCGGCCGCGAGTTGCTGGGAGTGCCGCGAATGATCGACAGATTTTCGCCGGTGGGCAAGGGTAGTCACACAGCCATCCTCGCCGACTTTGGGGCGGCCATCGACTCGATGGTCGTGTGTCGGTTCTCGACGTTTGCTCTCAGCGAGATCGTCTGGGGAAGACTTCTGACGGCTGTCACAGGGGTTCAGTACGAGCCCGAGGACGTGATGGAGGTCGGCGAGCGGATTTTCAACCTGGAACGCATGTTCAACATCCGGGAAGGCTTCAGCCGCAAGGACGACACGCTGCCGAAGCGCTTGCTGGAAGAACCGGCCCCGCTGGGTCCGGCAAAAGGACACGTCGTAAAGCTGGACCAGATGCTCGACGAGTACTACGCTTTCCGCGGCTGGGACAAGAATGGTGTACCCAAGCCGGAAACGCTGAAACGCCTGGGACTGGAGGAGTGTCTCGATGGCTAGTGAAAAATACCGCGAGTTGATGGACGAATTCAAGAAGATCGGACGCGCTGTTTTCGAGATTGGCCTGAACAACTCGCACAGTGGCAACATGAGCGTCCGCGTGGGGGATCGAATTCTGATCACCCGGCGAGGCTCCATGCTGGGGTTCCTGAAGGACAGCGACATCATTGAGACGGGGTACGAGCACAACGACGCTGGCATCTCGCTGGCTTCCACAGAGGTGAACGTGCACCGGGCGATTTACCACGGTACGTCTGCGCTGGCTGTTTTGCACACGCACCCTGTGACTGCCACGGCGCTCAGCTTTGTGGAAGACGAGATCGTGCCGATCGATGTGGAAGGTTCCTACTACCTGCGCAAAATCCCGATCGTTGAGTTCGAATTTGGCACTGGCTCAAAGGAGATGGAAAAGGTTCTGCCCCAGGTACTCAAGAACTACAAGATCGTGATGATCAAAGGGCACGGGGCCTTTGCGATTGGGGATTTCCTTGAAGAAGCTTTCCATTACTCCCACATGCTGGAGAGCATTGCTCAGATCATCTGGCGTGTAAGAGCCATGGGTGTGGACAGCAAGCAGTTCGAGCGACCGTATTTTCACCAGTGGTGAGCAATCGAAAGACAGAGGGCTGAACGAGGAGGACTTTCAAATGCCGCTTTCAGAGCTGGCCCTCTACGGCGGACCGAAGGTCAAAACGACACCGTTTTCTACGGGGAGGAAGTACGGCGAATCGGAACTTCGACAACTGCGTGAGGCCATTGAACAGGGAACGCTTTTTTACGCTCATGGGAGAAAAACCGCGCAGTTCGAACAGAAGTTCGCGCAAATCGAGGGGGTGAAGCACTGTGTGGCCACCTCTTCTGGCTCGGCTGCTCTGCACACAGCCGTTGCTGCTCTGGAACTTGGGGTAGGCGACGAAGTGATCACGTCGCCGATCACGGACATGGGCTCGCTGATCGGCATCCTCCTCCAGAACGCTGTGCCTGTGTTTGCCGATGTCGATCCCCACACGTACAACATCACAGCCGACACGATTGCCAAGCGAATCACGGACAAAACGCGGGGCATCCTGGTCGTCCACCTGGCAGGGAATCCCTGCGACATGGACCCAATCCTGGACCTGGCCGAGAAGCACGGTTTGTGGGTCGTGGAGGACTGTGCCCAGGCGTACATGGCCACGTACAAAGGTCGGCTTGTGGGAACGATGGGCGACATCGGTTGCTTCAGTCTGAATGACTGGAAGCACATCAGTGCGGGGGATGCCGGTCTGCTGGTAACGGACAGCGCTGAGCTGGCGCGAAAGGCCAGACTGTTCACGGACAAATGCTACGACCGTGAGAAACCCGGGCGCGATCCGCAGCATTTTGGGATGAACTACCGAATTAGCGAGCTCCAGTCCGCTGTCGGTTTGGCCCAGCTCGGAAAACTGGAATGGATCTGCAACCGGCGGAGCGAGATCGGGGAAAGGATCACCGACGGGATCCGGGGGCTGCCCGGGATCTCTCCGCACGAAGTGACAGAGGGCGGGCGCAGCACCTTTTGGTTTTACATGTTGCGCGTGGACGAGCGGGAATTGGGTGCCTCAGCGGAGACTTTCGCGGAAGCGCTAAAAGCCGAGGGTATTCCCGCGAGCTACGGGTACATCAAGAAGCCTGTGTACCTGTGGACATTTCTAAGGGAACGACGCATTTACCCGAATTTCAACTGGCCCGAGGACTTTCCGCAGTACGGCAAACCAGTTCGCTACGAAGAGGGTCTCTGTCCCGTAGCTGAAGAGGTTCTGAAAACCTGTGTGACCATTGCTCTGAGTGAATTCTACTCTGACGAGGACGTGCGGGCGATCGTGAAGGCGGCGGAAAAAGTAGCCACGGCTTTGCACGCTGAACGTGGCAGTGGCACGTAGCGGAGGCGCAGATGGGAACACACTACCTGGGCATTGACGTCGGCACTTCCGGCACCAAGGCTCTGCTGATGGAGGAGTCGGGGCGCGTGGTGGTCACCGCTACTGAAGAGTACCCGCTGCACGTGCCAAAACCCAACTGGTCGGAGCAGGACCCGGAGGACTGGTGGCGGGCCACAGTCGGTGCGGTTCGGGCAGTGCTTGAAAACGCGCGTGTGGCCGCCGACTCCGTAAAAGGCGTGGGTCTTTCCGGGCAGATGCACGGTTCTGTGTTTCTCGACGCAGCGGACCGTGTGATCCGTCCGGCGATTCTCTGGAACGATCAGCGGACCGGTGCCGAATGTGCGGAGATTACCGAGAGAATCGGTGCTGAGCGGCTGCTGGGCCTGGTGTCCAATCCGGCGCTAACTGGTTTTACCGCTCCGAAGATCCTCTGGCTGAGGAAGCACGAGCCCGAAAACTACCGAAAAGTGCGCAAGGTCTTGTTGCCGAAGGACTACATTCGGTTTCGCCTTACGGGCGAGTTTGCCACGGAGGTTTCAGACGCTTCAGGCACCCTGCTGTTTGATGTGCGAAACCGCCGCTGGTCCGACACGGTGCTGGAGGAACTCGAGATCCCTGGCGACTGGATGCCCCCCGCCGTTGAGTCGCCGGAGGTAACAGGGCGCGTGCGGCCCGAGGTGGCCGAAGAGCTTGGTCTACCCGTGGGGACACCCGTGGTCGGCGGCGGGGGCGACCAAGCCGCTGGGGCTGTTGGCAACGGAATCGTTGAGCCCGGCGTGGTCAGCGCGGTTCTTGGGACTTCGGGTGTCGTGTTTGCGTACAGCGACAGCCCTGAGACGGATCCCCGCGGCCGGCTGCACACGTTTTGCCACGCCGTACCCGGGAAGTGGCATCAGATGGGCGTGATGCTTTCGGCTGGCGGTTCGTTCCGATGGTTTCGGGACGTGCTTGGACAGGAGGAAGTGACCGAAGCCCAGGAGCGCGGCCTGGATCCTTACGCGGTCCTGACAGAGAGGGCCGAAAAAGCACCACCCGGCGCGGAGGGTTTGCTGTTCCTGCCGTACCTGGCGGGCGAGCGGACGCCGTACCCGGACCCGAACGCGCGCGGTGTTTACGTTGGCCTGAGTTTGCGTCACGGGAAGGCGCACTTAGTGCGTTCGGTGCTGGAAGGTGTGGCGTTTGGTTTGCGTGACTCGCTCGAGATTTTGCGGGATCTTGGCGTGCCGATTCGCCAGATCAGGGTTTCTGGCGGCGGAGCACGGAGTCCACTGTGGCGGCAGATCCTGGCGAACGTGTTCGGATTGCCTGTGGTAACCACGAATGCGGAAGAAGGTCCGGCTTACGGGGTTGCTCTCCTTGCTGCAGTCGGAACCGGAAACTTTTCCAGTGTTCCGGAGGCGTGCCGGACAGCGATCAAAGTAGTTTCGCAAACAGACCCCGATCCCGGGACTGTTGAACTGTACGAAGCGTACTACGGAGTTTACCGAAGCCTGTACCCAACTCTGAAGGGCATTTTTCCCAGGTTGGCCGAGCTTTCTGTGAAGCACGTAGGTTCGTGACGGAAAGCAGCGGAAGCGGTGGTCGCCTTGGCAACGGGGTCCGGCACCGCTTTCGGTTTGTGACGGCGTCTTTGCGCGTTCATGAACTTGGGACGAGTTCAGCAAGGATCTTAGGTTTACGAAAACCGGGCTTTCCCGGTCAGAGCGTGGACTGGAGACACCGCACGACACGCTCGGTTTGAGACCGCGAAGATACCTTGGTGGCGGGGAGCACTGGTATCAAAGCGGGATCGGCAATCCGTGTCGACTACGAGCAGCGTTTGCTGCCGTCGGTTCCGCCACGGCAGAAGCGGGAGCGGAAGACAAGTAAGCCGGCGCTTTTCGGCCTGCAGCGGGCGTACCTGCACGCGACGCGGCAGGACTGAGCGCACGCCAAATTGTCCTGAACGGCGGGGTACGCAGGGGGAACTCGTCGACGTTTGGCTCGTTGCCTTTTCTTGAAAAGGGCAGGCAGCCGGACTGTTCGCGTCGAGGAGGTGAGAGGGTGCGCATCCTCGAGAGACGGTTTACGTTCATCCACACCCACTTTCTCACGGACTGCGAGAAGCTGCCGAACGAGCTCGGCAAAGAATTGCAGCGCGACATGGAGCGCTTCCTGCGGGAGCGGGGCATCGTTTACGGGATCCACTTTGAGGAAGCCAAACACGAACGCGGACTGCGAATCGTGCTGGAGTGTGTGCCACTCCCCAGGGTTTTGGACGAGGTGGAGCGGCATTTGCGGGAACTTGTGAAACCAATCCCAAAGAGGCCACAGCCGGTGCGACCGGTCCGCATCGAAGAACCCCCGCGGAGTCAGGCTTTTCTGGAGGAGACCAGACGTTTCGACGGGAGGGAGGCATTACCCGAAGATCCGAAGGAGCGAGCGGCTGAGCCTTTGGACACAACCGCAGGCGGAGCGCTGGCGAGTCGAAAATAGGCCGGTCGCTGAGAAGTGCAGGTTCGGGACAAACGCTACTCCTCGGTCGGGATGTAGTCCAGCAGGACGGGAAACGTGTCCAGACGTCGAGAGATGGCCGCCTGCAGAAAGGCGTCTACCCACCAGAAGATGTTGTAGCGGCGGATGGCGTGGCGCAGACGACGCATGCGCTGCCGGCGTTCCGACAGTGGCATCTTGTAGGCCTCGTAGATCGCCTCTGCTACTCCGACCACGTCGTGTGGGTTGACGAGTAGCGCCCCGCGTTGGAATTGCGCCGCTGCTCCTGCGAATTCGCTCAGCACCACAACGCCGTCTTCTTCCACCTTTGAAGCGCAGTACTCCTTCGCGACCAGATTCATGCCGTCCTTAAGGGGGGTAATCAGGGCGATTTCCGCCGTACGGTAGTAGGCGACGAGCTCCAGCCGGTTCAGATTGCGGAAGATGTAGTGAATCGGCACCCAGCCCGAACGCGTAAATTGCCCGTTGATTTCGCCTACGAAACGCTCGATTTCCTCTTTGAGCTGTGCGTAGCGGGGGATTTCTCGCCGGCTCGGTACTACCACCTGCACCAGGACGATTCTTTCCTGAAGTTCGGGATGTCTCTGCAAAACCAGTCTGAAGGCCTCCAGCCGCTCAGGGATCCCCTTGGTGTAGTCCAGGCGATCCACCCCGAGCACGATCTTTCGTTCCGGCAAGTGCTCGTGAATGTACCAGGCCCCTTTAGCGACTTCCTCGGATTCCGCGAGACGCGCGAACTCGTTGAAATCGATGCTGATTGGGAAAGCGCCAACCCGGAGCGTCCGGTTCTGCAGCTTCACGCTGACAACTTGCCCTTTGCCGTAGACATCCGCCTCTTTCACGAGGGTGCGTACGCATTGGACGAAATTGCGTCGGTCGCGCAACGTCTGGAAACCCACCAGATCGTACTCCAGAAGGGAGCGGAGAACCTCGAAGCGCCACGGGAGCTTCAGGTAGATGTCCAGCGGCGGGAAAGGAATGTGAAGAAAGAACGCCATTTTCGACTGGATGCCCATGTCGCGCAGCTCGCGAGCCACGCCCATCAAGTGGTAGTCGTGAATCCAGACGAAGTCGTCGCGACGAACGTTCTCGGCAATGGCCTCCGCGAACTTGCGATTCACACGTTTGTACGCTTCCCAGTACTCCGGACGAAAATTGCACATCGACTGCAGATCGTGGAACAGCGGCCAGATGATTTCGTTGGAGAAACCCTGGTAGTAGAGTCGCTTTTCCTCGGCCGTCAGAAAAACGGGCTTGAGTTCGTAGCCAGACTGGCGAATTGCCTGATCGATCAGGTGGTCGAGAGGGATCTGCTCGTCTTCCGTGATCCCGGGCCAGCCGATCCACATTCCCCCGCGGTCGCGGAGCACAGGGGCCAGTGCCGTGACGAGGCCCCCGGAGCCCGGCTCTACGTGCACGTTTCCTTCCTCGTCGCGCGTAACGACAATTGGGAGACGGTTGGAAACGGTGATGACACGGCGATTTGGCGACGGCATGACTGCTCCTTTCCCCGTCAGCTAACCGGCTGCACGTTAGTCGACGGCGTCGGCAGTTTCTCGACGAAAATGGACTGCGTTGGGTAAGCGAACTCGATTCCTTCCTCGGCAAAGCGTTTGTAGATCTCCAGGTTGATGGCTTGCTGGATGTCCATGTACACCGTGTAGTCAGGGTTCTGGACCCAGTACACGATTTCGAAGTTCAGTGAAAAATCACCAAAGCTCTTGAAGTGGGCGCGGTCGAAACGAACAGGGTGCTGCTTCTCGATAATTTCGCGAATAATCTGCGGAATCTTTTGCATCTTTTCGTAAGGGGTCTGGTAGACCACGCCAATGGTGAACACCACTCGACGCTCGTACATTCGCTTGAAGTTGCGAATGCGGCTCTGGAGGAGGTCGTTGTTGGCGAAAACGAGCTGTTCGCCGGAGAGGCTGCGGATGCGTGTGGTCTTCAAACCGATGTGTTCAACAGTGCCCATGTAATCGCCGATGATGATGAAGTCGCCGATCACAAAGGGCTTGTCCAGTACAATCGACAGGGACGCAAAAAGGTCGCCCAGGATGTTCTGCACTGCCAGAGCTACAGCGATGCCGCCCACACCGAGTCCGGCGACGAGCGCGGTGATGTCGATGCCCATGTTCTCCAGGGCCATGAGGGCAATCACGGACCAAAGCGCCAGGCGGCCGATGAAGCCCAGAGCACCCACGGTCGTGGCTGTGGCTGCGTCTTCTTCAAGGCGTTTCTCGGTGTAGGACTTGATCAGGTAGTTGATGAGCCGGTTTCCCCAAAGAGCTGCCTGAATGAGCAGGGCAACTACGGCCAGGCTCGAGATAACTCTGGATGCTGACCCCGAAAGGGCGAGCACTAACGAGCCCGCGTAGACGGCAAGAGCGAGTAAGAAGAAGCCGCGGGTGTGCTCAATCAGGTCAATGGTCAGGTCATCGATTGTAGTGCGGGTTCGTCTGGCGACAGACCCGAGTCGGCGAGCAATGAAGCGCCGGATCAGCTTTAAGGCAATGTACGTGACTACGGCGATGCCGAGGGCAAGCAGCCAGATTTCGAGCTTGTTTCCGTAGAATTCCGTACTGAAAAGCTTCATGCCTTTGCTCCTGTTGCTTTGGCCCAGTTCTCGAGGAAAGCTAAGAGATCGTTTGGAGGACGTAACCAGAGGTCAGCTTCAGTTGGGCGAAACGTTTCGCGAACAAGTGCTGTGAGTCCGCGCCCCCGGAGAACCCGAAAGGCGTCTTCGTCCGTCAGGTCGTCCCCCAGGTAGGCGAACGGAATGCCTTCCGGTTCCTCCTGCAGAAGGGCACGCACGACTTGGCCCTTGTCGAAACCGCGAGCACGCAACTCCACACCACCGTCGAATTCGAGCACCTCAAGGGGCGTGCGCGTTGCGAGGCGCCGCCAGCTTGTGAGCACATTGTTTTGTGCACCGCGGATCCAGTTTTCGCTCCGCCCGCGCCAGTGGAGCGCGAGCGCTGTAGGTTTGATTTCCAGAGCCGATTGGTAGCCAAGAAGACGGGCGATGTTAATTGCCTGGCGAAATGCAACCTGCGTGGCAGGGTCCGGTTGCAACAGGACGTACCGTCCGTCCGGGTAACGGTGTTCACTTCCGTGCGTTCCCCACAGCTCCAGGGGAAGGGATTGCGGAAGCAGCCGCAGAAGAGCCTGCACAGAACGGCCGCTGACCACGGCAAGTCGCGTCCGTCCGGACGAGGCAATTCGGGCCAAAAGTTCTGGCACACCGGGGTAAGGCACGGCTGCATCCCTGTCGATGCGGAAGGGTGCCAGAGTGCCGTCGTAGTCGAGGAGCAAGACGGCGCGTGGAGCGTCCCGCAGCGACGTGAAGAAGGCACTGAGTCGGCGTTGCTGCTCATCTGGTGCGGGTGGTTGGTTCATCCCTTCACAACTCCGGTGGTTAAACCTCTTGCGATCAGTCGTTGCATTCCCAAGATGACCAGCGTGGCGGGCACCAGCATCAACAGCGCAAGTGCGCTTGCAGTGCCCAGTTCCCCGTACTCCGTGAAGTAGTAAATCAAGGGTGGCAGTGTCCGGTGCGTGAGTTGGATCAGCAAGGCGTAGGTGAACTCGTCCCAAGACAGGAGAAAGACCAGGATTGCGGCAGCTGCTACCGTGCCGCGTGCAGCCGGAAGAGAAACGAGAAACAATGTGCGCAGCGTGCCTGCCCCGTCCACGTAAGCTGCCTCTTCCAGTTCACGGGGGAGATCCCGGAACCCGGCGTAAGATAACAAAATTGCGACAGGAATGCCAATGGTCAAATGGGCCAGAACGAGCCCGAGGCCGAACGGGTGGTTGTAGAGCCGAAGCGGAATCAGGAGCGAGGTCAAGGGAACCGCGATGACGATCGGGGGCAGGACACGGCTCAGGATGGCCACCGAGGGAGCGGTGCCCTCGACACGGCGCAAACGGGCAGCGGACCAGCCCGCCGGAATGCCGAGTGAGAGAGACAAGAACGTGGTTGCCGTGGCGACAAAGAAGCTGAGCAACACGTTGCCGAGAAGCGGTTGTCCCTGCCAAAGATGGCTCAGGTTGGAAAGACTGAAGCGGGACGGCCACCAGTGTAAAGGCCACGCCACAGAGTCCGCTTCCGGCGCAAGAGCTTGTCGAAGCACCAGGTAAACAGGCACCAGGTCGACTACAGCCAGGGCTGTGAGACCAAAAACGGTTGCAAGTCCAGCCGAGCGCGGTCTGCCGCGCTTCCTCTTACTGACTCGCGGAATCATCGGTAGTGCACTCCTCAAAATTCCTGTCGCTCGGCGACTTCTGATCCCAGGATCGGTCGCGAAGGGCGGTGCACTGCTGGGTCGCGTGAACTCACGCCACTTCCGCTGAACGGCGGCGCGTCACCGTAAGAGCGAGCGCCGTAGCCAGGAGCAAAGCTGCTGCCAGGCTCAAGGCGGCCACATTAGCCGCGGCTGGGTCGTTGGCCTCAACTTTGTAGTGGTAAGCGACCGAGGTCAGGACGGGCACCTGCTGTACGCCGACCAGGACCAGCGGTGTCGCGAAAATGCGGAACGCGTCCACGGCGCGAATGGCGAGGGCTACAAGCAGGGCTGGCAGGATCAACGGAATTTGCACAAGGCGAATCAGCTGCCAGCGGCTTGCACCGTCCACCTTTGCGGCGTCCACGTAGCTCTCGGGTAGCTGCTCCAGGGCAGCGAGTACGATCAGGAAAATCAAAGGCGTAACGCGCCAGGCATCCACAAAAATTAGGACGACAACGGAAAGTGCGGAGCCCGGACTGAGCCAGCCGACGGTGGCGTTCTGCCCAGCGAAAGTGTAGAGCAGGCTGTTCAGGTAGCCGTGTTGGCGAAACACCAATTTCATGGTGAGTAAGTAAACAATTTCCGGCAGCGCAAAGGGCACTAAGGCCACCGTGCGCCACAGAGCCTTGCCGCGTCGGAGTTCGTGAAACCAGAGAGCCATTCCCACGCCTGCAAGGGCTTCGACGACCACGCTTGCGACGGGGATGAGGAGATTGAACCACAGGGCCCGAAGGAAAAGGGGATCCGAGTAAACCCGGAAAATGTGGCGGAGTGTAAGGTGACCCTGCTGGTCCGTTAGAGCAGTGCGCACAGCACTGGCGAGGGGTACGAGTTGCAGGACCAGCACCAGAAGTGCTGGCAGAGCAAGAGCCCAGGCCGTAAGGCGGAATCTTTTCCGAAAACTCATGGCTTTTGGCGGGTTAGCAGCGCGTCAATCTTCCTCTGCATGTCGGCGAGAACAGTCGCCGGGTCGTTGTGGGCGAAGAGGATTTCAAGAATGCCATCCTGCCAGATCTGACTGATGCGTGGGTACTCAGGGATGGCCGGTCGTGCCCGTACGGCTGGGCGCATGGCCAGGAAGCCGCTGTAAGCGCGGCGGGTGGAATCCGGGAGGGCGCCCCAAGCGTCGTTCCGCATCGGAAACCAACCGAGATTCCGGAGGAGACTGTACTGCACCGGGCGAGACGTCAAGAAAGCAAGCAGCCGTGCAGCCAGTTCGGGATGGGGCGCCGTTCGCGGGATGCCCAGGTAGCCTCCACCCAGGACTGTGGCCGCACCCGCGGGACCGCGAGGGAGTGGAGCCGTGCGGATGCGGTCAGGGAGCAATCCCTTGGCTTTGAGGAGTGGAACAGCGAACGGCCAGTTGGGGTGAAGAAGAATCTCGGCGTGTTCCTGGGCCTGCAGAATGGCGTTCTCTTTGTACGATTGGACCGCTGGATTGAAGTAGCGCGCGAGCTGGAGCAGGAACCGCATGGCTCGCAGGACCTGCGGGCTGTCAGGATGCAACACGTCCCCGCCAGCCTGCCAAACGAACGGAAACACGTCGCACACGAGCCCCTCGTAGTGAGCGCATTTGAGACCAACGCTGCCTGGGTGCTCGCGCGCCACTGTTAGTAGCTCGTCCCAGGTGGCTGGCGGCTTCCCCAGGACGCTGGCATTGTAGAAGAGCGCCTGCCAGTTCAGGCGGTGGGGAAGGAAACGGAGCCGGGCTGGCGAACCGGTTACACCGGAGACCCAAGCGTCCTTTGGGACGCTGGCGCGAAGAGTGTCAAGTTTCCGCATCAGACTGTCCAGCGGCAGCATTTTGCTTGCTAACGCTGGCAAAAGGTAGACATCCAGCTCAACCAGATCGAGTTCGCCGCGGCCAGCAAGCGCCTCTGCTTCAACAGCTTCACGAATCTGCGCGTACTGCTGCGCCACTAATCTGACGCGCACACCGGTCTGGCGGGTGAAATCGTCCAGGATCCTCCGGTACGCTGTCTGCTCGGACGGCAACAGCGCGGCTGCGAAAGTCAGTTCCGGGGGA
This sequence comes from uncultured Cytophagia bacterium, assembly GCA_964644845.1. Classification (GTDB taxonomy): domain Bacteria; phylum Zhuqueibacterota; class Zhuqueibacteria; order Oleimicrobiales; family Geothermoviventaceae; genus Geothermovivens. The sequence continues at coordinate 2,625 of CAZXXS010000036.1, read as the reverse complement.
GAACTGGTAGATCGACAACCGGCAAAGAATGTCACGACAACGAGAGCGAAAAACACAGAACGAAGGTGCCGAGAGAGAAGTCGCATTTCCGCCCCTCCGTGTGTTGGCCCGACTGGTCATGCGTGTCGCAAAGCGCGAGCCGGCGAGGCTTCCGGCTGGCCAAGTCCCGGGGTTGGTTTTCTCTGTTGAAGAACCTGCTTGGTGTCCGTGAAGGAACTCAAGACGGGGATAAACCCAACCGGGCGCGAAATCCAGCTGGGCTGATCGGGCCAAGGCGACAGAGCCCTTACCGGACGTGACCTTGCGTCGAAAGAGAGTCTTACGCCAGCTCGATCCGTTCGCTCTGCTGGTTGATGAGCCCGTACGTAAGCGCCAGGTACTCGCTCAGATGCCTTGTAAGGAGGAAGTTTTGGCGCACGAACTCCCGGGCTTTCCAGCCCATTTCTTCGAGCCTGTCTCGGTGGTACAGTAGGTAACGGATGCGCAATGCTGCACCCTCTGGTGTGTTAACAAGAAAACCAGTGTGGTGATTGATCACCTGCAAACGGATGCCTCCCGTGTTTCCACCAATCACGGGTTTGCCTTTCCAGAGTGCCTCGGTGACCGTGAGACCAAAGCCCTCGCGCACGGACTTTTGCAACACAATGTCAGCCGCCCGCTGTAGCGCGTTGATCGTGCGGTGTGAATCCGCAGGAAGCAACAAAATGTGGATGTCTGGGTCGTCAGCTGCTGCCGCTTCCACTTCGCGAAGGACAATCTCACTTTCGGGATCGTCTGTGGCAGTGCCACCGGCCAGGACGAGCTGAAGCGTTGGAATGAACTTTCGCGCGAGCCGGTAGGCGTGGATGACACCGACGGGGTCCTTGAAGCGGTCAAACCGCGAGACCTGCAGAATTACGGGTCGGTCGCGGTCGAGCTCAAACCGATCGAACACGGCTTCAATTTCGGTTTCTGGCAACTCCATGTTTTTCTCGCTGAGGGGATCGATGCTCGGTGCCACCAGGTACTGCGGGTGAGGCAACGGTTGGGCAAAATCAGCCAGGGAGAATACCGAAGCGTCGTACTCCGCTACAAAATTCCGCAGGAAGCGCCACACGGGCCGGTAGGGATGACTGACGTCGATGTGGCAGCGCCAGACCCATTTGCCCTTTCGGTTCGGAGTCATGCGAAGCAACGGAGCGGGCTGAGGGTCGTGAACGAAGACGATGTCAGCTTCTTCGAGGATGGGTCGCAAGCGCTCGGCGTTCTCACGGTTGTTTTCTTCGTACGCACTCAGCATGGACTCGGACAACTCCACCGGCCGACCTTGCAGGGCGTTGTGGAAGGTTTTTGTGCACTCGAAAAAACGCTTTGTGCCGGTGATGACCTCCCAGGATGTGTTGAGGCCAAGCTCATTCATCAGTGGCACCAACTTGTTCAGAATTTCAGCCACGCCACCGCCCACCCGAGTGGAGTTCACGTGGACAAATTTCAGCCCGCGCAGTGGCTCGGCCAGCTGGCGCAGGTGCTCGATGACGTCTTGACCTGCGACGAGCGCGTAGCGATCGAGTTCGCTGCTCATTTCTCTGCCCCTCCGAAGTAGGTGCTGAAGAGCGAGGTAAGCTGTTCGCGGAGCTCTGCCAGAGTGGGGAAGTAGGGATCCACGGTGGCGATCAGAGCACAAAGGTCGGCGTACTCGTCGTCGAATCCCTCGAGCCAGTAGCGAAAGTCGTCGATGTTCTCTGGAGTCCGGCGACGTGCGTCGATGAAATGGTAAAAAATGCTGCCCAAGGACATGTTGGGAATTTCCCTCGCGAGCTCGGCCGGCTCACGCAGGACGCGGTGGGTGTCGAAGACGACGATCTGCGACGTCAGGAAGCTGAACGGCGCCTGGGCTTTGGCCCACTGCAGGTACTCGCTTTCATCCAGGCGTTCTTCGATGACCTCGATGAACTCCTGACGGAGGGCCTCCATGTCGGGGAATTCCACGGGGTCGATCACGCTCAAGCGCTCGGCCAGCACGTTGTCGTGCAGGGACCGTGCGGTCCAGGAGGCAAAATCGTTGTGATACTCGGGATCGTCGAAACGTGGCCGCAGCAGCCCGCCCCAGACGTGGTAGTAAATGCTACTGGCGTCGACAGTCTCCAGACGGTCCCGGAGCTCCCGGAGCGTGTACGCCCTCGTGCCGGTAGCAAGCGCAATCAAGGCGCAGTCTTTTACTTTGAACGGCTGATTCAGCGGGTTTTCGGGTGCCATTTCAGCCCTCGTTTGTCTGGCAAGTGGTCGAAAATCGTGCAAAACAGGCGACGCGATCCGAATGCTGCAACGATCGAACCAGAGAACCCCAACCAACTAACCAGGCAAGTATACTGAGAGTGCGCGACATTGTCAAGGACACAATGCCCCTGGGATTGGATCCCCGGGCGGGGGAGCGTTGTTCGGGGAACACTTTTCGGGACACGGTTTTTAGCTCGGCCCGCCGAGGATTGAAGGTCCCCGGCTACGTCAGGTGCAAATCGGCCTGAAGCCAGTTGGACCTCCCTGAGCCGACGGGACGTAGCAGTGTTCCTGTCCGGCGGACCCAAGCTCCCTTGAGGGGGCGTGTTCTTCAAATAGCCCGGGGATTTGATCCCCGGGCGGGGTAGC
>CAZXXS010000035.1:0-93646 GCA_964644845.1 uncultured Cytophagia bacterium | reverse complement strand
GTGTTTTCCCGCAACTCGGGCATTGTCTCCCCAGGCAGGCCTGCACTTTTTCCTTGATTTTTCGCCAAAATGCCCTATTTTTTGTCAGGTAAAGGTAGGAGAGCAGCGGGTGTAGCTCAGTTGGTAGAGCCCCGGCTTCCCAAGCCGGTTGTCGCGGGTTCGAGTCCCGTCACCCGCTCTTTTTGTGTCGTGACGGTCGCTGCTGGGGACCCGAAGCCGAGGGAGCGGAGACGATCATGGCTCGAAGTAAAAGTAAACAGAAAAGACGTCGGCTGAAGATCCGGCTGCACTGGAAACGCCGCAGAGAGAGGAAAAAGCAACAGCAGAAACAGGTTCAGTGAATCTGTGAAACCCCGTGACTGCCTTTCAGACGCGGGGTTTTTCTTTCCTTGGAGGCGCCCGGCCGAAAGGATTCAGCGCAGAGAACGCGCGTCGCATCTTCGCCGGACGGGGGCCAGTTGGGAGACTCGCGAAAGGGGCTTGCAAATCGAGACGGGTATCCCTGACAGCGAAGTTCCCGGGTTTCCAAGGTTCGTAACGCTTAGCGGTGCCTCGGGATGTTACCGCGTCGCAAGGCTGGGCGCAGTACCCGAAGCGTTCTGTACGGGGTGAGCGCTGGATTGCCCACGTGACGGACTGGAAGGGGAAGTTCCAGCGCTTTCAGCGAGCAAGTGACCGGAGCAGGCCCCATCAGCAGACAGCTGCAACGGAGGTCTGGGCTGTAGCAGGGGTGGGCGCCGACCTACTGCCTGCCTTCGCCCGGAACTCCTTCGCGCTGCGGTGGAGGTTGCAAGTCAGCCTACGCCTGAATTTGGGGGACCCAAACGAACGTCGGCAGGGAGGAGCAGCTGGTTTTTCTCTGTGGACTAGCAGCTGTACCAGCCGCCTGCCATCACACAGAACTTGATTCTGTTGCCTACTCTGCTGAGATCTCGTTACGGGATCCTCTTTTCCCTCAGTCGCCTCCGTAAGGTTTTTCATGCTTGTCCCGCGATCTTACCAGGTCCACAGAGCGATTTCGGTTCAGGACAAGCGCGCTACGCGCTGAATCGCTCTTCTGGTCGAAAACTGCCACGTACGGATGGAAACTGGTCAGTACGTGGCTTGGGTCTGCGTGTACTGGCGTGAGACGAGTGGCTTGAGGCGGGACCATCCACCAGAGCGGGCTAATTACCGCTGCAGCAACTCACCGGCAAAGCGACGGGTGAGGAATTTTGCCCCGCCAGGTGGCACAGTCATTGCGAAAAGCGGCCGTGTAGGTGAAGCGCGGGTCGTTTCCTGACCTCTGAAAACCAATTTGCGGTTCAGCACCGTCAACGACCGATTACACTCAGAGACACTGCCATGAGAAAAGCCACTCGTTTCGTCAGGCTGGCAATTCCGCCGGCTGTCTTCGCGTTGTTGCTCGGGGGGCCTGGTCGCATTTTGGGGCAAGCCTGTGACACGGTCACAATCGCAAAAGACGTCACCCTTGTTCCTCGGGATCCCAAAGCCGTTGCCGTCAGGTCCGACAAACCGTACAAGTGGACCAAATGTGCCGTGAACGTTCGTGTGACGGAGGGCTCCTACTACAAGATTTACGTCAACACCAAGAACGATCTGGACCAGCCGAACGAGAGCTACTTCCTCACGGTGCTTTACCCGGACAGCAGCTGGTCGCCAGTCTGTGACCCCAATCTCGGGTACTGGCGCGTTGTCCCGGACACCTCGACCAACGACACCACGGGTTTGCGCTACGCTGGAACGTTCTATTTCCGACCGGGAGTCAACAAAGTGCTTTTGGAGCACTACGCCAGAATTGTGGATCGCTACCCGGAGCTTTGGATTGGCCCGTCGGACAGTGCCAGCATTGCGAATGGTACCCCAAACAGCGTGCACGTTTACGAGATGATGTTCGAGAAGGCCTCTGCGGACCAGTTTGATCTGGTCGTCACGTACGTGGCCCAAACCGACACTGTTCTTCCCGTCAACGGTGTGGGTCAAAAGGCGGTGTTCGCAGGAGAAGCGTACTGGCTGAAACTGACGGTGACGAACCTTGGAGTTGATTCTGTGGACGCAGTGAAGATCTGGGCCACGGTGCCAGATTCAGTCACTTTTACTGCTTTCAGTCTGGCGCCGAGCGTGGTGCGAAACGACACGGTTTTCTGGGACGTCGGTAAGCTCTACGCTGGGGACAGCCTGAGCATTTCGTTCACCGCTGCTGTGTCGGACAGCCTTCCGACATCGCCTTTCCTGCTTTACTCTGAATGCTTGGCGAAGGGGCGGTGTGAGACTAACATGACCAACAACACGGGTGAGGTCAGTGTGTACGCATTTCCACCTCCGCCGCCGTCCAAGTCTGATCTTGCGCTTCAGGTCGGGGTCAGTGCGGACACGACCCTGCTCATCGGTGGACAGCTACAACCCGCAGTCCCTCCGGGTGGGGACTTTTCGGCTCAGCTTCGCATTGAGAATTACGGACCCGACCCGGCACGGCAGTTCGAAACGTGGCTGATGATTCCGGACTCCGTGGAGCTAAGCGACTTTAGCCTTCAACCGAACCACGCCTCTGGCGACAGCCTCCTGTGGGATGTGTCGAGCCTGAATGTCGGTGGACAGATCACGATCACTTTTCAGGGGCATGCCTCCGCGAATTTGAACACTTTTCCCTGGCCATTTGTGCTTCGTGGCGGTGTCCGTTACAAAGCCGATCCGGCCCCGGAGAATAACACCGACCAGAAGACTGTAGTTGTGGTGGATCCCTGCAATTTTCGACGCCCCGGCGTGGCGAAGATCCGGCTGGACAAACAGATCGTGCAAGTGGGGGACTCAGTTTCCGTGGAGGTGTCTCTGCCAGATCTGGTGGCCAGCTGGGATCTGTGGATCCGCTACGCAGACGGCGAAATTGATTCGACCTACTGGGATGCATTCATCGCTTCTGCTCCGGCAGTGGCAAACCAGTGGATCCAGCTGATTCCGCCTTGGGTTGCGGATCGTCTCAGAGGGGCAGGCGAGCAAGAGCAGGTCACCTTTGAGCTCAGAGCACGTGACAGGTGCGGCAACAGCTTGATCGCTCAGGCATCGGCCACGGTGCGAAGCAGCAACGATTTTGTGCTTAAGAAGAACGTTTTTCGGCCCGGCGTTGGCGACCTGGTTATCATTCGGTTCAAGCTGAGCTCAAACAGGGTAGCCCGCCTCGACCTCTACGACATTACGGGCTACTGGGTGACGAAAATCGCTGAAGGGCCTTTCCAGGCTGGGTGGAATGAGTTGACCTGGGACGGGCGTACAGACGACGGCAAGCTTGTGGGGAGTGGGGTGTACATCGTGACGATTCGTTCTGGTAGCTTGCATGCCTGGAAGAAAGTAATCATAGTGAGATGAGCGGACGATGAGAGCACACACGAGGTTGAGGCATGCGGGTGTTGCCACACTCGCAGTACTGGTACTCCTCTTCAACACGGGAACGAGCAACGGCCAGGTTCGATCGGGAGCGGCATTCCTGAAAATCTTGCCCGGTTCGCGCGTTCAGGGGCTGGCTTACAACACAACCGCATTGATTGATGAGCAAAGCGCTTTCTTCGGGAACCCTGCTGCTACGGGCTTGGCAAGGGAGTGGCAGTGGTCCGTTACGTACACGCGGTGGATCGCCGGGATCTACAACGTGGCAGCAAATTACGGGAGGTGGGTACGAGCTCCCTGGGGCTGGCGCAATCACGTGGCCCTTGGACTGAGCTACCTCGGTGTAAAGGAATTCGACAGCTCAGCAGGAGGTTCCTCACCGGCTACTGCAAGTGATCTGCTTGCCCTTCTTGGGATTGGCAGTCCGCTGTCAATCATCTCGGACAACCTTTCCGTCGGAGCGAATTTCAAGTACGTGCGCAGCCAACTTCAGGGCTACCAGGCGAGCTCGGTCGGGTTGGATCTGGGGGCGCTTTACCGCACCAAGCGCTTTCGCCTGAGCAAGTCGGACTCCAGTTTGCTCCGCTACGGTATTTTGTCGTTCGGGTTGTCCTTGAGTAATCTGGGTAAACCGCTGAACTTTGAGGTTGAGAACACCCCGTTGCCTCGGATGCTGCGAGCAGGAATCGCATTCTACGCGGGAAAGCACGAGGGGCTGCAGTTCCAGGTCTCCGGAGACTACAGAGCCATCCGGGATGAAACTGCGACGGTTGGACTCGGGGCAGAAGTATCTTGGCGCCGGCGTCTGGCCATTCGCGGAGGGTACAACTTCAACGACAGGTACCTCAGCAAATTCTCACTTGGATTCGGGCTGCGACTGGACGACGTCCAGTCCAGGCTGCATTCCACCGTGACTGGCAGAAACAACGGTCTGTGCCTGGATCTGGTCGGTTTGCAGAACAACGATTTCTTTGCCAATGCTTATCGCGTGACGGTTGGCTACATCCCACTGGAACCTGAGGTAGTTGGATTCCTGGCCGAACCGGATGCGGTTTACGCGCCTACCGACACGGTGACGTTAGTGTGGCGTGCTACGCGCGACCCGGACCTCTTTGACGACACCTACTACGGTTACGTCGTCGCCAGGGAGCGGGACAAAGTGGCAAGCTTCATCAAGGCGGTCGAAGACAGCTCATCCAGATTCCGTGCGGGCCTGCAAGGCGCGGTTTCCTTTGGCACCGACGTTATTCCTGTTGTACTGAAAGGCAATCCGCGACTGGAGGAATGCACGATTGTGCTGGGCACGTTGCCTCCCGGCGACTACTACTGGACGGCCTGGGCCTACGATCGTGATAATCACGTTCGTTTTGCCAGTGAGCTGGGCAAGAAGATCCGTCACTTCCGCGTGGTCCAACCTCCGGTGGTCAAACCGGCAGCGCCACCGGACACGACCGCTGATCTCGTCCTGCAGAAAAGCGTTGGCACAAATCCCATTCGCTTGGATATCAACTTCGAGTTCAACTCCGCCAGGTTGACGCAAAAGGCGCGGGAGCTGCTGTACATGCTCGGCTCTGCACTACTCTCAGATGAGCTGAAGGACTACCACGTGGAACTGGGCGGGCATACAGACACCCGCGGTAGCGAGGAGTACAACCTGAGGTTGTCGCAGCGACGTGTGGACGCCGCGAAACGCTTTCTCGTAAGAGTAATGGGCATCGATTCGAGCCGAATCACCGCCGTTGGTTACGGAGAGTCGAGACCGCTGATCCCCAACGCAAAAACCGAAGCGGCTCACGCGATCAACCGGCGCGTGGAACTGAAATTCTCGAAGACCGGTACTGACTCGCTGAAACAGCTACCCATTGTGCTCGCTGGCGACAAATTCAGCTTCACCGTTACAGTGCTGAATCTGGACACAGTGCAGGCGCGGCACCTACGAATTTACGACTTGATGCCTGACACGCTTCGCCCTGCAGGGTTCAGCGTACCACCCGACAGCTTGACGCCGCGCGCAATCGTGTGGCGCGTGGACTCGCTGAATGGCAAAGGGACACTCAGGATCGATTTCAACGTGCAAGCACCACGTTTTGTGGAATGGAATCCATTCAAGGCGGTCAACAGGGCGTTCGTTGCTGCGAGGAACGACACAAACACGACCAACAACGCGGATTCGGCCAGCGTCTACGTGATCGGGATGCCGGACACGACCGTCTACTTCGGTTTCGACAGTACAAGCATTCGAAGGCAGGAACAACACGTCCTGGTGGTTTGGGCGCGCTACCTCCAGCGGATGCCCAAGATTCCGTTGCTCATCGAGGGACACACCGACAGCAAAGGGTCGACGAGCTACAACCTGAGACTGTCGCGGAGGCGTGCAAAAGCGGCCAGAGACTTCATCATCAAATGGCTCGTTGAACACACGACGGTTTCGCCGGAGGAGCTGGACATCAAAACGGTTGGGTACGGCGAGAGTAGACCGGTTGCAACCAACAAAACTCCTGAAGGCAGGCAGAAAAACCGGCGAGTCGTGATCCGGATTCGAGCAGAAGACTGAGGCGATTGGTTTAGGCGCAGCTGGACCGAGCCGAAAAGCTGAGAATCCGGCCACGCAGTCGGTGGGCAGTGGGGCGAGCTCAACCAGTAAAGAGTCGTTGGTAGCTTGACGCAGCTGGAAAGAGGGCTGAAAAATGAGCCGCCACTCCTCGGTTTTGCCGAAGTGGCGGCTTTTTGTCTCTGGCCCGCAGGTTGAACAGCTTACGGTACGTCTGCGGGCTGAGCGCCTTAACCGAGCGTGTAGGATCGGGATTGAGGGGAGCCCGGACGGAAACCGGGGCATGGCTCCTGGGGTCCCAGAGGGCTCACCGGAAATTCGCAATCCTGCTCGACCGGCTGTCTGCGCACCGAGATTGCGGTTGTGCCGGGAAACCCGGCTCCCCGGCTCGCAGAACGCACCTCTGGGAACAAACGGGCATCTCAAAGAAGGGCCCGAGACTCGGGACTCTCATCACTCGCTTACGACCTGCCGCCAGAAAGCAGTGACTTTTAGGCTGATTCTGAACACTGCCGAAGCAAATGCTTTTCGTCTGCAACTGCCCGGGACTGCGAGTTGCGTGCGACAATGCGGAACGGTGCTCGCGTTCTCGCTTTGGTCTTGAAACACCGGGCTACCCTTGAGTCGGATGGGGACTGGGTTGCTGGAAATGTGGACCTCCTTTGGTTGTCGGGTACCTCGAAAGTTCCTCCTCGCGCCTCGCCCGCCGGGGTGGACGGTTTCTTCGGCAGACACCGCAGGACGACTGATCCTGTGTGTCTGCGTCGGGGCGCACAGGCAGGCGGTTGGCACATCGGTTCACGCGATTCGGTCGCCAAAGCAAGTCTGACCTTTCGGGCTAGTGGAGCAACTGTGCCTGTGAACGCGAGTTGCAGCCACGAGGTGCTTGTGAAGTTTCCTGACTATCCACCGTGCGTTGTGTGTGAGGCCGAAATTCGTTGCGTTGCTGCAAAATTTTCTGGATCCGCGGAGCGGGGTTGCGCGTAGTAACTCCGCTGTTGCGCTTTTGGGTTGTTGGGACTGCGACACTGCGGGCAAAGTTCCTTCTGGAGCTGCGGTGCAGTGAACGCGGTCAACTGCTTGTGACAATCTGGGACAAAGTTGTTGGCAACTTGAGACCAGCGTCATTTAGCGACGCAAAACCAAACAGAACACGGAAAAAACAGAAGGAGGTGATGTCGGTGAAGGTTGCAGAATTGCGCGAGATCCAGGCTTTGAACACGCTGGTTTTTGAAACCCTTGGTCAGCCAGAGAAGGAACGGGAATTCAAATTCAAATCCCTGAAGCGGTGGGGGCTGGACCTGATCGCTGGGAAGCGTGGCGGTACGGCGACATTTTTCACGGCTGAGTACGGTAAGCACAAGGCCGGCGACGTGTACACCGAGGCCGGTGAGGATTTTGAGGTGACGGAAGTTCTGCAAGAGATGCCGAAGGACAAAAAGATCTTCGCTCACATCGAAATGCAGGAGGGAACGGCGTACATCGTGGGGCAACTTCGACAGGGCGAGGAAAACATCGAGATCTTGCGGCTGCCGGCGGCTTCGATGTTGCTTGCCTACTTCAAAAAGCATCGTTTGACGAACTTGATTGAAGCGCTACGCAACGTAGGTACGGCGACTGAACTCGTGAAACAACGTGGTCAGGAGGGCAAACCGGTGCCGTACGGTGCACTTCCGAACGTAGCCAGGCGTTTCCTGCGGGAAGCAAAAAAGGTGGAGAAGGAAGCAGGGTTTGGCCGCGTGGCGCTTGCTTACTTCGGTCAGAACAAGGACGGCGACGCCAGGTTCCGCGTGTCCTGGCTTTTGCCGACGATTGCACTGTTCGAGATTGACCTTGCAGAAACCGCCGACAAGTTGCTTGCGGCGTTCAAGTGAGCGAGGAGATTCTCAGAGCGGTGGCGGGGTCCGCTGTCGGACTTCGCCCCGCTTGGTTGGACTGCGGCAGTGTGGGCGGGAAAAGGTGCGAACAAACCTGGTTGTTGCGCGCCTCGCTTCTTGCCGACGCAAGATCCGAACCGTTCTGTGCAAGACAAGTAGGGAGAACCCTGAGGTAAACGTACCCGGAGTTGTGCGCGGTGGGACGAGTGCCTGAAATCCGTCTGGATGATTCAGTCGCAGGGCGTTTGGTGCTCGCCTGGGTAGTCGTGGACGGCGTGCAGGTGCGCGAGCGCGACGCAGCCTTGGAAGCCGAAATGGCAGCTTTCGCTCAACGCTTGAGGGAAGAACTGCAGGATGCCAATTTGCTGCGCGAAAGGCTGGGCCCAGCACGACGCCTGTACCGCACCTTCGGAATCGAGCCGACGAAACGCCGTCCGTCGTCGGAAGCCCTGATTCGACGTGTTTTGAAAGGGAAAGGGCTTTACCGGATCAACACGGTAGTGGACGTGTGCAACTGGTGCTCGATGGAGTTTGCTTTGCCCATCGGTCTGTACGACGCGGCGAAAATCCAGGGAAACGTGCTCTGCAGGATCGGTGGGCCAAACGAAGGTTACGCCGGGATCCGGAAGGACTGGGTGAATGTGAGTGGACGCGTCGCGTTGGTGGACGACCTGGGGCCCTTCGGTAACCCAAGCTCCGACTCCTTTCGCACCAGCGTGGATCTTTCAACCCGGACCATCCTTTTTGTGGTGTTCGCCCCGGCGGACCACGGGGTGGCGCAGCTGGAGGCGGACCTGGGCCGAGCTGCGACCCGACTGATGCGCTTCAACGGCGGCGAGGTTCTGACCAGACAAGTGGTTACTGGCTCGTCGGCGCACTGAGGTACGTACGAGAAATCGTGCGTAAGCGTGCGGCCTGGCCTCCCTCTGGCAGAGTCGGCCTGTGACCTGCTAAGGACTCATTCCGTAACAACAACCTGGAGGTTCCAACAGCTGCAAGTCCTGGGGAGGAGGGGCTTTTGGCGGGGGGTGGCGTTTCTTCAACCCCACTGACCTGGTGCAGTGGCCTGGCTCGCGGGTCCCTGAACAAAGAAGAGACTTCGCCAGGTACCTGGCTGGCTGCCCCTGGCGGTCTCCTCTGCGCGCGTTGAACGTACTTGGAGGCGAGCCTGCCCCGCCCGGTGGCACACAGGGGGCGCACACCGGGACAAAGGGTGTTTTTCGGCCGCATGTGGGGGGAAGATCGGCCTTGCGGTGGAAAACTGTGGCTGCGCGTTTGCGAGGGGGGAGCTGCGCTGAAAGCGTGGAGCTCATCACGACGGACTGCTTTTGAGCAAACGTTTGCCGTGTAGAATCTCCACTGACGGCCAGGCCCTAACATTGTCCACCCGAAGTCTGCTCGTCTCCGCCTCCCAGCACAGGACAAGCGTTCCCTACCCCCGAAGAAAATCTACAGAAGCGGAAAAAGACGGCTTCCAAAGTGGCAGTGAAGCTAAGTCGAGCTCCACACGGGTTGGTCCGCTCGTTGAACGAGTGAATCTCGGCAAGAGCGCACGTCAGGGAACCCAGGAGTACGGGCAAGATGCCTTCCGCTACTGACCCGCTTTGATTGGACGCTCTGGACGGGGTGGATCCCGTCACAAAAGCAATGCTTGTCAACGTGCAAGAAAACAGCTGCTCGGCGCACCGCCCGGCCTTGCATTTCAGACCACCAATGTCTACATTTCGCAAAGGTCGGGGAGTGTTGTGACTTAAGGCTCGGACGGGATTGCCGGTGTCAGGCAATCGATGGAGGTCTGGACCTGCTCTACGGATATTTGCACGGCTCCAAGCGCAAGCGGGGCAGCAAGTGCTGCCGGGAGCGGTCGCGTACCCAAGAACGGGAGGGAAAATGTCTTCGTTTCGGCGAACTGCGGTTTTGTTTTCTGTTCTCGTCGGGCTTGCGGTTTCGGCCTGGTCGGCTGAGCCGATCAAATTCGCACGGACGCCTGCACCGTCGCCGGACGGCCGGGAAATCGCCTTTTCGTACCAGGGGGATCTCTGGAAGGTGTCGATCGAAGGAGGCCGAGCGCAACGACTCACGGTACACGAAGCTTACGATTGGAAACCGGTCTGGTCGCCGGACGGCAGCGAGATCGCTTTCTCTTCGGCGCGCTGGGGCAACGACGACGTCTTCGTTGTTCCTGCAGAAGGTGGCGAACCCGAGCGGCTGACGTTCTTTTCTTCCAACGACGAAGTGACCGATTGGACGCCAGACGGGAAAGGGATCGTTTTCAGCTCCAGGCGGAATTTCTACTACCACCGAATGCCAATCACGTACGTTGTTCCTCGCAGGGGCGGCACGCCAAAGTCGCTGCTCCGTGAGTACGGCAAAGATGCAAAGGTTTCACCCAACGGGCGTTGGATCGTTTTTTCCAGGGGACCTGCGTGGTGGTACCGCAAGCACTACCGTGGCAGTAGCAATCCCGACATTTGGCTCTACGACCGCAAGCAACACACATTTCGCCGCCTCACCGATCATCCCGGCTACGATTTTTACCCGATGTGGTCGCCGGATTCGAAGTGGATTTACTGGGTGACGGACGTCGACGGTACCTTCAACATCTGGCGGATGGACTTGGAAGGCAAAAGGCGCACGCAGCTAACGTTTCACAAAGAGGACGGTGTGCGCGCACCGTCGATCAGCCGGGACGGATCTGTGATCGCCTACGAACGCGGGGCTGATCTCTACGTGGTTCGGACCGCTGGCGGTAAGCCCCGTCGCTTACAAGTTTTCGCGCCTACAGATCCCAAGGTTAACCTGGTGGAGACAAAGACCTTCACAAGCAAAGCCACGGAAATGGCCGTTTCCCCAGACGGACAGGAAATCGCGTTTGTGGTGCGCGGCGAGATCTTTGTGATGCCGGAGAAAGGCGGCAAGGCACGTCGCGTGACAAACAGTCCCGCAAGGGACTTTCAGATTAGCTGGTCACCCACAGGGGACACGCTTGTGTTTGTGTCCGACCGCAACGGCAACCAGGACGTTTTTCTGGCGTTTTCGGCGGACACGTCGCAGAAAAGTCTGTCTCGGACGCTTAGGGTGCGCGTTGTGCAACTCACGGACTCCCCACTGAACGACTTCTCGCCCAAATTCTCGCCGGATGGACGGAGGATCGCGTACATTCACTACCTTGGCGACCTGATCGTAATGGACGTCGACGGCGGACACAAGCGCAAAATCGTTGAAGGTTGGGATGCTCCGGAGTTCGCGTGGTCGCCGGACGGCAGGTGGATTGCCTTCTCGAGAAACGACAACGATTTCAACCAAGACGTTTGGATTGTTCCGTCGAATGGCGGAGAGGCGGTCAACGTTTCGATGCACCCTGACAACGACTGGGCCCCGGTTTGGTCGGAAGACGGGCGGAAACTCGGTTTCCTTTCACGCCGGGCCGGTAACAACGTGGATGTGTGGTTCGTCTTCCTGCGGAAAGAAGATTTCGAGAAAACCAAGGAAGATTGGCAGGAGGAGGAAGCTGCTGCCGAAACGGAGAAGAACCGCAAAAAGGAAAAGAAGTCCGTGGAGGTTCGGATTGACTTTCAGGACATCGAGAAACGGGTAAGGCGCGTGACATCCCTACCCGGTGAGGAGACAGGCCTGGCCATTTCGCCGGACGGGAAGACCTTTGCCTTCGCGGCAAACACGGACGGAAAGAGGGACCTGTTCACGATCAAGTGGGACGGAACGGAACTCAAGAGGTTGACGAAGAACGGCAGTGCGCCCTTGTTCGTGCACTGGACGAGGGATGGCAAGCGGCTCTACTACCTCAGTAAAGGCGCAATCCGTTCGGTCGGAACTAAGGACGGAAAGACCAAATCGCACAACTTTAAAGCCAGGATGGTCATCGATCACAAGGCGGAGCGTCTCCAGAAGTTTGATGAAGCGTGGCAAACGCTGAACCACCATTTCTACGACCCCCACTTCCACGGCTGCGACTGGAAGGCCATGTGGCGCAAATACAGACCACTGGCGGCTCAAGCAGCGACCATCCACGATTTCAACGACGTTGTCAGCCTGATGCTTGGAGAGCTGAACGCTTCACACCTTGGAATTTCCGGACCTGCGAGGGGACCGAAAGTAAGCACGGGGATGCTCGGGCTTTGGTTCGACGAATCCTACACGGGCAAAGGGCTGAAAGTTGCGGCCGTGTTGCCAAAAGGTCCCTGCGACCACGAGCGCTCACGCCTCAAACCGGGGGACATTTTGACAGCCATCGATGGCACCCCGGTGAGCTGGGATGTGAACATCCACAAACTACTCAACGACAAGGTCGGCGAGAAGGTGATTTTGTCCGTGCGAAACCGGGACGGCAAACAACGGGAGGTTGTTGTTCGACCCATTAGCCAGAGGCGTTTTACAGACCTTGAGTACGACCGATGGGTGCGGGAGAAACGGGCACTTGTTGATCGCCTGAGTCGCGGGCGCATTGGCTACGTGCACATCCGTGGGATGAGCATGCCGAGCGTTGAGCAGTTCGAGCAGGAACTTTACTCAGTCGCACATGACAAAGAGGCTCTGATCATCGACGTCCGTAACAACGGTGGAGGCTGGACCACCGACTACATGCTGGCGATCCTGGCTCCTCGGGCGCACGCTTACACCATCCCACGTGGAGGAGGAAAAGGTTACCCTCAGACACGCCTGCCGATGTACTGGTGGAGCAAGCCGGTTGTTACCATGTGTAACGAGTACAGCTTCAGCAACGCCGAGATCTTCTCGCACGCCATCAAGACCTTGAAGCGAGGCAAGGTTGTGGGCGCGCCGACCGGCGGGCTGGTAATCAGCACAGGGGCAATCAGCTTGATCGATGGCGCGACGTTCCGGGTGCCTTTCCGTGGCTGGTATGTCGCGGGCACTGGCGTAAACATGGAAAACCACGGCTGCGTGCCTGACGTAGTCGTCTGGGACCAGCCCGGCGACGCTGATCAACACCGCGACCGACAACTCGAAAAAGCTGTGGAGGTCATGCTTTCTGAACTCGACGCGACAAAATAATGCAGGGTTAGCCGTTCGAATTCTGGACTACCTCCGGACAGCGCCCGGTGGCGTTAGTTCACTCGACATTGTGCGCGAGGTCATGGCGCTTCGTGGGGTTTCGCCCGAGCTGGCCGATCGACTTGTGGAAACGGCTCTGGGCGATCTGAGCGCAGTGAAGCGGTTGCCAAATGGTCAGTGGCAACTCGCAGACGGCTCGGGTACGGCGGCCCGGGAAGTTCGATTTGTGTGCCTGGCTGTGAGAAAAGCCGCGGACGGGAGCGGCGTACGATTGGGTTGGTCCGTGCTGCAGGAGGGGAAGTGGACCCGCGGTGCTGCTGTTACCCTGTCCGTCGGCGAAGCTGGGAAAGAAGTCCCGCCGCTACTGGTTGGCGCGGAACCCGTCGTTTTCTGGCGACGACAGGCGGGCGTCGGTGCCGCACTTGACTGGTTGCGTCGGTTGGGTACCACCGGCCAGCGCGTTTGGGAGGTGCGGCGCGCTGTCGAAAACTTGTTTCCGGGACAAACGATTCGCGAACAACATCGAGCAGCGACGTTGCTGGGCGAAACCTGGCTCGAAGAAGCAAGCGTGGCCCTGGAGGCCGAGGGTCTGGCTGCACTCTGGCAGCGAATACTGGAGAATGCCGAGGAGCTGGGTTTTGCCGACACCGACGCGTTGTGGGCGGAGCTGGGACAGGAACCAGTGCCACTGGATTTCGGTCGTTTTGCCTTCGGTCCGGAAAAAATCGCTGCGCTGCCTGCGCGGCCTGGTGTCTACCTGATGCGCGACGCTTCTGGGCAGGTGGCTTACGTGGGCAAGGCGAGAAACCTGGCAGCCCGGTTGCCTGTCTACTTCAGGAGCCCCGAACGTGTCAGCGAGCGTGACCGGCGGATCGTGCGGGAGATCGTGGACTTTGAGATCGCTGAGCTCGGTTCTGAACTGGAAGCGTTACTGGTAGAACAACGTTTGATCGGCCTGTACCGGCCACGTCTGAACACACAGGTGGAGGTGCACCCTCGCGAGCACTGGGAGCGTGTGCGCGGGAATTACGCGTTGGTGCTGCCCTCCTCGAGGTCCGGCTGCGCCGAAGTCTTTCTCATCAACCGGGGAGGGCGCCTGACACAGATTCGGACGCGACCCGGTTTGCCGAATCGCACGGAACTTGAGGCCGCGGTTTCAGCCCTGTTTTTCGAGAAGCCGGAAGAAGTCGGAATTTCCGTGGAAGGTGAGATCACGTTCAGCTGGTTAGCGAAGGTTCAGCCTTGGGAGCGGGCGGTCTTTGTGGATCGCTGCGCCAACCCGCGCGAGTGTGTGCAGCAAATAGGCGCGCTTGTGAACGAATCGCTACACGTGCGGACCGAAACGGGCCTTGACTGAAAGACCGCCAGAAAGGAACTGTGCCACCAGTTGAGCGTGGCAAGAGGCTTCAGGAACCAGGCTGATTCTCCAGGGCGTGAATGACCAAGTGCTCCAGCGCGTCGCCAAATCGCAGGTACCCCTCGGAAACGTGGTTGAGGGCTTTGCGAATGGGCCGGAAATTCATGGCTACGCCTTCGAGAACGCTGCTGAGCCCGGTGGAGTGCGCTACTTCGTGTTGTGAGGCGATGTGGTAGCTCATGGCGCCCAATTGCTCGTAGTAGCGAAAATTGGGGCCAAAGCGATGGTGCGCCTGGTAGCGGACGTAGTTCGGAAACATGCCGCTCAGAAAAAGGGCGTAGTTTCCCAGCTGGTTGTGCAGGAAGAAAACATCCGACTGCGCAGCTTCCGACAGTGCGGCCAGGTGATCAATCAGGTAGGCGTAGCGGTAAGGTTCGTTTTCGGGGTCGTCTGGTGGTTTTTGACCCACGAAGCTTACGAGCAAGCTTGCACAGTAGTCCGCCAGGGTGGCATCGTACAGATCGTGGCGCAAGAAAGCCCTGCGGACCAGCACGTAGAAGAAGAGGTAGGCCGAAAAGGGGGCCAGACCCTCGGTGCACATGATGCGTGAAAAAAGGTCGTCGTGGTCCAAAATCAAGTCCCGGGTCTCGGGATCGGCCAGCAAACTCTGGACGTAGCCGCGATCCTCGGGCCTGCGGGCGAGCGTGTCGGCGACGAAATCGAAATCGGCGGCAGTAAGTCGGTCGCGGCAGTTTGGTCTAACCATGGTTCGGTCCAGATTTCGCGCTCGGGTCTGGCTCTCTCACCTTGGGTATCGGCAAAAAGCGCGTTTCCTTCACTCGGGTGGCGCTTGAGGCACAAATGAAGTCGATTCGGGCAATATTTTCCGGGCTGTTTCTGACACTGCTTCTGCCAATTGGGCCAGCGTCAGCGTTGCCGGACCGTGCGCTGCCCTCGCCTGCGGAGATCTTTGGCTTTGAACCGGGTGCAGAGGGCGAGCTTGCCTCTCTGCAACAAATCCTGAGCTACTTCGAGCTTCTGGACAGCCTCAGCGCTTCGGTTGAGGTGGACACCCTCGGCAAGACGCCGATGGGAAACCCGTTTGTCCTTGTCCTGGTTTCGAGCCCGGCAAACCTTGCCCGCAAGGCGGAAATCCTTCACGTCCAAACTCAGCTTGCGGATCCCTGCGAGCTGAACTCGGGTCAGATTGATTCCCTTGTGAAACAGGTTCCGGCAGTCGTGAGTGTGAATTGCAGCATTCATGCCACAGAGATCGGCGCAGCGCAAATGGCACCGGAACTGGTGTACGAACTGCTGACCGACCGACTACCTTTCGCTCGGGCCATTCTCGACAGTGTGTTGATTCTTCTGGTACCGGTTCACAACCCGGACGGTCTGAACCTTGTACACGCCTGGTTCACGCAGCACAAGGGTAGCCGTTTTGAAGCGGGTCCCTTGCCGTGGCTTTACAACAAGTACACTGGCCACGACAACAACCGGGACTGGTTTACCTTCACGCAGGTGGAGACACGACTTACCGTTGAAAAGATCTACAACCACTGGCACCCGGTGGTTGTACTGGACATGCACCAGATGGGGCGTTACGGTGCACGCCTGTTTGTCCCGCCGTACGTGGATCCCGTGGACTCCAACGTAGCGCCAACACTGGTCGCTGAGATGAACGACCTGGGCACCTTTGTGCAAGCGTGGCTCACGGCTCGCGGCTTTGCAGGTGTGGTGAGCTCCGCCCTGTTCGACGCCTTCACCCCGGCGCGGGCCTACCCGAACTACCACGGTGCCATTCGTTTCCTGACGGAAGTGGCCAGCTGCCGTTTAGCGCGGGCAGTAGACATTCCGCCCGAGAAGCTGCGCGGTACAGTCGATTTCGACCCCTTGAAACGCTCCGTCCATTTCCCGCTCCCCTGGAAGGGAGGTAAATGGACGCTGAAAGACGTCGTTTCTTACCACAAGGCTGCAGCTCACGCGCTACTTTTGCACGTTGCCAGAAATCGTCGTACCTGGGTGCGGAACAGCGCCTCCGTTCTCGCGGAGCAGTGCCGATGGAAGAGGTGGCCAGCTGGGTTCCTAATCCCATTCAAGCAGCATGACCCCTCCGCGGCCGAAGATCTGGTGCGCATCCTCCGCACGGGGCAGGTGGCGATTTACCGGACGGAGTCTCGGGCGGACGGGGACGGACTGTTTGTACCGCTGGCTCAACCCTACGGCAGCTTTGCCAAGACACTGCTGGAGATCTCGCACTACGTCCCGCCGCGGGTGGGCAAGCAGGAGCGTATTCCCTACGACGTCACCACGCACTGCCTGCCCTTGCTCTTCGGTGTACGGGTGGAGCCCCTTGCTGCCGTTCCCCAACTCGGGGACCAGGTGGAGCATTTTGGTGCCCGCCACGAAAGTTTCCGTCGGGACACACGGGCTCTGTGGCTGGATGGTGGCGCAAATGGTGCCTACGCTGTGGTCAACTTCGCGCTCGGCCGCGGAGCCAGAGTGCAGCGCCTGCTGGGCGGCACCCGCGAGGGCGGTGAAACCTGGCCGGCGGGTTCTTTCGTAGTAAGCGGCGATCCCCTTACGTTGTCACAAGCCGCTCAATTCGCGGACAGTTTGAGAGTTCCCTGGGGCGTTTCTGCCTCTTTGCCGCAGGGGTACCATGTGCTGGACGTGAGTCTCCAGCCTGTGGGACTCTACCGAAGCTGGACGGCCTCGATGGACGAGGGCTGGACGCGCTGGATTCTGGAAAAGTACCAGTTTCGTGTCGTGTCACTTCGCGACCAGGACCTGCGGGCCGGAGGCTGGTCGGATTCAATTCGGGTACTCGTGATTCCAAGCATGCCGTTGCGGAGCATCCTGGCAGGGCGGGACACGCTGGCGGTGCCGCAGAAGTACGCTGGAGGGCTTGGGGCCCAGGGGCTAAGGCAAGTGCGGCGTTTTGTGCTCGGCGGGGGGACACTCCTGTTGCTCGGGCGTTCCGTTGAGTTCGCCGACACAACTTTCGGACTGGAAGTGGTGGACCGTAGGGCGGCGAAAAACGACGGGTACAGCGTGCCGGGGGCTTTGCTGGCTGGTTGGGTTAGGGGTGGCGATCCGGCAACCCTCGGTCTGCCCAGCCAGGTGGCGTTGCTGTGCACAACGCCGGCCTTGCTGAATGCCGGAGCGGGCGATGCCCTGGTTACTTTCCGTAAGGATTCGTTGCTGCTGAGCGGCTGGGGCCGGGAACTGGACGCACTGCGCGGTCGGCCCGCCCTTCTACGCGTCCGGGTTGGCAAGGGAGCAGTTTACGCCTTCGCATTTCGCCCGCAATTCCGTGCCTGGACGCGGGGCACGTACAAACTGCTTTTCAACACGCTCTTGCGGTACGCCGAGTGAGCCGGAAGCCTGGAGGGGTTGTTGGTTCAGGGCTGAGACGAAACGGTGCAGCGTTGTCGACAACCACAAAGCCACGAACTGAATGGTGTTTCGACCCTGCAGCCCAGGTTGGGGTAGCCTTGCCGAAGCTAAGGTGACTGCGAAGTGTTTGGTCGGTAACCGAGGCGGAACCGGGTTTTTTCAATGGTGGAAGGCCAGAAGGGGAGGCCGCCCAGAAAGAGAAAGGGCCGGATCCAGGAAAGTAAAGGGGCTACGTCTCCTGGGCCGGGCTGGCAAGCGAGGTCGTTAGAGAAGACGAAAGGGGAGGTCAGGTTGCAGGTTAGCCACTACATTGCGACAATCAAGGATTGGATGATTCGCACGTTGATTGAGCGCTACCTGCGCGCTCGAGACCTGTTTCTACGCTACAGCCGAAATTTCCACAACGGTACCCTGATGCCGTTTGAGAACATCATGGAGATCTCGGACGCCCTCTACCAGATTAAAGAGGACAACTACTTGATTTTCAAACGGTTGCTCGATCCCAAAAGACGGACTTTCGAAGACGCACCGAAGCTGACACCCACGGAAGCGGAGATCCGCTTCATGAACAACGTGGGGCTGCTGTTCCACAAGGTGATGGTGGCACGCGAGCTGAAGTACGTGCTGGAGCACTACGCTGCCCGGACCGAGGACTACGAAGAGACGCTGGGTTCGCTGGAATACCACCTGCGGCGCATTGAGGAGTTGTTCCAAGAGGGGCTTGAGATCATCCGCGAGATGATTGCCAACTACCCCGAAAATGCCGTTCTGCTGATGTTTTTCCTCGAGAACCGTCAGCGAATTGAAGAGGCCTTCGGGATGCCCCTGGCGGAATTCGTGAAGCCGATGGTTCGCGGACCCAGTGAACACGAGGCCGCTCTTCGTGTCGCTGAGTACTACCTGGAAAGCGGCTGGCTGGACCGCGCCAAGAAGCTTCTGGAAGAGCTGGAGCGGGAGGGTGTGGGGAAGGACAAGCTCCCTACTCGAATCACCAAGAAGCTGGAACAGCTGGAGCTGCTCTACGCGGAGGAGTAGCGGCGGCGTGATCCGGGACGAAGGGATCATCGCTGCGAGCTGAACTGCGCGTGTCCCTGCGCGAAAGCGACCTTGAATGCGCGGGACCGCGTTCTCACTACGGTCCGGGTTCCTGGTGCAACGCCGGTGGTAGCTTGAGTTCTCCGACGTCTCGGTTTGATCAATCACAGGAATTGCCACGTTGAAACTCGTCTTCCTTGGCACTTCGGCGGCCATTCCCACGGACAAACGCGGCCTTCCTGCCGTCGCTTTGGTCTTTGACGGCGAAGTCATCCTTTTCGACGCGGGGGAGGGTACGCAGCGGCAGCTTCGCCTGGCCGGGCTGAAGCTGACGCGTGTTCGTCGGATCCTCATCTCGCACTTGCACGCCGACCATGTCTTCGGCTTGCCCGGACTGATCGTCAGTCGAAGTTTCGTCGGAGGTACAGGCCCGCTGGACATCTACGGTCCACCGGGTTTGCGCGAGTTCGTGGAATTCAACTTGCGGGCGACAGAGGCTCACCTTCAGTACGAACTCAGTGTGCACGAAGTGGCAGAGGGCGAGTTTTTCTCGGGACCCGATTACCGCCTGGTCGCAGCGTTTTTGAAACATCGCTCTACGTGCCTCGGCTACGCTTTTGTCGAGAAGGACCGAACCGGACATTTCGACGCGGCGCGTGCAAGGCGGTTGGGAATCGAACCGGGACCGGTCTACGCCAGGCTGAAAGCCGGTGGCGAGGTGACACTACCGGACGGCCGAGTGGTGCGCGGGACTGATCTGGTGGGTCCACCAATTCCAGGCCGAAAAGTGGCCTACGTTACGGACACGATTCCTTGCCCGGGGGCCTACAGGCTGGCACAGGAAGCCGATGTGCTCATTTTCGAGTCGACCTACGCTGCCTCCGACGAGAAGGAAGCAAAGGAGTCCTGGCACGCCACGTCGTTGCAGGCTGCGAAAATCGCCAAGCGGTCGGGAGCGAAAAAACTGGTGCTGACGCACTTCAGTTCCCGCTACAGCGATCCCGGCGCGTTCCTGGAGAGAACGGCCGAGGTTTTCCCGAATGTTGCTGTAGCAGAGGATTTTCTGGTTGTGGAAGTGCAACGAAAGGACTCGGGGAAGAGAGACCAGCCGTAAGTCCGCTGTGTTGGATCAACTGGATTTTTCCCGGCGACGCAGGTTACCGTGTCACGTTGCTGAACGGTTCCCTTCTCTCGTGTTGCAAGAGACGCGACTACCCCGGTGTTTTGCCCGGGCGAATCCAGGTTGTAAGCAGGGGCTTGCGTTGTACAGAGGGTGGCAGTTCTGGCGAGTAGAAGAAACCCGTCGTCAACTGCAGGTGGGGCCTGGACGTGGGAGCGGCAACTCTCTTGGGAACGACCCACTCGCAGTGTGCCGGTGCTTGGGGGGACGGTAGAGCAACGAAAGAGGGCGGCCAAAATGAACCCGTTTGAGTTTAGCACAGCGAACCAGATCGTTTTTGGCAGCGGCAAGAGAGAACGCCTTCCGGAAATCGCCGTTTCGTTTGGTCAACGTGTTGCGCTTGTCACCGGCAGCGCAAGTCTGAAACGGAGCGGGCTTCTGGCGAAACTGGCGGACTTGCTGGCGGCACGCGGTCTTACGGTACGCGTGTTCAGTGGAACGCCTGGTGAGCCGACAGTGGACGGCGTCGAGGCTGTGGTTCGGCAGGCAAGGAGGTTCGCTCCCGACGTTGTCGTCAGCGTGGGGGGCGGAAGCGTGCTGGATTTGGGAAAAGCGGTGGCTGGACTTGTGCCAAATCCCGGCACCGTGCTGGACTACTTAGAGGGCGTGGGGGCCGGCAAGAAACTGGAAGAGGAGCCGCTACCACACGTTGCCGTGCCAACCACGGCTGGTACCGGTTCCGAAGTGACCAAAAATGCGGTTCTGGGCGTGAAGTCGCACGGGGTGAAGCGTAGCCTGCGCGACAGGCGGCTTGTTCCAACGGTGGCGCTTGTTGACCCTGAGCTCACACTGACCTTGCCACCGAAGCAGACGGCGCACTCGGGTCTGGATGCTTTCACGCAACTGGTGGAAGCGTTTATCTCGCGTCGTTCGAATCCGCTCACAGACGGGCTTTGCCTCGAGGGCGTCCGTCGGGTTGGGCAGAGTCTCAGGGCGGCGTTTCGCGAAGGCTCGAACCTGGCTGCTCGGGAGGACATGAGTCTCGCCGCCCTGCTGAGTGGCATGGCTTTGGCCAACGCCGGTCTTGGTGCGGCACACGGGGTAGCGGCGGCGCTTGGCGGAAAGTACAACGTCCCTCACGGTTTGGCCTGCGCGGTGTTGTTGCCACACGTGCTGGAGCTCAACCAGAAGGTTGCCGAAGCGAAAATGGCCATTCTGGCTGGAACCTTGCTCGGTCGTGTTTACGTGAATCGTGCGGAGGGAGCCAGGCGTCTGATTGCGGAGGTGAAAGACCTGCTGAACGATCTGGAGATTCCGAAAAAGTTGCCCGGTGTGAGAGTGAAGCGGGAAGAGCTGCCGCAGCTGGTGAAAGCAAGCTGGGGGAACAGCATGCGGGGAAATCCAGTGCAACCCGAGGACGAACAGATTGCCGGGTTGATCGAGGCTGTGGTGGAGATCGAGTGAAAGCGGCGGCAGCTCGAGGAACAGCGCTGAGAAATGCCCGCTTGTTCGGACTGCGACCTGACCCAGGAAGGTAAGGGATGCTACCTCTCAAACGGGCTCTGTTGGCCGGTCTGGTTCTGTGGGTGGGTGGCCAGGCGGCGACGACGTCGGGCCAACCGGTGGATGACTACCTGCGCTTCTTTCGCTCCGCGGTTTCAGCTCGCGAACCGGGTGTCGCAAAACAGGCTCTGCTGGAGATGGAGCGCTTTCTGCTTGCCTACGGCACTTCGCCCTCGGTTCCTGAGGTCCTTCGCCTTCGTACACGACTCCTGGTGCGCACTGAACGGTGTCTCGAGGCTGGCGTTTGTCTGATTAAGTCCTGGCTCGTTTTCCGGGACAGCGTTGCCCACCGTGAGTTGACTTCTTTGCCCGGCATCTGTCGCAAAACGTGGGCATCCGCACTTCGACCTCTCCTACAGCTTCGCACCGCAGGTTTGAGTCGCGAGTCGAGAGCGACGCAGTTCACCGCTGTCCTGCTGGAGCTCCTTCCGTCCGACCGGCTTGAGCTGGCCGGAAACGAGCTGCGCTGGTTTCTGACCTGGTTTCCGCAGGCACCGGGCTCGGACTCCGTGCGGGTTGCTTACGCTGGCTTCCTCGAGAGAGCGGGGCGGCGCAGCGAGGCCTTGCGGGAGTACCTCACGTTTCTCCAAATCCGAAACGGCAACAAACACACGGCAAGTGCGGCTCGACGAGCAGCAATGCTGGCGCGCGACCTGGGCCGCAGGGATGCACTGCCGGTTCTTGTGCAATGCCTGGGGAAAGCGGCAAATTCGGTTGCTGTTTCCGAGAAAACCAGAGCCGAGATCTTGGTGGCGTGCGCGGAGATCTGCGCCGACGACGTAGCCCTGCGTCCGAAGGGGAAGCAGGCGTTGGGTCGGCTGCTGGATCAGGTGCCAGTGCCGTACGTTTCCCCGCGGGTTCTCTGGACCTACGCTGGCATTTACCGAGAGGCCGGGCAGATGGTTCGGTCCGCACAGTGCCTGCGTTTTCTCGTGGAGCGCTTCCCGGATGATCCGCGTGCGGCGGAGGCACAGGCTTTACTGGCGGGGATCAAAAAGCCGTCGGAGAAAATGGAGCGGGTTTCGGGAAGCGAGCTGGCGTTTTTCGGAAAAGGTGGCTTGCGTTTCCCCTTGAGTGAGGTGGTGGCGCGCGAGGTGAAGCGCCGACTCCTGGCACAAATTAACCGGGACCGTGCGGCGCACGGCTTGCAGCCGGTTGCGTTCGACTCGCTTGCCTCGGTGGTGGCGGACGAGCACTGCAAACAGGCGTTGCAGCACAACTACCACGGGCATTTTGATCTCCACGGTTTCAAGCCACATCACCGCTACGCGCTGGCAGGCGGCTACGACGTGCTGGCGGAGAACTTCTCACTCACGACCTGGCGTGGTTTCGACATTAGCTTCGACAAGTTGGTTGAGATGGTGCTCCAGGCGCACCGAAAAATGATGCAGGAAAAACCTCCAAACGATGGCCACCGGCGCAACGTCCTCGCCCCTCAGCACAACGCCTGCGGAATCGGGCTGGCTGTGAGCAAACGCGGACTGCGTTTCTCGGAAGAGTTTCTGGACAGGTACGTCCACCTGGATGTTCGGCCGCCGATTAACCTTTCCCTGGCGCAGGCCCGGAGCGAAACGCTGTGGGTGACTGGACGGGCACTGAACGGGGCTCGCGTGGTGAACGCCTCGATCGACTACGAACCCTGGCCACAACCCATGACGCCTGCCCAGATCAGCCGTTCTCGTTCGTACAGTCTACCGGGTTTCACAACAAGCCTGGTGCGACTGGTTCAGCAAGCACGCTTCGAGGGCCGTTCGCAGGCCGACACCCTGTGGTACTGGAAGAACAATCCCCAGCTCACGTTTCATTTTACATCGGGCGGTACGGAGTTTCGTCTCCCAGTGGTTCTGCCGAGGCCTCGAAGCGGCATCTACACGGTGACGATCTGGGTGCGGACTGCTCGGGTGAAGAAAGTCTTTCCGGCGGCCTACGTTTGCCTCTTCGTCAAGTAACCTCAGCTAACCCCGTCCACGGTTGCGAAAAGTCCGCGCGAGGTTGGCATCCCTGACAGATTTTCTTCCACATCAGCCTACTCCGGCGGTTTCGAGTCACCGAAGATGCAGGGTGGTACCAAACCGCACGGCCTTGGGCACCTCTGCGCGTCGGGAAGTGGCACCGACTACGGCAACAAAGTCGAGGAGGTTGTAAAATGAGCGCAAGAAAACTGACCCGCAGGCAATTCCTCGGGGGTGTTGCTGCGACGGGTGGAGTGCTGGCGCTGTCGGGCGCGCTCGGCACGCAGACAGTCCGGGCGGGAAGCGGTCGGCCGAACGTTGTCTTGCTCATCAGCGACGACCAGGGGATCGATCAGTCGGGTTGCTACGGCAACAACGTCATCCGCACGCCAAATCTGGATGCCCTTGCAGCTGAGGGGGTGCGGTTCACGCAGGCGTTCACCACGGCTGCTTCTTGCAGTCCCAGCCGGTCGTCCATCCTCACCGGTCTGTACCCGCACCAGAATGGCCAGTACGGTCTGGCTCACAGGGCGCACCACTTTCGCCTGTTCGAGTGGGTTGAAACGCTTCCCACTTTGCTGCACAGGTCGGGCTACAGGACGGGTGTGGTCGGCAAGCTCCACGTTGAACCGCGCAGCCAAAGTGTTTTCGATTTTACGGCGCCAGGGCGGGAGCTGATGGGCAATCGAAATGTGGCCAAGATGGCCGAGTACGCGGGACGATTCATCAGCTCGTGTGGGGATCAGCCGTTTTTCTTACTCGTGGGATTCTCGGACCCTCATCGGACAAGAAACGGATTTGCAAACGACCGGGACTACCCGGGAGTCCGCCCTGTGGGTTACGATCCGGGGGAGCTGCCGGTACCGCGGTTCTTGCCGGACTGGCCTGAGGTACGGGAGGAACTGGCTGAAATGTACGAGGCCGTGACCCGGATGGACATTGGCGTGGGGATGATCCTCGAGAAGCTAACGGAGCTCGGTAAGGCTGACAACACACTCGTGATCTACGTCAGTGACAACGGGATCCCGTTCCCTGGTGCCAAAACGAACATTTACGACGCGGGGGTCCGCCTTCCGATGATCGTGCGTGCACCTGGCGTGGGTAAGAGTGGTACCACGTGCAACGCGCTGGTGAGCTTTGTGGACATCGTGCCCACCATCCTGGAGTGGACCGGGGTTCCCGGTCCTGAGTACACGCTACCGGGGCGATCGCTTTTGCCCTTGCTCCGAGGCGAAAAACAGCCGGAGCGAGACGTCGTGTTCCTGTCGCACAGTTTTCACGAAGTAACGATGTACTACCCGATGCGCGGGGTTCGCACACAGCGGTACAAGTACATTCAAAACCTGGCTTGGGAACTCGAATTTCCGTTTGCGTCGGACCTGTTCCGCTCCAAAACCTGGCAGGCGGTGCTGGAGAGGCGCAGTCAACGGTTTGGCGTGCGCACCACAGAAGCCTACCTCCGCAGGCCCGCCGAGGAACTTTACGATCTCGAACAGGACCCCGACGAAGTACACAACCTGGCAAACGACACTGCGCACGGGACTGTACTGCAGGATCTGCGTGAAAGGCTGGAAGCAATGCGGAAGCGCACGAGCGATCCCTGGTTAATCCTGAACAACTACGTGGCTAACCGTTTGCTCTACAAGAGCTAAGCCTTCGGCTAAGGAGGGCACCGGCCCGGCGGGGGCGCGTCCCCTTTCCAGGGCTTGGGGACTGACTCCGCACCCGACGCAAAGGCTTGTGCGTGGATGTTGATTTGATCAGCGGCAGTGTGGCAGGAGCTGACCTGCTCCGTGATTGCGCCTGTGCAGATCGACGGTGTCGGGCCGCCTTCTGTGCGCGCAACACGCGCTGACGTGAACGCGGCGTTTTCGATGCAGATCGAACTTTTGGAAGCCCAAGAGCAGAGAGGTTTGCGAGACCTTGACTGCATTCCCTTACCTTGGCCAACTGTTTTCGCTCCTGGCCGCAGCCGGGTGGGCAGTCGCTGTGGTGTTGTTCAAAAAGAGCGGCGAAACGGTCCATCCACTGGCTTTGAATCTGTTCAAAACAGCTCTGGCCGTAGCTCTCCTTGTCCCGACGCTCTGGCTTTGGGGAGGTGAGATCCTGCGTTCGGTCCCAAAGAGCGACTACGTTTTGCTTTTGTTGAGTGGCGTTCTGGGAATCGGGATTTCGGACACGCTGTTTTTCATGTGCCTGAACGCGTTGGGAGCCGGTCTAACGGCGATTGTGGACACCTTGTACAGTCCCTTCATCATCGGGTTGTCCATGCTGTGGCTTGGGGAACGGCTGACGGTGTGGCAGGTTTCCGGTGTCGTGCTGATCATTTCGGCGGTCGTTGCGGCCACTTACGATCCTGGAAACAGAAATGCCCCGGAAAAGCGACGCCTTTTGGCTGGTCTGCTGTACGGTGTGTTGGCCCTCCTTCTGGTGGCGGTTGGGATCGTGATGATCAAGCCGTTGCTCAATCGCTCGCCGGTGCTCTGGGCAACGGAAGTACGGCTCATTGGGGGCCTGTTTTTTCTGATTACCTTTGTGTGGGGACATCCGCGACGTCGCTTGATTCTCACCACTCTGAGAGCCCCTGGCAGCTGGCGTTTTGTCATCTCTGGCTCACTGATGGGCAGCTACGTGGCCATGGTTTTTTGGATCGCAGGCATGAAACTGGCTCCGGCCTCGGTTGCCGCGGCCTTGAACCAGACGAGTACGATTTTCATTTACATTCTGGCCGTGCTTTTCCTGCGCGAGCCGTTGACTTTCCGCCGCACTGTGGGTGTGTTTCTCGCTGTTGCGGGTTCGCTACTGGTCACATTCGGGTGATACCCTGGACGGACCAGGTGTCCACGCGCGATCTGCTTTACGGCGGCATGCGGGGACAAGCCCCTTGCAAAGCGCGGGTTTTTCGCTCCACTGCAGCTGAGAACCCTTGATTCAAAAGACACGGCCGCAGTTTCGCGGATAAGGTAGATGGGGATGAACGCAGGATGGGGAATTGACGGGGCCGTCCGGGCAGGCGGTCGGCACGGGCAAACGCCAGAGATTCGCTTTGCCCTGGACCGCACGGAGGGGGGAATCCGGCGCCTGCAAGCGTGTCCCCACTGGAAGCGATTAGCAAGCAGGCCGTCCAAGTGCCACGTTTGCGGTAGCTTAGTCCGACGCGGCTTTACAAAAACCGTACCACCGTCCCGAATGGCCTTGACAAAGAAAAGGGGATGTCTTATATTAGCCGTGGCTTTTGAGCGGGTTGTCCGCTTGCGGGCCGGTTGGTCTTTTCGATTCCGAGGGCGACACAGGCAGGGCGAGACGTCTGCGCTCGCCCTTACGTGCGTGGAGGTGCCATGGCCATCACACCAGAGGACGTCGACAGAATTGCTCAGCTGGCCAAGCTGCGGTTTTCCGAAGAAGAAAAGCTGGAGATCGCCAGACAGCTGGACCAGATCGTGGCCTACGTAGAAAAGTTGAAGGAGCTTGATGTCGAAGGCGTGCCGCCCACTGCCCACGTTGTGGAGTTGACGAACGTGATGCGCGAGGACAAGGTGGAGCCCTGGCTGAGCCAGGAAGAAGCCCTGGCGAATGCTCCTGCCAAGCACCACGGATTCTTCAGTGTGCCCAAAGTGATTGGGTGAGGGTAGGGGCGTGCCAGTCAGAGCAGTTGGCGTTATTCCAGCACGCTGGGCGTCGAGCCGTTTTCCCGGCAAACCGCTGGCCGAGATCGCCGGAAAGCCGATGATCCAGTGGGTGTGGGAACGGGCCAGTCGTTCGCAAACGCTGGAGAGAATCCTGATTGCCACGGACGACCGACGCATCGAGGACGCTGCCAGGTCGTTCGGTGCCGAGGTGGTGATGACGCCCACGGACCTCAAATCCGGCTCGGACCGTGTTGCCTGGGTGGTGCGAAAGCTCCCTGAGTACGACGTTGTGGCCAACATTCAGGGAGATGAGCCTCTGCTCGAGCCCTGGGTACTCGACACAGCGGTGCGGCTGGTGACAGAGGATGCGCGTGTGGCGGTGGCCACCCTGGCACGTGTGGTTGAGGACCCGGCCGAGTTGCGCAACGTGAACACGGCTCGGGTGGTGATTGACAAAGATGGCTTCGCGCTGTACTTCAGTCGCGCCGTGATCCCCTACTGCCGCGACGTGCCGCGCCTGGAAGACTGGCCAGAATGCCACCCGTTCTACGATCAGATTGGCCTCTACGTTTTCCGACGCGACGTCCTGCTGGCTTTTACGGAAATGGAACCAACCTCTCTTGAGCGCGCGGAGAAACTCGAACAGTTGCGTCTCCTCCAGAATGGCATTCGGATCAAGGTGGGCATTGTGGATTTTCGGCCCGTGTGTGTGGACACGCCCGCCGACCTGGAGGTTGTGAGACAGCTCGTCGAAGGGGGCACGGTACAAGAGGCAGGACGCAGTGCAGGCGGAACCGGGAGGAAGGAGTAGGCCGTGGACGGCGAAACACAAACTAAGTACATCTTTGTCACCGGTGGGGTTGTTTCGTCCTTAGGGAAGGGGATTGCTTCCGCTTCGATTGGGCGCCTCTTGAAAGCGCGCGGACTGCGCGTCACCATCCTGAAGTTCGATCCCTACATCAACGTCGATCCTGGCACCTTGAGTCCCTACCAGCACGGCGAGGTCTACGTGACCGACGACGGCGCGGAAACGGACCTGGACCTGGGCCACTACGAGCGTTTCATCGACGAAAGCATGTCGAAAAAGAACAACGCCACCACGGGGTCCATTTACTACACGGTGATCCGCCGGGAGCGGCGCGGCGACTACCTTGGCAAGACGGTCCAGGTCATCCCGCACATCACGGATGAGATCAAACGGCGCATCCGGAACGTCGCCACGGACGGCGAGCCACGTGAGGTTGTAATCGTGGAGGTCGGCGGCACCGTAGGCGACATCGAAAGCCTGCCGTTCCTGGAGGCCATCCGGCAATTCTGCCTGGAGCAGGGCCACGAGAACTGCATGAACGTGCACCTCACGCTGGTTCCCTTTGTGCACGCTGCCGGCGAGCTGAAGACGAAACCCACCCAGCACTCCGTGATGCGCTTGCGGGAGATCGGCATCCAGCCCGACATGCTTCTGTGCAGGGTGGAAACGCATCTTCCGGAAGAGCTGCGCGAAAAGATCGGCCTTTTCTGCAGCGTGCCGAAGGAATTTGTTGTTGAGGCGCGCGACGTGGAGTCGATTTACGAGGTGCCCCTGATTTTCGAGGAGAAAGGGGTTGCGGACAAGATTGTGGAGCGGCTGCACCTTCGCGGCCACGAGCCGGACCTGAAGGCCTGGCGCGAATTTGTGTACCGCATCAAGAATCCCTCCTCGTACGTGCGGATCGCCATCTGCGGCAAGTACACGGAGCTTCACGACTCGTACAAGAGCATCATCGAGGCGTTTGTGCACGCAGGCGTGGAAAATGACGCCCGTGTGGAGCTGAAGTGGGTGGCCTCTGAGGTTCTTGAGAAGCGTCCGCCGGAGGACTACCTTTCGGATGTGTCGGGCGTGCTGATTCCTGGCGGATTCGGTGAGCGCGGCATCGAGGGCAAGATCAGGGCCATCCGTTACGCGCGCGAGAACAAGATGCCGTTCTTTGGCATTTGCCTTGGTTTGCAGTGTGCGGTCATCGAATTTGCGCGAAATGTGTGCAAGCTGGAAGGGGCGCACAGCAGCGAATTCAAGGATGACACGGAACATCCGGTAATTGACCTGTTACCGACCCAGGTGGATGTCGAGAACCTCGGCGGCACGATGCGGCTTGGTGCCTACAAGTGCGAGATCAAGCCGGGTACCCTGGCTCACAAGGCCTACGGCACGACGCAGATCGAGGAACGTCACCGTCACCGGTACGAGTTCAACAACGCGTACCGTGAGCAGCTGGAAGAGTGCGGGCTGATCGTGAGCGGCGTCAACCCGGAGCTGGATCTGGTGGAAATCGTTGAGCTGCGGGATCACCCCTGGTTCCTGGGTGTGCAATTTCACCCGGAGCTGAAGAGTCGCGCGCTTCGGGCCCACCCGTTGTTCCGAGATTTTGTGCGCGCTGCCCTCGAGTACAAGCACAGCGTGGAACCGGAGGAAAACGGCGACAACGGCTTGGAGTGAGGGCCTGCGTCTCGTAGGGCATCAAGAGCTGAGATCGGGAAGGGATGAAAACGAAAATCGTTGAAGTAGGCGGCATTCCGGTGGGCGGTGGAAACCCGTTTGTCCTCATTGCCGGGCCGTGCGTCATCGAGGGCGAAGACATTGCCCTTCGTGCGGCAGAGTGGATCAAACAGATCGTCGACCGGCTTGGCATTCCCTGGATCTACAAGTCATCTTTCCTGAAGGACAACCGGTCGTCGGTGGAGTACTACCAGGGCCCGGGGCTTGAGGAAGGGCTCCGGATTCTCCAGAAGGTCAAGGAAACGTTCGAGGTGCCCATCCTCTCGGACGTGCACGAGTCCTGGCAGGCGGCACCGGCGGCCGAAGTGCTGGACGTGATTCAGATTCCAGCCTACCTGTCGATGCAGACCAGCCTAGCTGTGGCGGTGGCCAAAACCGGCAAGCCGGTGAACGTGAAAAAGGGACAGTTTCTGGACCCGCGCGACATGGAGAAGGTGATCGGCAAGATCAACAGTCAGGGGAACGATCAGATTTTGCTGACGGAGCGCGGCTCGTTCTTTGGCTACCGCAACCTGGTGGTCGACATGCGGTCGCTGCCGATTATGCGCAAGCTCGGCTACCCGGTGGTGATGGACGCCACTCACTCGGTGCGCAACTACGGCGTGCCTTCGGCTGATCCGCGCGGGGGGAGCCCGGAGTTTGTGCCTTATTTGGCGCGTGCGGCAGTAGCCGCAGGGGTGGACGCTGTGTTCATCGAAACGCACCCGAACTGCTCGGAGGCCTTGTGCGACGCCTCCAGCATGTGGCCGCTGCAGAAACTCGAGGAGTTGCTGAGGCAGCTGAAAGAGATCGACATCCTGGTCCGCTCGTGGCCGGATCTGGAGTGAGCGTGGAAGGAGAAACGGGCGTGGCGACAGCCGTCTCAAAGGTTAGACTCGCCGTCGTGGAGGACGACGACTGGGTCTCCCGCAGCATCGAGACCGGAAAGGCTGTGCTGGAGGCGGAGGCGAAAGCGGTTGCTCAGCTCGCTGAACGCGTCGACGAGTCTTTTGCGCGGGCGGTGGACCTGCTGTACCGCTGCACCGGGCGCGTCATCGTGACGGGAATCGGTAAGTCCGGCATTGTGGCTCGAAAAATTGCCTCGACCCTGGCGAGCACGGGCACCGCTGCCTACTACCTGCACCCGAGCGAGGGCATGCACGGCGACCTCGGCATCGTGATGAAAGATGACGTCGTCGTTTGCGTGTCCAAGAGTGGCAACACCGACGAATTGACTCAAATGCTGCCGATTCTGAAGAAGATCGGTGTGCCAATCATTTCGCTGACGGGTAACCTGCGTTCGGCTCTGGCGCTGAAGAGCGATGTGGTGCTGGATGTGGGCGTCGACGAAGAAGCCTGCCCGTTCAACCTGGCACCGACGTCCAGTTCCACTGCGGCTTTGGCCATGGGCGACGCGCTTGCGGTAGCGCTGCTTGAACGTCGCAACTTCAAGCCGGAGGACTTTGCCTTCTTCCACCCGGGCGGCAGCCTTGGCAAGCAGTTGACGCTGAAGGTGGAAGACGTCATGTTTACGAACGACGCGGTTCCGCGCGTGAGTCTTACGGCGCCACTTCAGGAAGTCATTTTTGAGATCGCCAGCAAACGTTTCGGCAGTACGTGCGTTGTCGGCGACGAGGGCGTGCTGGCGGGCATCATCACGGACGGCGACATTCGGCGCTTGCTGCAGCGAACGCGCGACATCTGGCATCTACAGGCGAAAGACGTGATGACTGCCAGACCGAAGGTGGTGCGGGTCGGTTCTTTGGCAGCGGAAGCGCTTCACCTGATGGAGCACCACAACATCCTGCAGGTCATCGTGGTGGACGACGCAAACCGGCCGGTCGGGATGATTCACCTGCACGATCTGCTCGAGGCCGGGTTGTCGTGAGAGATGAGCACTCGGCGCTGGCGCAAACGGCTCAAAAACGATGCAATCTACGTGCTCGTTCGACTGCTTGTGGGGACGGTACGAGGGCTTCCGTTGCCACTTGCAAGACGCGCAACCCGTGCTTTGGGAGCCTGCGCCTACCTACTAGCGCCGAAGCTGCGACGCCTGACGCTGCAGAACCTGCGGTTTGCGTTTGGCGACCGCCTCACGGAACGGCAGGTTCGTGCACTCGCGTGGCGGGTTTTCCGAGAATTGGCTGGCAACGCGGCGGACGCATTCAGGCTTGACCTTGTGCCGCCTGAAGAGCTGGTCAGATCTGACAGCTTTGATGTTCTGCGGCGGGCGCTCGCCCGGGGAAGAGGTTTGCTGGTCGCCACAGGCCACGTGGGCAACTGGGAGGTGCTTGGTGCGTATCTGGCGAGTCGGGGAGTGCCGCTGACGGCACTTGCAGCCAGGATCTACGACCCGCGCCTGGACTGTCTGGTGGCGAAACTTCGCCGAAAGGCGGGTGTACGGACGATTCGGCACAACCGTTCCGGCCTGAGCATGGCCAGAATCCTGAAGGCAGGCGGGGCCCTGGGTGTGCTGATCGATCTGCGTCAGGAACGGATTGGGCAGACGGTGCGCTTTTTCGGTCGACCTGCGCACGCCGTGGATGGACCTTTCCACCTGGCTGTGCGCCTGCGAGTGCCGGTGGTTTTCGCCGCGGCCTGGCGCGAAGCCGATGGGCTCTACCGTGCAGAATTCCAGCTGGTGGAACCACCTGCCGGTTTAACGGCGCCCGAAAAAGCGACGTGGCTCCTGCAAGTCTGTACAAACCGCTTGGAAGAAGTGATCCGGCGGGTTCCAAGCCAGTGGATCTGGATGCATCCGCGCTGGGAACCGGTCCCGAGAGCTAAGGTCCGCGTTTTTCGGAAATCTGCTCCAGAGAGGCCTGCGGGTGTTGTGGAACAGGTTTAGGGCGAGGGATGCGTCGCTGGTGTGAGGAAATGTTCCGGCAGAAGGTGTCGCGGTTGCCGACCGTACGCCTGCTGTCGTTCCCGGTGCTTCTGTTGGCGGTAAGCGGACTGCTCCTGTTGGACAGCTCCTGCACCAAGACACAAACGGGCACCCTGGACCAGAAGCAGCTTGAAGCACTGCCCGACCAGGAAGGCTGGGACTCCGTGGTGGACATCACAAGAGCAGGCCAGCCTCAGGCACGGATCTGGTACGGGCACATGATTCACTACCCCAAGGGTTCAGTGTTCTACTTTAGCGGTGGCATCAAGGCGGATTTCTACGATTCAGAGGGTCACCACACGAGCCTGGTGACGGCGGATAGCGGGAGGTTGGAGGAAGCGTCGAACCGGGTTGACGCGTACGGGCACGTGGTTGTGATTGCCGACAGTGGGCTTGTGCTCGAAACGAGCCATCTGGTCTGGCTACCAGACTCCGAGCTGGTTCGCTCCGAGCAGCCCGTACGGATCACAACCACGAAAGGTGACACGCTCTACGGTGTGGGATTCGAGTCGGATGCCTACATGCGGCAGTGGCGCATTTTGAAGCCCCACGGCGTGAGCTCGCGTCGCGTCGACTGGAGCACCTGGGAGAGCTCGCGGCGTCGTGCGAAAAAGTCGGTAGCAGAGCGAGCGATCCCGCGTGACGCGACTGCTCGCGACACGTCGGTGACACAGTGAGGTGGCGGCGTTGAAGGTTTCCACGGCGAGGAAAATCGGCAGTTTCTGTGCCGGGGCGCTTGTGGTCGGTTTGCTGCTGAGCGGCGGCGTGCGCGCACAGCAGAAAAGGCCGGCGGAGCGTCTTCGCCTCGTGCATGCCCTCGAAATGACGGGCGAGACGGTGGATGGACGGCGCATCTACCGGTTGGTGGGCCAGGTTGTTTTTCGTCAGGGTGAGATGGAGTTGCGGTGCGACCGGGCCACCCAGTACGTGGACGAGAATCGCGTCGTCCTGGAAGGCAACGTCGTTATTCGCCAACCGGGGAAGGTGCTGCGCGCCGACCGGATTGAGTACTTCGATCGTTTGCGCGAGGAATGGGCCGAAGGCCACGTGGTGGCGGAAGACAGCGCCAGAACATTGCGTTGCGACCGGCTGCACTACCAGGAGAACATCGACTACGGCGTGGCCGAGGGCCATGTGGAACTGGAACACCGCGAAAAACACGTGCGCTTACAGGCGGCCAGGGTACGCTACGACCGTGCGAATGGGATGGCTGTGGGCGAGGGTAAGCCGGTGATTGTGCAGGAGGACTCGACCGGGCGCCAGGTTTTTCGACTCAGCGGGGAGCGTGTTGCCTGGTACGAGGACGCGCGCCGTTTTGAGGCCCTGGGCAACGTTGAGATTGTGGACGAAAGCGGCTCGCACGCTCGTTGCGACAGTCTCGTGTACTACCGCTCCACGGGCGTTGCCTATTTACGCGGTAAGCCGCACACGTGGCGACGCTGGGAACGGATGTTCGGACACGAAATGGAGTGGTTCTTCGCTGGCGACACCCTTCGGGAGGTACGCGTGCGCGGTAAAGCCTTTGTACTCACGGAGGCGGACACACTCCGCCCAGGATTCCGCCAGAACCGGGTAAAAGGCGACAGTCTGGTGATTTTCTTCTCGCGAGGAGAAGCCTCTCAGATTGTGGTGCGAGGCAGGGCGACGAGTCTCTACTACCTCTTCGAAGAAGGCAAGCCAAAGGGTGTGAACTGGATCCTTGGCGACGAGATTCGCATGTGGGTCTCGGGCAACAAGCTCACCCGTGTGCGAATTGTTGGGGATCCCGAGAGAGCGGAAGGCAAGTACTACCCGGAACGCTTGGTGGCAATGGCTCCTGTGGGCGACTTTGAACCGGAGGAGCGGGAGTTCCTGAGGCCAGAGGGAAAACCGTGAGCGTCGAGGTCGATGCAAGGCAAGTGCGCCCCGGCGAGTCAGAACTCGGGCACACCGGACGCTCGGTTTTGCGTGCAGAAGGATTGGTGAAAATCTACGGCAAGCGTCGGGTGGTGAACCAGGTCTCATTGGAGGTGCGCCAGGGAGAGATCGTTGGCTTGCTGGGTCCCAACGGCGCCGGCAAAACAACGACGTTCTACATGATCACGGGATTGATCCGGCCCAGCGCTGGGAGAATCTACCTGGACGACCGCGACCTGACGCGTCTACCGATGTACCGCCGGGCCAGGTTGGGTGTCGGCTACCTGTCGCAGGAGCCAAGCATTTTTCGTGGCCTCACGGTTGAACAGAACGTCCTGGCGATTCTCGAAACCCTGCCGATGAATCGTACGCAGAGACGTGAACGTGCCAAACAGCTTCTGGAAGAGCTCAATGTAGCACACCTTGCGAAAAGCAAGGCGTACAATCTTTCCGGCGGGGAGCGACGTCGCGTTGAGATTAGTCGAGCTCTCGTCACGAACCCCAAGTTTCTGCTGTTGGATGAACCCTTCGCCGGTGTTGACCCGATTGCGGTGGAGGACATTCAGAACATCGTGCGGAAGTTGAAGGAACGCGGCATCGGTGTTCTGATCACCGATCACAACGTGCGCGAGACGCTCTCGATTACGGATCGTGCCTACTTGATGTACGAAGGTACGGTGCTGAAACACGGTACTGCGGAAGCTCTGGCAAACGATCCTGAGGCGCGGCGCCTCTACCTTGGTGACCGTTTCCGGCTGGACTGAGGGTTTTTGGGGCGACATTTCGGGAGGAGAACGACGGAGTCGAAGGCTAAAGGCAAGGTGACTAAAAAGGTGGTGTTCCCATGGTAGGGTTATCCCAGCGACTGCAACTGCAGCAGAGGCAGTCCCCTCAGCAGGTGTTGCTCTCCACGTTGCTTCAGCTTCCTCTACTGAGTCTGGAGCAGAAGATCAAGATGGAGCTGGAGACCAACCCGCTGCTGGAGATTGACGAGGAGTTGGAGCTGGAGCAAGACCAGAACGCGGAGATGGAGGCCAAGGTCGAGGAAGAACCCATCCCGCAGCTCGAGGAGGAAAAGGCCGAAAAGGAGGAAGCGGCGGAAGAAGAGGTTCCCGAGCTCTCTGAGGAACCGCCTCCGGACGAAGTCGACTGGGAAGAGATCCTCAACGACGTGGACAACTACCAGCCGTACATCCCGCGTGAGAAGAACACGGAGGAGTACGAGCGGCCGGAAGTGCACCGCGAGACACTCACCGACCACCTGCTGAGCCAACTCCACATGACCAATCTGGACGAGAAAGAGATGCTGGTCGGGGAGTACATCATTTGGAACATCAACTCGGCTGGCTACCTCACGATGGACGTGAACAGCATCGCCGAGGCTTTGGATGTCGACCCTGAGATCGTGGAGAAGGTGCTCGGCGTGATTCAGCGCTTCGACCCGCCGGGAATTGGGGCGCGCAACCTCCAGGAGTGTTTACTGGTGCAGCTGTTAGAGCGCGAGGATCGCGACGAACTGGCGGTCGAGGTCATTCGTGACCATTTCGACGACTTCGTCAACCGCCGCTTCGAGAAGCTTGCCAAGAAGCTGGACGTGCCCATCGAGCGCATCGCCGAAGTCCTGGAGGAAGTGCGCAAGCTCAACCCAAAGCCGGGCGAAGGCTACGTCACTTACGAGAACCAGTACATCGTGCCCGATCTGACCGTGGAGGAGGAAGACGGGGAGTTCAAGATTACGCTGAACGACTGGAACATTCCCCACCTGCGCATCAACAACCGCTACCGTCAGTTGTTGATGGACAAGAGCAAAACCTCCAAAGAGGCTCGGGACTACATCCGGAAGCGTCTGGAATCGGCACGCTGGTTGATCAACTCGATCCACCAGCGACGCGCGACGATCCTGCGTGTGATGGAGGCGATCATCAACAGGCAGCGCGACTTCTTCGAGAAAGGGCCGGACCACTTGAAGCCGATGGTTCTGAAGGACATTGCCGACGACATCGGCATGGACATCTCCACGGTGAGCCGTGTGACAAACGGCAAGTACGTGCAGACCGACTGGGGCATCTTCGAACTGAAGCACTTCTTCAGCGAAGGTCTGCGCAGCGACACGGGCGAAGATGTGTCGAACAAGATGATCAAGGAGAAGATTCGCAGGATCATTGAGAACGAGAACAAGCAGAAACCCCTGAGTGACCAGGAGATTGCCGAATTGCTGAAGCGCGAGGGGCTGAACGTGGCCCGGCGCACAGTGGCCAAGTACCGGGAGCAGATGAACATTCCCGTGGCGCGTTTGCGGCGCGGGTTCTGAAGCCTTGGCGAAGGCGGTTGAGCGGCAGCGCGATTCAAGGTCGGGTGCACCGTCGGCCGATGAGCAGCCGCGAGTTGCCAAGCTCTGACCACCTTCAGCCGCTTGGCAGTTCCGGGAGAGGAGCGATGCGCGGATTGGATTTTCACGGTACGACCATTCTCGGTGTGCGCCACAGCGGTCGAGTTGCGCTTGGTGGAGACGGCCAGGTGACCTACGGCGACACGATCATGAAACAGACTGCCCGCAAGGTACGGCGGGTGTACGAAGACCGCGTGCTAGCGGGTTTCGCTGGCACAGCGGCGGACGCGTTTACGCTGTTCGAGCGGTTTGAAGAGAAGCTGGAACAGTTTCGTGGGAACCTGGGGCGGGCGGCTGTCGAGCTCGCCAAGGACTGGCGCACGGACCGCTACCTGCGGCGTCTGGAGGCGCAGCTCATCGTGATGGATCGGGAGCACACCTACCTGCTTTCGGGCAACGGCGACGTCATCGAACCGGACGACGAGGTGGTGGCCATCGGCAGCGGCGCGGACTACGCTTTGGCCGCTGCGCGAGCGCTCGTGCGACATTCAACGCTTGCCGCAGAAGAAGTTGTCCGCGAGGCGCTGAAAATCGCCTCTGAGCTGTGCATTTACACGAACGGTAACCTGACGATTGAGAGACTCTGAAATGGCCAGAGACAGGTCGCGCGAGCTTGCGGATGAAACGTGGCGGCACTCGGAGCGGGAAAGACAACAGCGTCTGCGCCAGCTGACGCCCAGCGAGATCGTTCGTGAACTCGATCGCTACGTCATTGGGCAGGACAAAGCGAAGCGGTCGGTAGCCATCGCCATGCGTAACCGGTGGCGCCGGCAACAGGTTGGCGAGGACCTGCGCGAGGAAATTCTACCGAACAACATCATTCTGATCGGTCCGACCGGTGTGGGGAAGACAGAGATCGCTCGTAGGCTTGCTAAACTCGCCGGCGCCCCCTTCATCAAAGTGGAAGCCTCCAAGTACACCGAGGTAGGGTACGTCGGTCGCGACGTGGAGTCGATCATTCGCGATCTGACCGACATCGCCGTCAACATGGTACGGCACGAGCGTTTCGAGGAGGTCCGGCCGGTCGCCGAAGAAATGGCGGTGAATCGACTGGTCGAAATTCTTTTGCCTCGCCCACGTCGGAGTCGCAAACGGTACCCAACGCGGGAGGCCTACGAAGAGGCACGGGCGCGCTGGCAGCGCAACCGCGAGCGCATGCGGGAAAAACTCGTGCAGGGCAAGTTGAACGAGCGCTACGTGGAGCTGGAAGTGCCCGTGCAAACCATGCCCACCATGCAGGTTGTTTCCCAGGCCGGGGTGGAGGAATTCGGCTTCAATTTTCAGGACCTGATGGACTCGATTTTTCCCAAACCGACCAAGGTCCGCCGGATGCGCGTGGACGAGGCTTTGCGCTACCTGACGCAAGAGGAGTCGGAGAAGCTCGTCGACATGGACGAGGTGGTGCGTGACGCCATCCGTCGGGTGGAGCAGTCGGGCATTGTGTTTCTGGACGAGATCGACAAGCTGGTCGGCAACACGGGTGACACCGGCCCCGACGTTTCTCGTGAAGGTGTGCAGCGGGACCTGCTTCCGATTGTCGAAGGCAGCAACGTGATGACCAAATACGGGATGGTGCGCACGGATCACATCCTTTTCATCGCGGCTGGGGCTTTTCACAACGCGCGTCCATCGGATCTTATTCCAGAGCTTCAGGGACGCTTTCCGATCCGGGTTGAGTTGCAGTCCCTTACGGAGAACGACTTTGTTCGTATCCTGACCGAGCCCGAGAACGCGCTGATCAAGCAGTACCAGGCCCTTTTGGCTACCGAAGGAATTACCGTGCGTTTCACAGACACGGCGATCCGCGAGATTGCCAGGACGGCGCAGCAGGTGAACGAAACCGCCGAGGACATCGGAGCCCGGCGTCTGCACACGATCATGACCACCTTGCTTGAGGATCTGCTCTTCGAAGCGCCCGACGTGAGGAAAAAGAACGTGGTAATCAACCGGCGCAGCGTGCAGCAGAAATTCCGTGAGGTCATTGAGGACGAGGACTTGAGCCGTTACATCTTGTGAGGAAAGGGGAAGCCGTGAAAAAAGATTTCCTGGCCATTACAGACCTGACGCGTGAGGAAATCGAGGCGGTCTACCAGCTGGCCACTGAACTCAAACAGAAGGTGAAGAAGGGCGAGGCGCATCCCCTGCTTGCGGGCAAAACCCTGGGAATGATTTTCCAAAAGCCCTCGGCCCGTACGCGCGTTTCCTTCGAAGTGGGCATGGTTCAGCTCGGTGGGCACGCTGTGTACCTCGCGCCCACGGACATCCAGATGGGCAAGCGCGAAAGCACGGCGGACA
Source organism: uncultured Cytophagia bacterium (assembly GCA_964644845.1). Classification (GTDB taxonomy): domain Bacteria; phylum Zhuqueibacterota; class Zhuqueibacteria; order Oleimicrobiales; family Geothermoviventaceae; genus Geothermovivens. Next base: position 54,772 of record CAZXXS010000035.1, on the reverse strand, counting down.
TCGCACGGGTGCTGAGTCGGTACGTCGACGGCCTGATGGCGCGCGTGTTCGCGCACGAGGACGTGCTTCAGCTCGCCGCCTACGCCAGTGTACCCGTGGTGAACGGACTCAGCGACCTCTTGCATCCCTGCCAGGTACTGTCGGACCTGTTCACGATCGGTGAGCACAAGGGCAGGATGGAGGGGCTCTCCATCGCCTGGGTTGGCGATGGTAACAACGTGGCCAACTCGTGGCTCAACATGGCCACGCGTTTTGCGCTGAAACTCCGCTTGGGAATACCAGAGGGGTACGACCCGGATCCGGAGATCCTGAGCAGCGCGAAGAAAGCCGGTCTCAGCGAAATCGAAATTGTTCGGGATCCGCGGGAGGCCGTGAAGGACGCCGACGTGATTTACACCGACGTTTGGGCGAGCATGGGCCAGGAAGCTGAGGCGGAGAAGCGCAAGGCCGTATTCCGACCGTACCAGGTGAACGGCGAGCTAGTGGCCCTCGCCAAGCCCGACGTGGTCGTGATGCACTGCCTGCCCGCGCACCGGGGAGACGAAATCACCGACGAGGTGATGGACGGTCCGCACTCGATCGTATTCGATCAAGCGGAGAACCGCCTTCACGTTCAGAAAGCCTTGCTGGTGAAGCTGATGAGCTGACCGTTTCACCGTTGCCGTCAGCGCTACAGCACAGAAGGAGCTGCTGTGCAGGGTCTTGAGCCTCCGAAACTTGAAGCGAAAACGGTTGTTGCGGAACGTTACTCGCCGCAGTGGGAGGTGCGGTGGGAAGACTTTGTTTCCCGCGCTAACAACGGCACCATTTTCCATCTGCGGCGATTTCTGAGCTACCACCCCGAAGGTCGTTTTCAAGACCACTCGCTTGTTTTCCTGAAGGAAGGTAAGCTGGTGGCTCTTTTTCCCGCCGTTGAGCTCGAACGCGAGGGCCGGCGGGCGCTGGTGAGCCACGCGGGGGCTTCGTACGGCGGGTTTGTGGTCAAGAGCTCGCTTTCGCTCAGGGATTCCTTTCGGGTTGTGTGGGCCCTGGACCGTTACGCCAAAGAAACGGGCTTTGAACTTGTGGAACTTACGCCCCCACCGACCGTGTACCTCGCCCGGCCCAGCAACTACCTGGATTTCGCCCTTTTGCAGACGGGGTTCGACTACAGGAAACGCGAGGTTTCTTCCGTCATCCCTCTGGATTTTCCCGAAGAGGAAACGCTGCGAGTGTTTTCGGAAAGCTCCCGGCGCGCAGTGCGACGAGCCATGAAGCACGGAATTGTGGTGCGCGAGTCCGACGAGTACGGCCGCTTCTACGAGATTCTTCAGAACAACCTGAAGCTACGGCACAACGTACGCCCCACGCACACCCTTGACGAGCTTCTTCGCCTCAAACAACTGTTCCCGGACCGGATCCAGCTGTACGGTGCCTACAAGGGCGACACGATGGTGGCCGGGGTGGTGCAGTTCGCTTGCAACGCGCGTGTTACCCTGGCTTTTTACATCAGCCACGACGAGCGCTACCAGGAGTACCGCGGTGTGAACATGCTGTTCTACGAGATCATTCGTACGGCCATCCGGCGGGGTTTCCGTTTCTTGGACTTCGGGATTTTCACCGTGGACATGGACCCAAACTGGGGTCTGGCGCGTTTCAAGGAAAGTTTCGGAGCTCAGGGCGTTTTCCGAGACACGTGGCGGAAGATCTACACGTAGCGCGACCAGGGACGGTTGCGAACTTTCGTGTGGTGGGGGAACGCGTGCTGTGGTGCTCGCAGGGAGGCCACTCAGCCCACAGTGGCGAATTTTCAGACTTGCCGTGCTGCCGCACCGGTACGACCGACGTCGCTTTGAAAGCCCTCCGTGTTGTACCCGTGACCTTCAACCGTAATTCGGCTGTTCGAGTTGGCAGGGGGAGCTGAATGTTGACCTCGCGAGGCAAATCGCCCCGTGCAAAGTTGATCCTCGGAACCGCTGCCAGCGCGGCCCAGCGGGCCTCAGGGTGGGTGCTTTCAAGAGGTCAACTCACGGGGATTTGAGGAAGGTGTACCAGGGGAGTGTGGTGATTTGAAGATTTTGCACATCGCTCCGCAGAACGTGGCGGGTGTGCCGATCACGTTTGTTCGGGCCGAGCGCGAAATGGGGCACACAAGCCGGCTCATCACCATGAGCCGTGACCCCCGGGGGTACGAAGAGGACATTTGCCTGGATTTGCCGCTTTTCCGTTCGCCAGTGGTACGGGTGACCAAGGCGCTGCTTACACCGCGAGAGCGGCGAACCGTGGTCCACCGGCAGCGTCGTCACCGTCGCTTGCCGCCGGTGTGGCGACCGAATTTGCTGGAGCGTCCCTTGTTTCGGTTGCGGGAAATGCTGTGGGCACCCCGGGTAGAGCGAGTGCTGGCGGAAATCGACGCCGAGTCTTTCGAAATCGTACAACTTGACGGTGGGCTCGACTTTTTTCGCGACGGCCGAGTGGTTCGACGCCTTAAAGCCGCTGGAGCCAAAATCGTTTGCTGCTACACGGGCAGCGATTTGCGCACGCGCGGCATCGTGCCCGCGGTGGATTCCCTTTGTGACACCCACGTGACGGTCGAGTTTGACCACCTGGCTCTTTACCCTGGAATTGTGCACGTGTTTTTCCCGTTTGAACCAGACAGGATGCCACCGCGGCGGGTTATTCGGGACGGTCGGATCCGGATTGGGCATGCGCCGTCGGTACGAAGAGCCAAAGGCACAGGGCAAATCCTGGCCGCTTTCCGCGAGGTGCAGCGTCGTCGGCCGCTTGTGGAAATTGTGCTCATCGAAAACCTTCCGCACAGCGAAGCGTTGCGGCGGAAAGCCACTTGCGACATCTTCGTCGATCAAATCGGGGATTTGGGCTACGGCATCAACGCGCTTGAGGCTTTGGCGATGGGCATTCCCACAGCCACGTGTTTGGCGCCCGGCTTTGCCGAGCGTTACCCGGACCATCCGTTTGTCGAAATCAACGAGGACAACCTGGTCCCGGCGTTGCTGGAGTTGGTGGACAGACGCGATTTGCGCGCTGAGTTGGCTAGCAGGGGCAGAGCGTGGTTGCTGAAAATGCACGAGGCATCTCGCGTTGTGGAGCGGATTCATGACGCGCTGGGGAAGCCTCGTTGATGCGCGTCTTGTTTGCAAACTCGATTCAGATGTTTGCCGGGGCCGAGGTGTGGTTTCTGACCATTGCCAGGGCTCTGCGTGAGCGGGGACACGACGTGGCGCTTGTCTGTCGCCCGCACACAGAACTCGAAACCAGAGCTCAAGAAGCGGGCATCCCAGTGTTTGGGCTCCGTTTCGGAGCGGACATTGGGCCGCTTTCGGTTTACCGCGCTGCCCGGATCTTGCAAAGGTTGACCCCGGATGTGGTGATCACGAACCAGGACAAGGAGCTGCGCACCTTTGGGCTGGCTTCCAGGCTTACGGGAATCGCGCGCGTGGTGCACAGGCGGGCCATCGATCACCCACTCAAGGACAACGTGCGCTACCGTCTGACTTACACCTGGCTTGCCAGACGGGTGGTGGCCAACTCCCGCGCTACGCGTGAAACTCTGCTTTCCAGTGCGCCTTGGCTGCGGGCTGAGCATGTGGCTGTCATCTACAACGGCATTGATCCGCAACCATTCCTGGGGCCGCCCCGGAGGAAACTACGGGACGAATGGGGAGTACGAGACGGGGAGAAACTCGTCGGGTTCGTCGGTCAGTTGGACGAGCGCAAGGGCATTGCCGATCTGCTTCGGGCTTACGAGATTCTGAGAAAGAAAGCCCGTGCGCGACTGGTTTTCGTCGGCAAAGGACCGCTGGGAACGGAAATTCGGCGACGAGCTCCACAAGCGATTCTTGCTGGGTTCAGGAAAGACATTCCGGAGGTCATGAAGAGCCTCGATGTGCTGGTTTTGCCGAGCTACTGGGAAGGCTTTGGCATTGTGCTGATCGAAGCCATGGCTGCGGGGCGACCGGTTGTGGCGACCAACGTCAGCAGCATTCCGGAAATCGTTGTCGACGGCGACACCGGATTGCTTGTTCCGGTTGGTAAGCCGGATGCCCTGGCAGAGGCTTTGTTTCGTGTCCTTGTGGATTCGGCGTTGGCGAAGCGCCTTGGTGAGACGGGCAGGAAACGCGTACTGGAGCAGTTCACTGTGGATCGCATGACCGACGAGTGGGAACGCTTGCTTCGCGAGGTCGTAGGCGGGACGGAGGTGACGAGACAAGATGTGTGACCGCCGACGGCTCGCTGCGTACTGTCATTCGCGTACTTCCGACTGCCAGTTCCCACCTGGCGATCTTCCTGTACGGACCGCCCCCGCTGTTTTCCGACCGAGGATTGCTCCGAACCGCCCTTCCGTTCTTCTGTGTGCCTGCCAGGCAAGCCACCAACGTCTAACTGAGCCCGGCTTTACACCATGACCCCCTGGAACTGGATCGAACAGCAGTTCAAACGGCGGTACCTGCGTCTTTTCGAGGCGGCTTTCGGGCGGCTCCCTGTGTCGCCAGGGGCAATGGACCTGGAGCGTGTACGGCGCATTCTGGTTGTTCGCCAGCACGATCAGCTTGGAGATTTCCTGCTCAGTACACCGGCGCTTCGAGCCTTACGAGCACGCTTCCCGGAGGCGAGAATTGGACTGGTTGCTCGCGGTTACACGGAGCCGGTCGCTCGGCACAATCGCTACGTTGACGAGCTGTTCGTTGTCCCGGAGGCCCTGGACCGCTGGACGCCAGCGTACACGCGCGATTTCGCGCGCCGTCTTTTCTCAGGCTGGGATGTGGCCGTTGTGCTGAACACGGTGTCGCATTCACTCACCAGCGACCTGATCGCCCGTTTCTCGCGCGCTCGCTGGACAGTTGGTCCGTCGCACCGACGGTTTCCGGGGACGCAGCGAAATTTCCTCTACAACGTCGAAGTGCCGGTGGCGGAGGGGACACGGCACCAGAGCCAGCGCAACGTAGACATCGTTCGTGTTCTCGGCGCGGACACCCAGGACCTGCACGAGGAATTGACTCTTCTCGACAGGGAAGTGCAGGCAGTGCAGCAGCGTCTTCAGAGGCAGGGGCTCGCACGTGGCGCGCGTTTTGTCCTTGTGCATCCCGGGGCGGGAAAGCCTCGTAACCGCTGGCCGGCGGAGCGTTTTGGTCTGGCTGCGCGCGAGTTGGCGCGGAATTTCGACCTGCAGGTGGTGGTAACCTGGGGTCCGGGTGAACAGGAGCTGGGTGAGCGAGTACTGGCGCAACTTGACGGACAGGGCGTCGGTTTCGCGGGACTGACTCTGCGCGAGTTTGCCTCTTTGTGTCGACTGGCTGACCTGGTCCTCTGCAACGACACGGGATCGATGCACGTTGCTGCCGCCGTGGGCACGTCTTTGGTGGCGGTTTTTGGTCCAACCGATCCGGCCGAGTGGAAACCGTGGGGTGAAGAGTTTGTGGCTGTGCGCGGAGCGGATCACCGCTGCTCTTCGGTTGCGGTAGGGCAGGTGGTAGAAGCTGCTAAAGCGTTGCTGGAGAAGGGTGCCCGAGACTGACGGAACTGGAAGCGAGAACTGCCGGTTGCTAACCAGTGCGTTTCGGGACAAAGGCTCTGAGTCCCTGCGTCAGCCGTGGCGGCCAAGCAGGCGGTCGCTTGGTGGTGGTAACGTTGGCATTCGGCAGGCTCCTGAGTGTGGAAGCTGGTGTATTCGGCAGGAGGTGTGTCATGGGCGAAGGCTGGAGCCGAAGAGACTTTTTGAGGAGTGCTGCAGTTGCGGGAGTGGGTGTCGCAGTGGCAGGAACTGCGTTCACGAATTGCGGCAAGTCCCGGCGCAAACCGAACATTGTGTTCATCCTGGCGGATGATCTTGGGTACAACGAGGTCGGCGTCTACGGTCAAAAGCTCATTAAGACGCCGAACCTCGATCGACTGGCGCAAGAGGGGATGCGTTTCACCCAGCACTACGCTGGCAGTCCGGTGTGTGCACCGTCGCGCTGCACGCTGCTCACCGGTAAGCACACGGGCCACGCTTACATTCGCGACAACGACGAGATGCGGGAACGTGGTGATGTGTGGCATGATCCGAACCTGGAAGGTCAGCGTCCCCTGGCTGCAGGCATCCCCACGGTAGCCTCGTACCTGAAGGAAGCGGGCTACGCGACAGCGTGCATTGGCAAGTGGGGGCTCGGTGGTCCGCACTCGGAAGGGCATCCCAACAAGCACGGATTCGATTACTTCTTCGGCTACCTTTGCCAGCGTCAGGCCCACAATCACTACCCGGATCACCTTTGGCGGAACGATGAAAAAGTGGTCCTGAAGGGAAATCGCCACTTTTTCCCGCACCAGCGTTTTCCGAAGGACAAAGATCCCAACGATCCTCGAAACTACGAAATTTACCGCGGCGAGCAGTACGCACCGGACTTGATGGCAGAGGATGCCCTCAAGTTCATTCGCCAGAATGCGAATCAGCCGTTCTTTCTGTACTTCGCGACCACACTTCCGCACCTGGCTCTGCAAGTGCCCGAGGACGCCCTGGAAGAGTACAAGGGGGCTTTTCCTGAAACGCCGTACCTGGGTGAGCACGGTTACCTGCCCAATCTGACGCCCAGGGCCACGTACGCGGCCATGATCACTCGAATGGACAAGCACGTAGGCATGATTCTGCAACAGCTTGAGCAGCTTGGTCTGGCGGAGAACACGCTGGTGATTTTCTCCAGTGACAACGGTACGACCTACACCGGCGGTGTGGACTACCAGTTCTTCAACAGCGTGGACGGACTGCGCGGTTTGAAGGGTAGCCTGTACGAAGGCGGCATTCGCGTCCCGATGATTGCGCGCTGGCCGGGTCGAATCCAGCCGGGCACGGTGAACCCACAACCCTCAGCATTCTGGGACTTTCTGCCAACCCTGCTCGAAGCTGCGGGCCAGCGGGTGCCGAGCGACACTGATGGCTTGACCCTGCTGCCTGCGTTTTTGGGAAAGCGCGCAAAGGAACACGATCACCTTTACTGGGAGTTCCGCTCGTACGGCGGTCAACAGGCCGTGCGGTTGGGCGACTGGAAGGGCATTCGCACGGGTTTGCGACGCAAGGATTCCGACACCCACATCCAACTCTACGATCTGAGAAATGATCTGTCGGAACAACACAACGTGGCGGCTGAACATCCTGACGTTGTGGAAAAGATCAAGCAGATCATGAAAACCGACAGGAGCAAATCGGAGCTTTTTCCATTTCCGGAGATCTACACAAGAGAGATTTGAATCTCACACTGGAGTGATCGAATCAGTTTCTCCTGGGATTGAAGGTCCCGGGCTCCTTCAGGTGGAAAGCCGAGGGGGGTGCCAAAAAGCGGCAGGAAAAAAACTTTTTTCGTGAGCTGCGTTGATTCTTGTGTGCTCCAAGAGCAGCGGAGTAAAGCCTGTCGCTGAACACCTCCGCGTTCATGGATGCGAAGGTGCAGAGGCAAAACCCGACCTGCCCGGCGTTTCATTGGTTTCCAAGGTTCCTTGTACGGGTAGTGGTTGGGGGCTGCGCAGGTTGTCACGATTTTTGGAGGGGATACCGGGGATTGCCGGAGATGTGGGGATGGAAAAAGACGCCACTTCACCGGGTAAGCTGCCCGCCAAGCCGCCTTTGGGCAGCGGCGTTCCCACGTAGCCCGGGGATTGGATCCCCGGGCGAGCATCTCCAGATACCCATTCGTCTCCACATCTCCTTAGATGGAGACAACACGATCATCTTGCCAACGTTGAGAGGTAACGCGGACCTCTAACGCTGAGAAATAAGGTGTGACCTCGCTTGCTAGCGACGGTCTGGGTGCGCGAGTTTTCATGTCGCAACAGAGTGAACTCCGCCGCTGACCAACGTCGTGTCTGCCGTTCTTCTTAGCCGCCTCCATGCCGTTTCCCTTTCGCGGCGTGGGGACTGGATCGGCAGACCAAGTATCCGAGCGGGATGGATGCAGTCGCTCCGAGAGTAGTTGGCTGCGCCGATCAGTACAACGCCCCAAGATTTTTCCCTTGCGTTTCAGGTCACTGTTTGGTAATTTTCCAGCGCTTAGGGCTGCCCCTATAGCTCAGTACGGATAGAGCAGCGGTTTCCTAAACCGCGTGTCGCAGGTTCGAATCCTGCTAGGGGCACGAGAAGCGAAGCCCCGGCTCAACGCCCCGGGGCTGTTTCGTGTTCTGCGGATGGCTGCGACAGCAAAGCGAAAAAGACGTTAGCGAACCAGGCACGAGGGAGAAACGCGGAATTGCTGAAGCCAAGACGAAAGCTCAAAAAACGCCAGATCAAAGAGGACAAGCTGGTCACGGCCTACTTCAAAGCGCAGGATTGGCTGCGCGAGAACACCAGGCTGCTGGGCTACATCGGCATCGGGGTCGTCGTTGTCGCCCTGATTGTGGTCCTTGTGGTACGGAGCGAACGCTCCGCAGAGGACAAAGCATCCGTCGAACTGGCTCGAGCTGAACTACTGGTTGACCAAGGCAAGAACGAAGACGCGATTGCCGTTCTCGAAAGCCTGGTTGATCGCTACGGCGGAACCTCTGCGGCACGTCTTGCCCTTCTAGACCTGGCCAACACCTACTACCAGCAAGGCGAGTTTGACCTGGCCATCAAGTACTTCGACCAGTACATCAAGAAACACTCTGGCTACGACCCGCTGCTGACGGCTTCTGCGATTGCCGGAAAAGCTTCCTGCCTGGAGGCAAAGGGACAGTACGAGGAAGCGGCGAAGCTTTTTGTACAAGCTGCGGAGAAGAATCCAGACGGGTTCAACGCGCCGGAGTACCTGATGAACGCGGCGTTCTGCTACGAGCACCTGCAACGCTGGAACGAAGCCGAGAAGCTGTACAAACGGATCCTCGACGAGTATCCGAAATCTACCGTTAGAAACGATGTTGAGATGGCTTTAGCCCGAGTAGAAGTGGAGAAGGCCAAAGCAACCACCAGCAAAGGGTAGGACCGGGGCGTGTAGGGTTGGACTTTGCCCGCAATCCTGCTCGGGTCTACTGGAAAACCCTGGTAGGCTTCCAGGCGGCAGGACAGGGTGCTCCGGGACTGGGTCTCCCCAGTGCAGTCGCTTACGTGCCGTATCCGGCGCTCCTGTGTTAGGAAACTGCCCAGTCAACATGATTGGGCTGGTCAGGCCCAAGGTTCGTGTTTGGAAAAGGTTCTGAGAGGGGCGACGTGTGGACCCGGTTACCAATCTGCCCCTGCTGACGGTCGAAAAAGGGCAAACCCGGCGCAAACTCTTGTAGTTTCAGGGTCAAAGTGAAGAAACTCCTTGCAATTTGAGCGCTTGAACCTTATATTAAGCTCGCAAGTGGGTTCGTTGGACCCACTTTTTTGTTGTTGGCAAGGGGAACTGCGATGCACGACAGCACGCTCGAAGTTGTTCGCAGTTTAGTCGAGTCTCTGTTGGAAGAGGAGGGGGTAGATCTGGTGGATCTTGAACTGAAAGGTGCACCTGGTCGCCAGGTCCTGCGGGTTTTTGTGGACGTGGAAGGCGGCATTACCATCGATCAATGTGTGGTGCTGAGCCGGAAAATTTCGGACCTGCTGGATCGGAAGGACCCGATTCCGGGGAAGTACCGGCTTGAGGTTTCCTCGCCGGGTGTGGACAGACCGCTGACACGACCGCGAGATTTCCAACGCAACGTCGGTCGCGACGTGAGGGTGGACATCCGGAAGGGTGACGTGATTGAGCAGGTGACGGGCAAGATCCTGAGTGCGGGCGACGAGCAGCTTGCGCTCGAAGTGAAGGGTAAAGAAGTGCTGTTCGATTGGACCGCGGTTGTGAAAGGTAAGATCCAGGTGCGATTTTAGGGAGACGTTGCCTGGGGGTGAACGAAACGAAACGAAGGCAGTGAAAGATGGCAAAGACTGAACTCGCTGAAGCTTTCAGCCAGCTCGTAAAAGAAAAGCACATCGATCGGGACGTGCTGACGGAGATTATCCACAGCGTTCTCGAGGCGATGGTGCGCAAGCGCTTTGGCACAACGGAGAATTTCGACATTTACGTGAATCTCGAAAAAGGCGTAATCGAGATTCAGCAAATAAAGAAAATCGTTGAGAGGGTAGAGGACCCAGTTACCGAAATCGACCTGGAGACGGCTCGCAAGAGCGAACCGGATCTGGAAATCGGTGAGGAGTTTTTGGAAATTGTCGATCCAGCGACGTTCGGGCGTCGGCTGATTGTGTCGGCCAAGCAGAATCTGAACCAGAAAATCCGCGAGATTGAGAAACAGCTTACGTACGACGAGTACAAGAATCGGATTGGCGAGATCGTGATCGGCGATGTTCGCCAGATCACCCGCGACGAGGTGTTCTTGAATGTGGACCGCACGGAAGTGGTTATGCCCCGTTCCGAGCAGATCCCGACAGAACGCTACCACCGCGGCGAGACCCTGCGGGCGGTTGTAAAAGAGGTTCGAGAGACTCCGCGTGGTCCTGTCATCGTCGTGTCGCGCGCTGACCCGATGTTCTTGGTTCGACTGTTTGAGCTTGAAGTGCCCGAAATCTACGAGGGCATTATCGAGATCAAAGCGATTGCCCGCGAACCTGGTGAGCGCACCAAGATTGCCGTGTTCTCGAACGACAAGCGCATCGACGCGGTTGGCGCCTGTGTGGGTATGAAGGGAATTCGGATCCAATCGATCGTGCGCGAGTTGAACAACGAGAAGATCGACATTGTGCCCTGGAGTCCGGAACCGGAGATTTTGGTGCAGCGCGCGCTGAGCCCGGCCAAGCCCTCGAAGATCATTCTGGACGAGGATCGGCGTTACGTGGTTGCGGTGTTCCCGGACGACCAGATTTCCCTCGCCATCGGGCGCGGTGGCCTCAATCGCAGATTGGCATCACGGCTCACGGGCTACGAAATCGAAACCATCAAGGAAAGCGAGTACCGTGAGCGCCTGATGAAGGAAGCGCAGCGTGATCAACCCCTGGACACGGTGGAAGGGCTGACGGCTGCGATGCTCAAGAAGCTGGCTGTGGGCGACTTCCACACCATTCAGCAGGTACTGGATGCCGGGGTTGAGGGCCTGATGGAAGTCCCGGGGATCGGAGAGAAGACGGCTCAGCGGATCTACGAACTTGTCAAAACAGCGGCCGAAAAGAAGGCCGGTGGCGGCGAAGCGGAAGCAACAGCGGAGGAGGCTTCGGGGAAGCAAGAGGAAGGCGACGTTGTGGAAGAGGTGTTGTCCGAGGCGTAGACCGGACAGCTGCGCAGCGGGTTTGATGGCAGTTTTGGAAACATTAGCGATCGGCGGGAGTGGTTGCCTTTGGAGACGAAACGTAGAAGAATCTTCCAGGTAGCGCGCGAGCTCAACCTTTCGAATGAAGAGCTCATCGGGTTCTTGCAAAAGATGAATTTCAAGGTCAAGAACCAGATGAGTCAGGTGACGGACGAAATGTACCAGGCTGTACTGGAGCGCTACCGGCAGGATCAGACAAAAGCAGAGCCCGACGAGGAGTTTCGCCGGCTGTTAAAAGAAAAGCGCGAGCAGGAAGAGGCTCGGAAGCTGGCTGCGCGTCGGGAGTTGGAGGAGCGTCTTCGCGCTGCGACTGAACTGGTGATGGAGCGCGAAAGACGCCGTGTGAGTGGTGTTGTGGGCGGCCGTGAAAGCGTCGAGAGCGAAACGGAGACCGCCACGGTCGAAGAGGCGCCACCTGCCCCGCCGAAGAAGCCGCGTGAACGCCGTGTGCGCGTTGTTGAGTTTCCAACGGAGGAGCAAAAGGCTGAACACGCTCCTGAGGTAGCCGAAACTGCTCCGCCGAAGGAGTCACCAGAGACGAAACCCGAGTCCGCGGTAGAAACGCCTGCGGAAGCACCCGCTGCTGAAACGCCAGCCGCCGAAACCCCTGCTCAGGTTACACCCGCAGCTGCGGAACAGGCTGCAGAGGCGCCTGCTGCGGCTGAGAAAGTTGAAAAGCCTGCGGCTGCTGCTGAAACGGGTGAGACGCCGACCAAGAAACGTCGGCGCCGTCGCCGTGGTCGCAAAAAGAAGGAAGCCGAAGAGGAGGTGCTGACTCCGGAGAAGCTGGAGCAGGCGATCGAGGAGGCGCAGGAAAAAGCCAAGAAGAAGCGCAAGAAACGGCATCCGGAAATCAGCGAAGAAGAGATTGAAGCCTCGATTCGCCAGACGCTGGCGGCCATGCACGGCACGGGCAAGCGGCGCAAGTACCGTCGCTCGAAGACTGGCGAAGAGGAGGTTGTTGAGGAAGAAGGTAATGTCATTCGCACACCAGAGTTCATCACCACGGCCGAGCTGGCGAGCATGCTGGGTGTCACACCAGCTGAGGTGATCCAGAAGTGTCTCAAAATGGGCTTGATGGTGTCGATGAACCAGCGGCTCGATGCAGACAGCATCATCATGATTGCCGACGAGTTCGGCTACGACGCTGAAATTATCTCGGACTACGAAGCCGAAGAAATGGCCGAGGAAGAAGAGGTTGAGGACGAGAGCCAGCTCGAGCCGCGTGCGCCCGTCATCACTGTGATGGGCCATGTTGACCACGGAAAGACCTCCTTGCTCGATTACATCCGGAACACAAATGTTGTAGCTGGCGAGAAAGGTGGCATTACCCAGCACATTGGTGCGTACGAAGTCGAAGTTGACGGCAAGAAGATTACCTTCCTTGACACTCCGGGGCACGAGGCCTTTACGGCCATGCGGGCCCGCGGCGCGCAAGTGACCGACATCGTGGTTCTCGTTGTGGCTGCAGATGATCACGTTATGCCACAGACGATCGAGGCCATCAACCACGCGAAAGCTGCGGGTGTGCCGATCATCGTGGCCATTAACAAAATTGACAAGCCAAACGCCAACCCGGATTTGATCAAGAAAGAGCTGGCGGACCATGGCGTGCTCGTGGAGGACTGGGGCGGTCGCTACCAGTGCGTCGAGATTTCGGCCAAAACAGGCCAGAATGTGGACAAATTGCTCGAGGCCATGCTCCTCGAGGCGGAGGTTCTGGACCTAAAAGCCAATCCGAACCGGCCTGCGAAGGGCACGGTTCTGGAGGCCCGTCTGGACCGCGGTCGTGGTGTGGTGGCTACGGTGCTGGTGCAAAACGGGACGCTTCGCATTGGCGATCCCTTCGTGGCTGGTCTCTACGCAGGGCGGGTGCGGGCGATGTTCGACGAGCGCGACCGACCGGTGAAGGAGGCCGGTCCCTCCAGGCCGGTGCAGGTCGTTGGTTTCGACGGACTCCCTCAAGCTGGTGACCCGTTTACGGTAGTTTCTTCGGAACGCGAGGCAAGGGAAATCAGCACCCGCAGGCAACAACTCCGACGCGAACAGCAGCTGCGCCGCAGTCAGCGCGTTAGCTTGGACGAAATCTCGAGGCGCATTCGCGAAGGTGAGGCCGAAGTCCGCGAGCTGCCGTTGATCATCAAGGCAGACGTAGATGGCTCGCTGGAGGCCATCTCGGACACGCTGATGAAGCTGTCCACCAGCGAAGTTGCTGTCAACATCATTCATCGCGGTGTTGGTGCTGTGACCGAGTCGGACGTTTTGCTGGCAGCGGCTTCCGGTGCTGTGATCCTGGGTTTCCACGTGCGAGCCTCGAACACCGTGCGCGAGCTCGCCGAACGCGAAGGCGTGGACATCCGCATGTACGACGTGATCTACGACCTGGCGAACGATGTAAGAGACGCGCTGGAAGGGTTGCTGGAGCCGGAGAAGAAAGAAGAAGTCATCGGCACAGCCGAAGTGCGCCAGACGTTCAAAGTGCCGAAGGTCGGCACCGTGGCTGGTTGCTACGTGCAATCGGGCAAAATCACGCGGAACGATCGCGTGAAGGTTTACCGCGACGGCAGATTGATCTTCGAGGGAGGCATTGCCTCGCTTAAGCGTTTCAAGGACGACGTGAGGGAGGTAACTGCTGGCCTCGAGTGCGGCATCGGTCTTGCCGGATTCGACGACATCAAGGTGGGCGACATCATTGAGGCCTACCAAATCATCGAGTTGAAACGGAAACTGGAGTAGCGACACGTCGGGGTCGATGCCGTGTCCATGTTCGTGGGTGTTTGTCAGATTGAGTTGTTTGTGCCGGACAGCGGCTCTTTGAAATCGAAACGTTTTGTGCTTTCGAGCCTGAAGACACGGATCCGAAACAAATTCAACGTGTCCGTGTCCGAGATTGACGGCAGCGATAAGTGGCAGCGCGTGACGCTGGGCGTTTCGATGGTGGCCAACGATCGGCGGCTGATCGACCACACCATGACCCAGATTCTCAACCTGATTGGGCAGGACGGCCGGTGTGAGATTCTCGACCACGTGTTGGAGGTGATGTGATGTCGGTTCTGCCCTACAAACGCGCTGACCGCGTGGCGGAGCTGTTGAAAGAAGAAATCAGCCGGATCCTGGCGGAGGAGGTCAAGGATCCGAGGATCGGGATGGTCACGATTACGCGTGTGAGGCTGACGGACGACCTGCGCTACGCGCGTGTGTACTTCAGTGTGATGGGCGGCGCTCAGAAGCGTGACCAAAGCCTGACGGGTTTGAATCGCGCCAAACAGTTCATTCGAGCCGAGATCCGTGCGCACACGGATTTGCGCTACACGCCAGAAGTCGAATTTCTGTACGACGACAGCCTGGACTACAGCGAACGCATTGAACACCTGATCGCCGAAATTCACCGTTCGAAGGAAAACGACGAGAGCTAACTACCCTCCATGTACACGCGCAAACAGCTTGAGGAGGGAGTTGTTCTTTGCATTGACAAACCCGCGGGATGGACATCGTTTGACGTTGTGGCCAAGGTTCGTGCGCTAACCGGCGTCAGGAAAGTAGGACACGCCGGGACACTGGATCCTTTCGCAACTGGGCTGCTACTGGTTGCCACGGGCCGGGCCACGAAGAAGATTGCTTCGCTCACGGGTTTGGTGAAAGAATACGAGGGGGTTGTCGAGTTCGGTCGGGAGACGGACACGCTTGATCCGACGGGCAAGGTGGTGAGAACCTGCCCGGTTCCAGAGTTGAGCCGAGAAGCGTTGCAGGAGATTGCCAACCGCTTCGTGGGCGAAATTGAGCAGCGTGTGCCGGCCTACTCGGCAGTTAAGGTGGGTGGCAAGCGCTTGTACAAGCTTGCCAGGAAAGGAAAAACGGTCGAGGCGCCTGTGCGCCGCGTAACCGTGGAGCAGTTTGACGTTCGAAGCTGGCGCCCACCGCTGGCGGAGATCTTCGTCCGTTGCCACGCGGGCACGTACGTGCGCGCTTTGGCCAGGGACGTGGGGATTGCCGCGGGCAGTTGCGCCTACCTTCGCGAGCTACGACGCGTTCGCATTGGGCCTTACAAAGTGGAAGATGCCATTCCAGTTGAGCGGCTTGCCGACGTGTTGCTGGCTCGGAACTTTTCAGAAAGCAGAGAATGAGAGAGTACAGAGGGCTGGAGAACGTCGAGCCGGAAGCAAACTGTGTGGTTTCTGTGGGCACGTTTGACGGCGTGCACATGGGCCACAGGTTGCTTGTTCAGCGCGTGAAGGAATTGGCCGCCGGGCGAGGTGGACCCGCCACAATTGTCACCTTCGATCCGCATCCACAATTGGTTGTGGCTCGCAGCAACAGGCCCCCCATCCGGATTCTCACCACGCACGAGGAAAAGCGGGACATTTTGGCAGCGCTCGGCGTGGAGAGGCTGGTGGTCATCGATTTTACGCCCGAGTTTGCCGCCCTTTCTGCTGAGGAGTTCGTTGTGGACGTGCTGGTGCGGCGTGTGGGCTGCTCCGCCGTGGTGGTGGGGCCAAATCACGGGTTCGGGCGCGGACGTCAGGGAACCGCGGAGGGACTTCGAGAGTTAGGAAGGCGGTTCGGTTTTGACGTCGACGTTGTGCAACCGGCTGTTGTCGGGGGAATCCCGGTGAGCAGCACGCGAATCCGTCACCTGCTCGCCGACGAAGGCGATGTGCGCCTGGCCGCCAGGTTGCTGGAGCGACACTACGAGGTGCGCGGTGTCGTCGTTCGGGGCGATGGGCGAGGCCGGGAACTCGGCTTCCCCACAGCGAACCTGGACGTCGACTCTCCACACAAATTGCTTCCCAAAGACGGCATCTACGCAGGGCTCGCACTGGTGCGCGGAAAACTCTACCGCGCGGCGGTGAGCGTCGGAGTACGCCCAACCTTTGGAGGCGGCAAGCGCGTGGTTGAAGCGCATTTGATTGACGGCGCTGACGATTTGTACGGAACCAGGTTGCGGCTGTTCTTCGTTGAAAGGATCAGAGACGAAGAACGTTTCGCAACGTCCGAACAGCTTGTACGTCGCATGCGACAGGACGTAGAAGAAACGCTGAGGATCCTCGAGGGGGTCCCGGAACCTTCGTACCAGTAGGAGGAAGGCATGACGTTGACGAAAGAAGAAGTGGCTGAGATCATCCGCAAGTACGGGGCGCATCCAAACGACAGTGGGCGGCCCGAAGTGCAAATTGCTTTGCTCACCCGGCGGATTGCCGACGTGACCGAGCATTTGCAAAAGCACCGCAAGGACCACCACAGCCGCCGCGGTTTGCTGCTGATGGTTGGGAAGCGGCGCCGTCTGCTGAATTACCTGATGAACACGGACATCGAGCGTTACCGCAAGATCGTTGCTGATCTTGGTCTGCGCCGGTAGGCGGGTGGCCTTAGCAAGCAGCGGTTGGGACGGAGTGGAAAGAGACGTTAACAGGAGGATTGGCCGGTGATCGAAGTGAAGCATCTTTCGCGGAACTTCGGCGCCGTACAGGCCATTCAGGACATTTCATTCGAAGTCCAGAAGGGCGAGATCGTTGGTTTTCTCGGTCCGAACGGCGCCGGAAAAACAACCACGATGCGCATCCTGACGGGCTACATCCCGGCAACTTCTGGAACGGCGAAAGTGGCGGGTTTCGACGTTCAGGAGGAGAGTCTGGAGGTCCGAAAGCGCATCGGCTACATGCCGGAAAACCCCCCTGTCTACGCCGACATGACGGTCGATCAGTACCTCGATTTCGTCGCGAAAATCAAGGGCGTGGATGGGAAGGTGCGCAAGAAGAAAGTCGATGAGGCCATGGAGAAAGTCGGGATTACCGATGTCCGTAAGCGCCTCATCAAGCACCTGTCCAAAGGGTACCGGCAGCGCGTTGGGTTGGCGCAGGCCCTGGTACACGATCCGGAGGTCCTGATTCTGGACGAACCCACCATTGGGCTGGATCCGAAGCAAATCCGCGAAGTGCGGACGTTAATCAAGGGACTCGCTGGTCAGCACACGGTGATCCTGAGCACGCACATCTTGCCCGAAGTGAGCATGACCTGCCAGCGAGTCATCATCATCAACAAGGGCAAAGTTGTTGCCGAGGACACACCAGACAACTTGACGGCCCGCCTGGCCGGAAACGAACGCCTGGTGATGGAAGTGGAGGGACCTGCCGACACTGTGACGCAAACGCTGCAGGCTGTTCCCGGCGTGCAGAACATCTCGGTGGATCGAGCCAATGGGGACGGGCGGGTTCAGCTGACGGTCGAATCCAGCGCAGGCACTGATCTGCGGAAAGAACTGGCTCGCACGGTGGTGAACAACGGTTGGGGTTTGCTGGAGTTGCGTCCGGTGGAAATGAGCCTGGAAGACGTTTTCCTGCACCTGGTTACGGAAGAAGAGGAGGTTGCGAACTGATGCGGAACTTTGCGGCTATTCTCGAGCGCGAGGTCAAGTCGTACTTCCTCTCTCCTTTGGCGTACGTCGTTATTTTCTTCTTCCTGGCCGTGTCGGGCATTTTCTTCTACCTGATTCTCTCCAACTTCGTGGAGATGAGCCTCCGCGCCACCATGCAGGCCCAAATGTACCGCATGATGCCTCCGAAGCTCAACGTGAACATGATGGCGATCCGGCCCATGCTCCACAACATGGCACTGTTTGCGTTGTTCTTTTTGCCCTTGGTCACAATGAAACTGTACGCTGAGGAGAAGAAAACCGGAACGATCGAGCTGTTGATGACCTCGCCGGTCACCGATTCACAGGTACTGTTGGGGAAGTACACGGCTGCTGTGGTTCTGTACACGGTCATGCTTGCGTTGACCTTTGTGTACATGATTTTTCTGTTCATTTACGGTCAGCCGGAGCTTGGTCCTATCCTTTCTGGCTACTTGGGGCTGTTTTTACTTGGCGGAGCCTACCTGGCCTTTGGTTTGTTTTTCTCCAGCCTGACTGAGAACCAGATTATCGCTGCAGCAAGTACATTCGCGTTCATCTTGCTGTTCTGGGCAATTGGCTGGGTGTCGGGCTTTGTGAGTGCAAGCGTTGGCCGTGTGCTCGAGTACTTTTCGCTGATCGAGCATTTCGACGACTTCGCCAAGGGTGTCATCGACACCAAGCACATCGTTTTCTACCTGAGTTTCATCTTCATGGGCTTGTTCCTGACGTACATTTCCATTCAGTCGGCAAGATGGAGGGGCGCCAAATGAACTGGAACAAGATCGGTAATTATCTTGGACTGGGCGGCGTCGCCATCATCATTATTGGCTTGATTGCCTACTCGATTCAGGGGTTGCTGACGACGGCCGTTACGGTACTGTTGATTCTCGGCGTCTTGCTGGTGATTGCTTACGGGGTGATCAATTTCCGGGATGTCCGGTCAGCTCTTAGCAGTCGCTCAGCGAAATTTGGGACAAACGCCGTTTTGATGACCCTGGTTGTGTTTGGCTTGCTGGTGGTGATTAACTTTGTGGCTAACCGCCACAGCCTAAGAGCCGACACAACCGCGGCGAAACAATTCAGCCTGGCCGAGCAGACCCGAAAGGTCCTCAAAAGCTTGGACCGGGACGTGCACGTAGTTGCTTTCTTCCGCTCCAACGAGGGCTGGAAGATGGAGAATCTGCTCCAGGAGTACGCCCACTACTCGCCGCACTTCAAGTACGAGATGGTGGACCCGGACCAGAAACCGGCAATCGCCAAACGCTACAACATCACCGCGTACAACACCACGGTACTGGAGTGTGACGGCAAACAGGAGCGGATCACGTCCCAGACGGAGCAGGATCTGACGAACGCCCTGATCAAGGTGACCCGGAAGGAGGACAAGAAGATCTACTTCCTGACGGGCCACGGCGAGAAAGACATTGACAGCAGCGATCCCGAGGGATTCAGCGACGTCAAAAAGGCGTTGCAGAACGAGAACTACAAAGTGGAGAAGTTGCTTCTCAGCGAGAAGGACCACGTGCCAGATGACTGCTCGCTACTCGTGATCGCTGGGCCCCGTACCGATCTCTTTGACAACGAAAAGAAAATGATCGAGGACTACCTGAAGAAGGGCGGCAAAGCGCTTTTCCTCCTCGATCCGGAGTCGCCCGACAGTTACGTGGAACTCGCGAAGAAATGGGGTGTGGATGTTGGGCACAACGTGGTTGTGGATGTCTCGGGCATCGGGCGACTGTTTGGGGCTGGACCGGCCATGCCGATTGTGGCTAAGTACGAGCCCCACGCGATTACGGAAAAGTTCAATTTGATGACGTTCTACCCGATGGCGCGGTCGGTGAGCCGGGCCGAGAACGTACCCCCTGGTGCAACGGTGGTAGAGCTGGCGAAGACGAGTGCACGAAGTTGGGGTGAAACCTCAGACGTCACGAAGGGCCCCGTCAAGTTTGATGACGGTGTCGACTACCCAGGTCCGGTACCCCTTGCTGTGGCGGTGGAGAAGGAAGCAGAGGAAAAGCCGCCCGAAACAGGCAAAGACAACGGCAAGGACGGTGACGCGTTCAAGCCGAAGACGCGAAAAACCCGTTTGGTTTTCTTCGGCGATTCAGACTTCGCCAGCAATCGGTTCTTCAAAGTGCAGGGTAACGGTGACCTGTTCATGAACGCCGTTAGCTGGCTGGCCGAGCAGGAAGATCTGATCTCGATCCGGCCACACGATCCGGAAGATCGGCGTGTGAACCTGACGCGCGGTCAGTCGCGATTGGTGTTCTGGGTGACGGTGGTCCTGATGCCGCTGGCTGTTCTCGGTGTAGGCATGGTTATCTACGTGAAGCGCAGGTAACGGAGGCGTTGTCTGCGCTTCCTTTTGTTTTCGGTGGAACCACGACGAAAGGGCAGGGAGGAACGTAAGCGGCGATGAAATTCAAAACGACGGGAATTCTCGCGGCGATCCTGGCTGTCCTGGTAGTGATTGTGTACTTTGGCGACGTCAAGCGCTCCGAGAAGAAAAAAGAGGTTGAGGAAAAGGAAAGCAAGCTCGTCCAAGTCGATCCGGACAGCATTCGAGAAATTATCCTGAAACCGTCCGGTATCCATCTTGTCAAGGAGAAGGACCAGTGGGAAATTCTGGAGCCTGTGTACACGCGGGCTGACCGCAGCGCTGTGCAGGGCATTGTGAGTACCTTCCGCTGGGCGAAGCGCTACCGCACGGTGGCGTCCGACTCCGTGAATTTTGCCGACTACGGTTTGGCACCTCCGCGTTACGACATCATCCTGGTGCACAGTGCTGGCAAAGACACGATTCATTTGGGCGACAAAACACCCACCGGCACTTACGTGTTTGCCAGGATGAACCACGAGAACAAGGTGTTCACCACAACGACGAGTTTGCTGAACCACGCCAAAAAGACGCTCTACAACCTGCGCGACAAGACGGTTTTGCCCTTCGAGAAGGACCAGGTGTCGGAAATTGTCCTTAAGAACAGGCACGGGCGCTTTGAGATCACTAAGCAGGGCGAGAAGTGGGAGCTTCAGAAGCCCATCAAAACCGAGGCCGAGAAATTCAAAGTAGACGACCTCCTCGGCCGTCTCAGGAATGCTCGCGCCAAAAAGTTTGTGGAAGAGGAAGCGAAGGATCTGGCGAAGTACGGGTTGACCAGGCCAACCGTGCGTGTGGATTTGACCGTTGGTGCCGACAAAGCGAAGAAGACGCTCCTGATCGGCAAACGCAAAGGGGCTCAGTACTACGCGAAAGACGAAAGCCGTCCGCCGGTGTTCATGGTCGATTCGCTGTTGGTCCACAACCTGCAGGTGAGTACCTTTGACCTGCGCAAGAAGAAATTGTTCGATTTCTTGACCACTCAGGTCGACAGCCTGGAGTTGATCTACCCGGCAAGTCGGTTTGTGTGTGCAAAGGACACCAACGGTACGTGGCAAGTGCTGGAGCCTGAAAAGCGGAAGGCAAAATCGTGGCGGATGTCGGGCATTGCCGGTACCGTGGTTGGGGTTAGGGCCAAGAAGTTTGTGAGCGAAAAGCCGACGAACCTGGCTAAGTACCATCTGGACAAACCGCTTGTGGAGGTCAAGCTGTACGGCAACGGCGAACTTCTGGCTGATCTGCGACTCGGTTCGAACACCAAGGACGGCATTTACGCCATGGCCGGAAACGAGGGGCCAATTGTGGTCGTGAATAAGAACACACTGGACAAGCTGAAATTCACCCTGGACGACATTGCTGAGCCGAAACCGGAACCGGTTGCAGCAGCAGACACAGCAAAGGCAGACACAGCCAAGGGTCAGTAAAGACCAGGGGTCCTGACATTTTGTCGGGACCCCTTGTTTGTTCAAGCGGCGAAATAGATCTGGACTTCCCTGAGGCGAAAGTGGCTGGGGGGAACCGGGTCGGGCTCGAAGTCGGGGCAGGAATGGATCAGCACAAAGCCTTCGAAATGCGGACTCTGTGTGCAGTCGCACTTTGCCGGAGAAAAGGGGGTGTGATCAGCCACGGGTTTCGCTGAATGCCCGGAGTGGAAGGGTTAAATGTTGCCGAGGATGGCTGACTTAGCCCTGTTTGTGGATTTTCCTGTCTGTGAACGGCAACGAGATTTGAGAAGATCGAAATCGCGACGTTTGTTTTGTAGTTTCACAATCAGTTGTTGGAGGTAAGATGGTATTTGAACGGAGCAAAGAAGTTGGGGGGCGAAGGCTGTTACTCCAGAGCGGCAAAGTGGCCAGGCAGGCCAACGGATCCGTCTGGGTGCAGTACGGTGACACGGTCATTCTGGCAGCGGCAACGATGTCCGAGAGTGACCTGCCGCCGCAGGGTTTCTTCCCTCTCACGGTAGACTACCGCGAGAAGGCCTACGCGGCGGGTCGCATTCCTGGTGGCTTTTTCAAGCGCGAGGGACGACCGACGGAGACGGAGGTGCTCAGCGCGCGATTGGTTGATCGGCCGATCCGGCCGCTTTTCCCGAAGGGGCTGAAACGTGAGGTGCAAATCATCATCTGGGTTCTGTCGTCGGACCGCGCGAACGATCCCGACATCCTGGGCATCATCGGTGCCTCCGCGGCTCTGACGATCTCCGACATCCCCTTCGAGGGGCCGATCGGTGCGGCTCGTGTTGGCCGAATCGCCGGACAGCTGGTGCTGAACCCAACGTACCAGGAGCTTGAAACCAGCGACATGGACATTGTAGTGGCTGGTACCGAAGACTCCATCGTGATGGTGGAGGGTGAGGCCAGCGAAATTCCCGAGGACGAGCTCCTGAAGGCGCTGGAATTTGCCCACGAAGGGATCCGCGAAACGATTGAGCTGCAGAAACAGCTGGCGGAAGATTGCGGCAAGCCCAAACTGGAGGTCCAGCCCGACGAGCCCGAAGAGGCGCTGGTGCAGGCCGTGCACGAACGGGTGGAAGAACCGCTGGCGCAGGCCCTGAGGATTACGGAAAAAGCCGACCGGAAAGAAGCCGTCAGCCAGGTCTTGCAAAAGGTTGTGGAAGAGCTGGCGGAACAGTTCCCCGAAAGCGAACTGCAGATTGCCGAGATTGTTACCGACCTGCAAAAGCAAATGCTACGGCGAATGATTGTCGAGGAGGGGCGGCGTGTGGACGGCCGCAAGCTCGACGAAATTCGCCCCGTGACGGCGGAGGTCGGTGTGCTGCCGCGTGCGCACGGTTCGGCCTTGTTCACCCGTGGGCAAACACAGGCGCTGGCGGCAACCACGCTCGGCACAAAGATGGACGAGCAGAAGATGGAGGAGCTGGAGGGCGATTTCTTCAAGAGCTACATGTTGCACTACAACTTCCCGCCCTTCAGCGTGGGCGAGGTGAGGCCCATTCGCGGACCGAGTCGCCGCGAGATTGGCCATGGCAATCTGGCCGAGCGAGCCCTCAAGCCGATGATTCCTGCCGAGGAGGTGTTCCCCTACACGATCCGCGTGGTTTCCGACATTTTGGAATCGAACGGCTCTTCCTCGATGGCCACGGTATGCGCTGGATCACTTTCGTTGATGGATGCCGGTGTGCCGATCAAGGAGGCCGTTGCGGGCATTGCCATGGGGCTGATCAAGGAAGACGACCAGTTCCACATCCTCACCGACATCCTGGGCGACGAAGACCACTTTGGCGACATGGATTTCAAAGTGGCGGGTTCAAGGCAGGGTGTTACTGCGGTGCAGATGGACATCAAGATCAGCGGCATCCCGATGGAGGTGATGGCGCGAGCACTGGAACAGGCGCGTGAAGCCAGAATGAAGATCCTGGACATCATGAACGCCACCCTGCCCACTCCACGGCCGGAACTGTCGCCCTACGCTCCGCGGATTGTCTCGATGCACATCGATGTCGACCAAATTGGTTTGGTGATTGGCCCGGGCGGCAAGACGATCCGGAGCATCATCGAAAAGACGGGTGCTACCGTGGACATCGACGACGACGGCACGGTGCACATTGCTTCGACGGATCCGGAAGCGTGTGAGCGGGCCAAGGAGATGATCGAGCGGCTGACGGAGTTACCCGAGATCGGCAAAACCTACATCGGGCGGGTCAAGAAAATCACGAACTTCGGGGCTTTTGTCGAGATTCTTCCAGGCAAAGAAGGGTTGCTCCACATCAGCGAACTCGAACATCACCGGGTCCGGCGAGTGGAGGACGTTCTGAGTGTCGGGGACGAGGTTGAGGTGAAGCTCGTTGGCATCGACACGAACGGAAAGCTTGACCTGAGCCGCAAGGCCCTTTTGCCGCGGGAAGAAGGATCTGAAGGAGAGGAAGGAAGAGGCCGGCCACCGCGCGAGGGTAGTGAACACCGCCGTCCACGTGGCGATCGCCGTCACGACAGACCGCGGGGTCACGATCGCGAGCGCGGCAGACGAAGCCCGAGGTAACACCGATTGGTCAGCGACAACACTACGTACCGGCGGACGGTCCTGGAGAACGGTCTGCGGGTGGTCACCGAGCGGATGCCCAACGTCCGATCTGCGGCGTTGGGCGTTTGGGTCGAAGCAGGTTCGAGGGATGAAGACGCTTCGGTCAACGGGGTGTCGCATTTCCTCGAGCACATGCTGTTCAAAGGGACCGAACACCGGAACGCGCGGGAAATTGCTGAAGCTCTGGAGTCCGTGGGGGGGAGTCTAAACGCCTTTACCACGAAGGAGCTGAGTTGCTACAGCGCTCACGTGCTGGATGAAGACCTCCCCCTCGCGGTGGAGGTGGTTTCCGATCTGCTCCTGCATCCCGCCTTTGATCCAGCCGAGATCGAGAAAGAAAAGCAGGTGATCCTGCAGGAGATCAGTCAGTACCGGGAAACCCCGGAAGAGGTGATTTTCGAACGTTTCTACCGCACGGTGTTCGACAATCACCCGCTGGCACAGGAAATCCACGGCACAGAAGAAAATGTGCTGAAAATGACGCGTGAGACGCTGGTGACGCACATGAGGCGCCAGTACACGGCTCCTCGCATCGTGGTGGCCGTCGCCGGCAACGTGGAGCATGAGGCCGTCGTGGATCTCGTGCGGAAGCATTTTGCAGACGCCCTGCCGGGCGAAAAGCGAAAGCTGCAGCCGGTGCCTGTTTTTGAGGCTAAACGGGTGCGGGACAAACATGGGAACTGCCAGCAAGCGCACATTTGCGTTGGTGGAAGGGGCCTCGCGTACGGGGACGACCGCAAGTTTCCCTTGCTGGTGTTGGACACGTTGCTGGGTGGGGGCATGAGCTCCCGGCTCTTTCAGAACATTCGCGAAAATCTCGGGCTGGCTTACTCGGTTTACTCCTTCCTGGATTTCCTGGCCGACACCGGAGTCTACGGGGTGTACGCGGCAACGGAGGTGGGAAACGCGGAGCACACCGAGGAGCTGATCCGCGAAGAGCTTGCGCAGCTGGCGCGGGGGGACGTGAAAAACGAGGAGGTCGATCGTACAAAGAGGCAGCTTAAAGGCAGCCTGTTGCTCGGGCTTGAGAGCACGGGTAGCCGCATGAATCGGCTGGCGCGTCTGGAAATCTACCTGGGTCGCCACTACACACTCGACGAAGTTGCCGAAGCGATCGATTCCGTGACGCGGGATTCCGTGGTTGAAGTTGCGGAACAGATCTACAGGTCGGAAAATACCGCATCAGTGACGCTTTTGCCGGATTAACTTGAACTGACTGAAGGGAGGCGACGATGGTTATCGGCGTTCCGAAGGAGATCAAAGCCAACGAGAACCGGGTTGGAATGATTCCGGCGGGGGTAGAAATCCTTACCCAGCACGGCCACACGGTCCTCATCGAGAAGAGTGCGGGGGTAGGCAGTGGTTTTGAGGACCGGGACTACGAGCGTTCGGGTGCGAAAATTGTGGATTCGGCTGCCGAGGTGTACGGCAACGCCGAGATGATCGTGAAAGTCAAAGAGCCGCTCCCCCAGGAGTACGACCTGATTCGGGAAGGTCAGGTGCTTTTCACGTACTTTCACTTTGCGGCTTCCCGAGAGCTGACCGAAGCCATCATCAAGACGAAATGCGTCGCGATTGCCTACGAGACGGTACAGGCTGCGGACGGCTCGCTACCGCTGCTGATTCCGATGAGCGAGGTGGCCGGCCGCATGTCCATTCAGGAAGGCGCCAAGTGTCTGGAGAAAGTCACCGGTGGCAAGGGCATCCTGTTGTCGGGCGTGCCGGGTGTGGAGCCGGCAAACGTGGTGATCATCGGTGGTGGTGTTGTGGGTACCAACGCCGCGAAAATGGCAGCGGGGCTTGGGGCGCAGGTTACCATCCTCGACGTGAATCTTGAGCGTTTGCGTTACCTGGACGACGTGATGCCGAAGAACGTCCGGACGGTGATCTCAAACCCGGAAACGATCCGGAAAGCCATTTCTCACGCAGATCTTGTAGTAGGAGCGGTGTTGATCCCTGGCGCGAAGGCTCCGAAACTGGTCACACGCGACATGCTGAAGCTGATGAAGCCAGGCAGCGTGATCGTGGACGTGGCGGTTGATCAGGGTGGCTGCGTGGAAACAATTCACCCGACCACGCACGCGAACCCGACCTATGTGGTAGACGGAGTGATCCACTACGGCGTTGCCAACATGCCGGGCGCTGTCCCGATGACGAGTACAATCGCCTTGACAAATGCGACGCTGCCGTACGCTGTCAAGCTGGCCGACATGGGCTACCTTGAAGCGGTGAAGGCAGATCCCGAACTTGCCAAGGGTGTGAACATTTACTTCGGCAAGGTGACCTACAAAGGTGTTGCCGACGCCTTTGATCTTCCGTACGTTCCTCTGGAAGAGGCGCTCGCTTCGTAGTTGGGTTCCGAAAATCACCGGTGGAAAGATGAGACGGGGTTTCAGCGTGTTGGCTTACCACATGGTGGAACCCCGTTTCGATTTCGGCATCACGCGCGTTACTCCGCGTCAGTTTCGCAAACACCTTGAGCGTTTGCAAAGGCTCGGCTGGCCAGTCGTGCGGTTGGATGCTCTGTGGAGCGCTAACGAAAAGCCGCAACTTGCCCTCACTTTTGACGACGCCTACCTCTCAGTTTACGAACACGCACTCCCGCTTTTGGCCGAGCGGAACTGGCCTGCAACGATCTTCGTGGTGGCCGGGCATGTGGGAAAATGGAACACCTGGGACGTGAATCTCGGTGGCATCAAATTCCCTCACGTCGACTGGCCGCACCTGCAAGAGATGATCCGTCTCGGCTGGCAAATCGGGTCTCACGGCTACAAACACCACTACACGGGCTTCCTGTCGCACCGTGAACTAAAGCGTGAACTTGCGGATTCAAAAGCCCTCTTGGAAGACCGCCTGGGGGTGAGGGTGACGGCGTTTGCGCCGCCGTACGGGAGGATTACACGAAGGGCTTTGGAAGTCGCAGCGGAAGTGGGCTACAGAGAGGTCGCACTGTTGTACACGTCGGCCAGACGCGGCGTGACGCTACGGGACGGGGTGGCCGTGATCCCCCGGCGGGCAGTGTACCTTCCAGACACGGCGTGGCTTGTCAGCTGGAAAGTGGTGGGTGGGGGCGCGGTTCAGGCGATTTTCGACCTGGCTCAGGTGATCGTTGGATTGGGCAGTCGGGGGAGCACGCTTGTTCAGCTCGTTCAAACAAAGCTGTGGCCGGCTGCGCAACGGCTGTGGGGCAAAGAGAGGAAGGTGTGAACGGATCCGCGTTTGTGGGGGACGCGGAGTCCTGGGAGGGATTCAGCTTCTTGCGAGATCAAAGGGGTTTGCTGGAGAGGCGGTCGGCATCGGGCTGCCCCGAGATGGCGAACTCGAACGCTGGGCGCTCAAACAGGTACAGATGCGTTCGGGTCGTTTCGTGTCAGGGTGTGGAGGGTTGACCATCATGCGTGCTGTTTTCCTGTTCCTTTTGTTGCCGAGCGTCGTGTTTTCCCAGACGCGGTGGGTAAACAGCGACTTCTGGGTGGCTACAGACGCTTTGGGTCGCGTTCTGCCCACAGCGGAAGAGGTGGGGCCCGTGCGCCCGGACAAGAAAGTGGCCATTTTCTACTGGACGTGGCACACGGATCAGCTGGCTGATTTTAGTCCGGTGCTGAATGTCTCCCAAATTCTGCGGGAACATCCCGAAGCTGCCAGCGACCCGGATCATCCCGCCTGGAAAGGCATCTGGGGTGGTGTTTTCTGGTGGGACGAACCCCTGTTCGGTTACTACCGCACCACCGACGCGTGGGTTTTGCGCAAACACGCCGAGATGCTCGCCGACGCCAGAATCGACGCCGTGTTTTTCGACTGTACCAATGGCAGTTTCACCTGGAAATCTTCGTACACAAAGCTGTTGCAGGTATGGGAACAAGCCAGGCGGGACGGCGTCCACACGCCGCAGATTGCCTTCATGTTGCCTTTTGGTCCCACGGACGACGCGTTGGTTTCGATTAAAGAGCTGTACCGCGATCTCTACCGTCCGGGTTTGTACCGGGACCTGTGGTTTTTGTGGAAGGGCAAGCCTGTGATCATGGCCTACCCCGAAATGGTTCGGGCCAAGCCAGGAGACACAGCCGGCTTGCGGTTCACGGCCCACTCCCGCTTCGTGGCAATCGATGTGCATTGCCCAAGCTGGAGCAACAACGTTGGGAACCTCACTTTGAGTCTGTACCCGTGGCGGGGTGCTTACGTGACGTCGGTAGCCCACGCGCCGATTGCGCGCAAGGCGTTTGAGAATTTTGCCGACAACGCCCGGCTCAAGCTCACGTTTGAAGCGCAGGAGCCGGGTGACTACCTCTGGGTGTTGAGCGATCCCGTGGAAATGGTCGGCGTGTGGAAAGACGAGCAGGGACACCCGGGCATCCAGAGCTACTTCAACGGGCGACCCGTAACAGGGGCCTACGAGTGTGGCATCTACCTGGCAGCCGATTCCAGCCGCCAGGATCTGGTGCCTGAGACGTCTGCCCACGTACCGGTCCGACTTGTGGAGGGCTGCGAATCTTCCCTTGCGGTAGAAATCAGGGATTTCTTCACGTTTCGGCCCGGTCAGCCGGACTACGTCAACGGACCCAGCCGCAACGACCACTGGGGCTGGCTGGAAGTGTACCCGCAACACGGCTACGGAGGAACAACTCCACCAGAGGAAGTAACCGTCGGGGTGGCTCAAAACGCCAACGACGCCAGCGGGGGGCGTTGTTACGCTTTCAACGCGCCCGGTACGTACGGACGTAGTTACACACGCCGGCACGGGCAGGATCCTCGTCAGGACGCTTACCTGTACGGACTCAATTTTCAGGAGCAGTGGGATCGGGCGTTCGAGCTCGACCCGGAAATGGTTTTTGTAACCGGCTGGAACGAATGGACGGCGGGGCGTTTCCGGAGCTGGGGAGGTTGCATTGGCGTGCCGTTCCCGAACGCCTTTCCGGATGAGTACAACTGGGACAAGAGCCGCGACATCGAACCGGTGAAGTCCTGGGGACGCTTTGGGGATGTCTACTACTTGCAGCTCGTGAGCAACGTGCGCCGTTTCAAAGGCATGCAGCGCCAGGAACCCACCTCCAGCGAAAAGACGATCGAACTTGGTCAATTCGACCAGTGGACCGATGTCAAACCGGATTACCGCGACTACCGGGGTGACACATTGCACCGGCATCACCGCGGCCAGGGCGACCAGCTGGTCTACGTAAACGAGACGGGTCGAAACGACATTGTGCTTGCTAAGGTCGCACGCGATCGAGATTTTGTCTACTTCTACGTGGAAACCGCTGCATCGCTGACGTCTCCCGTGGACCCCCGCTGGATGCGCTTGTGGATCGACGTAGACCGGGACAAAACCACGGGGTGGGAGGGTTACGATTTCGTTGTAAACCGTGTGAACCCTGGGGACTCCGCTGTGGTCGAAAAGAGCCAGGGAGGTTGGAATTGGCGACGCGTCGGTGGGGCGGCGTACGTTGTTCGAGGCAACAAGCTGGCTCTCAAGGTACCGAGGTGTTTGCTTGGTTTGCCTGCTACAAGGCCGCTTGATTTCGAGTTCAAGTGGAGCGACAACGCTCAAGAGGACGGCGACGTGATGACTTTCTACGTAAATGGCGACGCCGCACCGGGCGGAAGATTCAACTACGTTTACTCCACGCGAACCACGAGTGGAGTTGAGGGCTTGAAGAATCTGCCGCACACGTTCGGTTTGTTGCCAAACCACCCGAACCCTTTCAACGCGGAAACGACAATCGAGTACAGGCTACGTCGGGACTCAGCCGTGACGCTCACGGTGTACGATCTGAATGGTCGACGGGTGCGAACGCTGAGTAGCGGGCAACAAGCCGCGGGGCGGCACCGAGTCGTTTGGGACGGGAAAAGCGACACGGGGACAACGGTTTCTTCGGGGGTCTACGTGGTACGCCTGGTAAGTGGATCGGGCGAGCAGGACCAAATTCGGGTAGTCCTGCAACGGTGAGCCGTTTGTGCGCTTTGCAACTCGGGGATGTCGGTACGGGGAGGCTGGATGTTGCGGCGGCGGTCGTCTGCGGCGCAGAAAGCTGAGTGTCGGTTTGTCGGGCGAGCCGTGGACGGGCTCAACTGGGCCGGAACGCTTGGGCAAAAGCGCTACAGACGGACGAAGTCGGAAGGCGTTGAGACACGCGTTGACTGGGTTGGGCGGGTCGGGCAAATGGCAGGTGCTCGGTGGGTCCAGTGTCAGGTAACCTGGGGTGTGGCGAGACGGTACGAGAACGGCTTGGCGGGGACAGTGGGAGCAGTGTTTTTCGGCTGTTCTGCGGAGCGCGTCCGGAAGGTCGTTGAGCCCGGACTTGTGAGCAGAGTGCTGGTTGCATTTGTTTCGGCGGGTTCCTCAGGACAAAAAACTTGCCTTTTAGCGCAGATTTTCTTAATTAATGGTCGGTTAGTGCACAGGGTAAGGTAGGGGCATGGACGGCATTCCAATCAAGAAGTTGTACTACTCGATCGGAGAGGTTAGCCAGCTCACGGGACTGGAGCCGTACGTGCTTCGCTACTGGGAGACGGAGTTCCCGGATTTGCGTCCCCGCAAGAACCGTGCGGGGAACAGGATGTACACGCTGGAGGACATCCGGCTCGTTTTCCTGATCAAGAAATTGCTCTACATCGATAAGTACACGATCGACGGAGCGCGTCAACGGTTGCGGTGGCACCGTGAGCGTGAAGGCAACAGCGAGCCGTCTCTGGAGGAGCTTCAAAAAGTAGACTGGATCTGGGAGGTTAAGAAAGGTCTCGAAGAGATTCTGGAAACTCTGGAACAGGACGGGCGTTCTTAAGATCGAAAAGTCGGGGCGTGGCGCAGCCAGGTAGCGCACTTGACTGGGGGTCAAGGGGTCGCTGGTTCAAATCCAGTCGCCCCGACTACGGTTGCCCAAAGAGCCACTCCGTGTGAGGAGTGGCTCTTTCTGTTTGCGGCTGTCCCTGAGGGGAAACGAACGCAAAATCTTTGGCGCTTTCGGTTTGAACAACTTCAATCCGTCCAGCAGTCCAACGCAAACCCCGTGAAAGGATTACCCGAAAATGGGAGACCTGCACGTCACCGTGTTCGGCGTGGGGGCTTTTGCGCAGGGTGTACTCCGTGTGCTCAGGGAGAACGGCGCCAGGGTCAGCACTTACCTCACGCGTCCGTACGCACACACGCCACCTTCTCTGGAGGGACCCACCTTTTCCGCGGAACAGTTTCCGAACCCAGTGTCGTTTCTTAAGGAGCAACACGTCGATTTTGTGGTTCCGATGTCGATCGACTGGATCCTCCAAGACTGGGCAGCGGAGCTCGTGGCCGAGGGGCCGCCGATCTTTTCGCCAATCGGTGAGGGCATGCGCCTTGAGCGCGAACGCCATTTTGCTTACGAGTTGTGCCGGGGCTTCGGGATTCCTTTCCCAGCATCTTTCGTCGCCAGCAACAGACTGGAGGCGGAAGATGTCCTCAAGAAGCATCCCGGTGCGTACGTGATCAAGAACCCGCTGTGCTCGCCAACCAGCCCGGTACACACGATTGTCTGTGAAACGGAAGCAGACACAAGGGCGTGGCTGCGTCGGGTGAACTACGCCGAGGGTGTTTTTCTGCAAGAGTACCTCGGGCGTCGGGAGGTGGGCCACATTGCGCTTGTCAGTGGAGGTACACTTGTGCCGCTTGTGACGAACCAGGAGTACAAGCGCGCTTTCGACGGCAACCAAGGGATCGTTGCCGGTGCACCACTTGGAGGCATTGTGGAGCGGGACCCCGACGACAAGTACGGTTTGGCTCGTGAACTGTTGGAGCCGCTTCTGCCCTGGTTCCGGGAGGTCGGTTTCCGCGGTCCTGTGCAGGTAACGGCTGCGAAACACAAGGGCCGCTGGCACGTGCTGGAGTACAACGTGCGTCTCGGGGTAACCTCGGGTCCGATGATCTTGCGCATGCTTGAGAACCCGCTGGAGGTCTTGTGGGATGTCGTGAATGACCGTGTGCCGCAGCCGCGTTTCCGTGCCGAAGCCCGTTTTGGCTGCTCGATCACGCTGGCAGGCTACGGCTACCCTTACGTCCAGGTGCGCGGGCCAGAGCTGCCGGTTCGCGTGGAAGGCGAATTCACCTGCGACGTGTGGTGGAATCGTGTACGGCGTGATCGGGACGGACGGCTGGTCGCCACCGGACCGCGCATTGCTGACGTGATTGCGGTGGCGGACACGTTGAAGAAGGCTCTGGCGACCGCTTACGAAAACATCGCGAAGATTCGGTGCCTTGGTAGCTACTACCGCCTCGACATCGGCCAGTCTCTGTGGCCGCCTGGCAGCGAGTGAGGGTTCGAAATGAACAGGACATTCGAAACGAAACGCCCGGCCTGGATTGAGATTGACGTCCGACAGCTGCGGCGAAATTTCGAGATCATCTTTGCGGACAAGCCGAGTCATGTGGCTTTGCTCTCTGTGGTGAAAGATCAGGCCTACGGGCACGGTGCGGTGACAGTGGCGAGGGAGGCTCTGAATGCCGGGGCGGTCTACTTGGCAACAGCCACGCTCGGGGAAGCGGTTGAACTTCGCGAAGCGGGCATCGGAGCGCCGATTCTGGTGTTTGGTGAACGGCCTCCGAGCCAGGTTGCGGACTGCGTGACCTTGCAGCTCACGTGTTTCGTGAACAGCCGCGAAGCCGCTGAGGCATTTGCCAGAGCGGCTCGGGACCGGGGGTGCGAGGCGGTGGTTCATGTGGAAGTCGACACTGGGCTCAGCCGCTACGGTGTGCGGTGGCAAGAAGCCGCTGATTTGGTTGAGACTGTGGCTCGCACCTCCGGGCTGCGGCTCGAGGGCGTGATGAGCCACTTTGCCATGTCCGACGAGGAGGACAAATCTTTCGCTTTGCTACAGTTGCGGCGATTTCAATCGGTTCTGAACGAACTGGAGCGGCGCGGAATCCGTGTGCGCTACCGACACATGGCCAACACCGGTGGGTTCCTGGATCTACCGCAGGCCCACTTCGACATGGTGCGTTTGGGCATCCTTCCCCTTGGTGTGTACCCATCTCAGGTGTGCCGACGGATTCCAGGTCTTGCGCCAGTGATGTCGGTGAAGGCGAGAGTGGCGGTGTTAAGGGATTTGAAGCCAGGGGACGTGGTAGGCTACGGAATGCACTACCGGGCCACTGAAGCGCGACGGATTGCGGTGATCCCGGTGGGCTACGGCGACGGCTACCCCAGAGTGCGGAACCGCGGGGCGGTGCTGATTCGCGGGCGGCGCGCCCCAGTCGTCGGTGGCAACGCCATGGACGCGACAATGGTGGATGTGACCGACATTCCAGGCGTCCGTCTGTGGGACGAGGTTGTGCTACTGGGCCAACAGGGTGGTCAGCGAATTGACGTACACGAGATTGCACGGTGGAAGGGAACCGTGTCCTACGAGGTGCTGGCGAACTGGAGCTGGCGGCTGCCGCGGGTGGAGGTAACATGAGGATTCTTTTTTCGGAGCATCAGCCGGACTACGCACACTACATCTTTCCGTACGCGATTTGGGCGATCCGTGAACCGGGTGAACCGGCAGCCGCAGTTTTCGAACGCGGTTTTCTTCCCAGCACCCGCGATTTGAGTCGCTTCTACATGTGCCGCCAGGTTCGGGTTGCGCTGCGCCGTTTCAAGTTGTCCTCCGAGAACCGACGCATCCTGCGGAAGGGCAAAGGCATCAGCTACCGCTTGTTGCCGCGTGCGGAGTTTGACTACACACCCGCCTGGCGGGGCTTCTGCAAGACCTACGCCGACATCCGGTTTGGCAAAGATGTGATGACTGAAGATCGGCTGGACTCCCTCTTCCACGGACAGATCGTTTCCCACGTCCTTCTCTTTACGGATGAAGTGGCTGGGAAGGACGTGGGACTGGCGACGCTGTACCTGGAAGAGCCTGTGCTGGCCTTCTACTACTACGCATTTTACGACCTCAACTACTACCCGCGAAACCTGGGCATGTTCATGATGACCTCGGCAGTCCAGTTCTTTGCGCAGCAGCAGTTCACCTACATTTACCTGGGAAGCTGCTACTCGCGGAACGCACTCTACAAAACGCAATTTGCCGGCGTGGAGTTTTGGACCGGTTTCCGGTGGTCTGCGAACTTGGAAGAGCTGAAGTACATGCTGCAACGTGGCCAGGTGGTGAGCGATCGCCACCTCCTGGAAACTGACGAATACCTGGAGCGCTTCTACGGGGGCGATCTTGGAGAAGTGCTGCGTTTGGCCGGGGAGTAACGAGACACGTCCTGCGCAGATGAACGAGTGCAGCCAGCGTCCTCGGGTGGGCCGGAGCTGTTCGTTCAAGGTGGCACTGTGAGGACGACGCAACAAGGATCCACCGGGTGGGCCCGTCGAAGTGGGGCTGTAGCTTCCGCTGACTCGCTTCGGGTGCACGCCCACGGGGCCGCCTTGACCGGGCCGTTGGATGTCTACCGTGGTGAGGGGCCACGGGGAGGGCCCTTAGAGGAGCGGACGGTTTCGTGCCGTTGTTCTCACGGGCGACCGCTGTGGAACTCGAGACCGGCGCGTCACCTGGAGAAACGGAGAGCATGTCGGGAGAAGACTGCTGGCGGGGTTTGTTGCGACCGAGTTTTCTGGCGGGCGTCGCTTCGAGACTGGGCGCACAGGGTGAAGGGGGCATGGTTTGCGTCGATCGTTGCGGTGAGGTTCGGATGTTCCGAGCCTCCGGTCCCTGTGGCTTGGTCCCTGAACAGGGGAGGCGACGCCAGCGTAAGTCCGCGTTGCTCTGACAATTCGAGTGTACGAGGAGTGAGAAGCTACAGTGAGGTTCCAGCTTCACATTTCGGCAAAAGCAGGAGTTCTTTATCTGTGGGTTGAGACGTCCGGAGCCTTTTTTGCGGATGAAGTGGAGCCGCAGGAGCTGGAGGGGAAGGGACTCGAGGCCTACCCCTACGCAGCGGACCACGACTTCATCCGGGCCCGTTTGGGCAAAGCACTGGGCGGCGCCGAGCCCGTGTGGCTTGAGGCCTGGTTGCCGCCTTTGCTTGAGGACGAGTCGGTGGAGACTGCTCTGGACTTCACCGAGGTGCCGGACCTGGAGAAGTTCGTGGTTCCGGCCTTCCGTCTCGACCTCGGAAAACATCTGCCGCTGATCTCCCAGTGGACGGAAAAGAAAGAGATCTCTCAGGACCTCAAAGTAGGCAGCGACGTGGTCTTCTGGGGAGAGCTGTTGACCTTAGCCAGCGCAATCGTGGCCAACTTCAGGTTCAGAAGGGTCGCGTTGCTGAAAAACGGCGCGATTTGGCCGGGCTGGGGCCCGGACGTGTTCGACCGGCAGGTAGGGCGCCTCCTGAAGCCAGCGCTGGACAGGGTCCCCCTGTTGGCCCATTCCCTCAGCATTGTGGAAGGAGAGGAACCGCTTTTTCTTGATCCTGACCACGTCGTAACCGCCGTTCTGTTTCATTATGTTCACCAGATTCTCGAGGGTGTGCGAGCCCTTCTTTCATCTGAGGAGGGGGCGCACCGCTACCGGGGTAGGGGGCGGAGTCACGCTGCGTGGCTCTCTTTGCTCAGAGAAGTCCCTGAGTACACGCCGGACGCTGAATCCGTGCCGATGGCGCCAAAGAAAATCGCGAACTGGGAGACGAGAATCTCGTCACAAGGTTACACGATTGTTCGGCCGGGGATCATTCTGAACGAGCCAAGGAGCTGGTCGCCAAAAGGGTACACGCTTGCTCACCAGTACGTCGACCACTGGCGACTGGTCTTCTACGTGTTCTCGACGGAGGGCGGCGTGGCGAAGCGCCTTCCTTTTCCTCACGCCATCAAGGATAGGGGTAGGATTGGCGAAACACTGCGGCTTGGTCCGACCGGTCCAGAAGACATCCTGGAAGCTCTTTTCAGGCCGACCGGCGCCTACGGTAACCCCGGCTACACGCCTGGTCACCCAGGGGAGTTCTTTCTCTCGTCTGAAGAAGCAGGTCGTTTTCTGAAGTACGTCGTTCCGGAGCTTCAGAAGCTTGGTTTCGAACTCCGGTTGCCAGCCTGGTTCAGGGGACCGGAAGACATCCGGTTACTCACGTTTCGGGGTGAGCTGTTACAGCCGAGGGAACAGTCTGCTCCAACACTCTAACTGGACCAACTGCTCAAGTTTCGCTGGGAAGTAGCGGTCGGCGGTGAGCCCCTGACCCAGGAAGAACTCGAGAAGCTGGTGGGGCAGAGAGCCGGACTCGTGCGGCTTGGGAGACGCTGGGTTTTCCTCCGGGACGAGGACTTCAAACCCCTGCGGTTGGTGACGCAGGGAAAGGGCACTACCAGGGTCAGACTGCGGGACGTGTTGAGGTCCGTTCTCGCGCCCGGCCACGGCCTTCAGGGCGTCCAAGTCCAGGAAATTCGCTTCCCTGAACAGCTCGGAGCGTTTGTCGAGCGCTTGAAAGAGAAGCGCAATTTTGAACTTCTTTCCCAGCCGAAGGGCTTTGTTGGAGCACTTCGCCGTTACCAGATCACGGGCTTCTCGTGGCTGGTGTTCATGAGCCAGTGGGGGCTCGGGTCTTGTCTGGCCGACGACATGGGTTTGGGAAAAACGATTCAGACGCTTGCTCTTGTGCAGTACTACTGGGAAAGAGGCGAGCGGCGTCCTGTCTTGCTGGTTTGTCCGACTTCGGTGGTGTACAACTGGAAAAGAGAAGCCGAACGGTTTACACCGGAGCTTCCGGTGCTGGTTCATCACGGTGCGGACCGCGACCGCAGCAGGAGCTTCTTAGAACGGGCGCAAGAACAGGCGCTTGTCATCTCGAGTTACTCGCTTTTGGCAAAGGATCTGGACATTCTGAGTCAGGTTGACTGGCAAGGCGTTGTTTTGGATGAGGCACAAAACATCAAGAATCCGGAGACCAAGCAGGCACGGGCTGCGCGGTCGCTACGGGCTGACTACCGGATTGCACTCACGGGCACGCCGGTCGAGAACAACGTGGGCGAACTCTGGTCCATCATGGAATTTCTGAATCCGGGCTGGCTTGGCAGTCGACGTTCTTTCCGCACCACATTCCTTACACCCATCGAGAAGCGAGGCGATGAGCAGGCTGCCACGCAGCTCAGGAAGCTGGTTGGGCCATTCATCCTGCGGCGCGAGAAAACGGATCGCTCGATCGTTTCGGACCTGCCCGAGAAGCTTGAAATGAAAGTGTACTGCAACCTCACCAGGGAACAGGGCCTGCTCTACAAGGGCGTGCTGCGCAAGATGGAAGAGCAGCTGGAGGAAACTACTGGGATGAAACGGCGTGGGTTGATCCTCGCCACCTTGACGCGCCTGAAGCAGATTTGCAATCACCCGGCCCAGTACCTGGGTGACGACGGCAAATTGGACAGCCGTTCCGGCAAACTTACACGACTGGTCGAAATGCTCGAGGAGATTCTGACCGTGGATGACAGGGCGCTCATTTTCACCCAGTTCGCCAAAATGGGTGCCCTGTTGCAGCGTTACCTCAGCGACAGGTTTGGCGTGGAGGTACCGTTTCTGCACGGTGGTGTGCCAGGCAAGCAGCGCGAACGGTTGATCGCGGCTTTTCAGGCAAAAGACGGCCCGCCCATTTTCGTCCTTTCGCTAAAGGCAGGAGGCCTGGGGCTCAATCTGACACGCGCGAATCACGTGTTTCATTTCGACCGCTGGTGGAATCCGGCTGTGGAAAACCAGGCGACAGACCGCGCCTTCCGAATCGGACAGCACAGAAACGTGCAAGTTCACAAATTCATCTGCGTGGGCACGCTGGAGGAGAACATCGACAGGATGATCGAGCGGAAGAAAGATTTGGCGGACCGCGTTGTAGGCGCTGGGGAGACGTGGCTCACGGAGCTCTCGAACGAGGAAATCAGGAAACTTTTGGCCCTGCGACCGGAGGCCCTAGAGTACTGAAGGCCGTCTCCGGGTTTTCCGCCTTTCGTGCGGAAGAGCGGGCTGCGAAAGTCCCCGCACGCGTCCCTGAACGGGTGCGGTAAGGAACAGGTGTTGGCAGACTCGCATTTTTTCCCCAGCCTCTGACCTCGCCTGCGGCGTCGTCAAAGCCTGATTGGGCGAGGGGAAAGGCCGAAATTCAGGATTGCCCTCCTGTTTTCAGAGGGACAAGAAGACCGAACGAGTTCAAAATCTTTACCCTGCTTTTGGGAGCGCTCGACCGGCGACAGTGAGTCCCCCGCAAGCGGGGTGTTCGGAGGCTCCGGCGAGAAAACTGAAATGCTCGGGGGCTGAGTTCCGAATGGAGCGGATTTGGAGAGCGTGCTGGGGACGAGAACAACACAACCCTGTGCCGTCCTCGTTCCGGCCGGTGTCGGTTGCTTACCGGCGCACGGCGTGGACCCGCGTCCGCTCCGGAACTCGTCAGGCGAACAGCTACCGCCGAGGTTCCGAGTTAGGATTCAGCGTTGGAGCCGTCGCGTTCGCGGCAGGAACGGCAACCACGTCTTGGAGCGGAGAATTTCCTCTTCATTCTGGCGGGAACGTGGGGGCCTCTTTCGAGCGCACCGAGTTCACCCTTGACGGCTTAAGTCACACTTCCGGAATTCGAACCTGACTCCTGCTGACTTCCTCTGCTGGTTGCCCCGTTTTCGCACGGTCCTTTTCCTTCCTGCCTTGGTCTCGTGGTCTACCTCGGCGATTCTCGATTCCTTTTGCGCTGTTCCTTTACCGCGCGCAGCTTTCTGCGGCCGTTCACAATCGGTAGAACGAAGAGTTGACGGCCGTAACCCATGCGTCGGTTGACCTCGATGAAGACCTGTCTCACGAGCACACCTGTACGCTTTGCCTCTGGCTCTTCGATCCGTTTCAGAATCGCCAAGCCCGGCGTTCGGAGGAGTGCTGTGAGCAGGAAAAGAATCTGGTAGTTCACCACCGTCAGCCCGAGCACGTGCCAGTGGATGCTGCTGAGGCTCTCGGCCAGCCAGCCCCCGAGCGAGGAAGCAACGAAATTCATCAGACCACTGAGGGCGGCGTGCATGGCGATAAAACCGGGTCGGCCGTTGTTGGGCAAGGCGTACATGACCAGGTTGAACATGGCCAGGTTGAAGCCAGACCAGAAGACGCCGGCGAGCAGGGCGTTCGCGTAGATTGGCCAGCGCACGTGGTACGGGCAGAGTGCGTAGTACAGGGGCAGATGGGCGATGGCGAGCACCGTGACGGTGATCACGGGTTTGTGGCCGTAGCGATCCACAGCCTTGCCCCACCAGGGTTGCACCAGAACGGACGTGGCGGAACTCAGGATGCCAAGGTACGCGATGCTTTTGAAGTTCCACTCCAGGTGTTTGATCAGATGTGCTGAGAAGAACGGGGCTGCGAGACCGACAGCGAGCACCCACCAGAGGTAGAACAGAATGACACGGCGGTAGTTGCTGTGATTCAAAGGGCGGGAAATGTAGTGTGCGAAATCTGGCGTCGACTCGGCGTGGTAAGGAGGTTCGGGCTGACGTCGCAGAAAGTAGAATGCCGTGCCCGCAGCGGCCACTGCGAGCAACTGCAGCGTCAGGTAGCCGAAGTAAGGGTGATTTGCCCCACGGGCAGCGTCCAGAATAACACCAGCCAGCAGACTGACGGCCATCGTGACCAGTGCCACGATCCGGTTGCGTTTGCCGAAGTAGCGGCCTCGGAGACGTCGCGGCACCAGGTCAGTCATCCACGCGACCCAGGCCGGCGTCGCGAAGTTGGTGGCCAACCCTGCGAGCCCGAACAGAAAAATGAACAGGCGTACCGGTTGCGACACGGGCAGCGCGGGGATCAGGGAAATGGGCAACCACACACTTCGCCCGAGGAAGAGCCCCCAGGTGGCTACGGTTTTTCGTTTACCGGTTTTCTCGACAAGGTAGGCACCTGGAACCTGGAAGACCTGCATCAGCAGGGGAATGGCTGAGAGTAGGCCCAGCTCGAAGTCGTTAGCCCCGAGCAGCAGAGCGTAACCCGTGAGAAAAGCGCCGGTTGTGATGACCAGATGTACGGTAGCTGCAGCGCCTTCGATTGTAGAGATTTTCAGGGCCTTTCGTGTCGTTGTCGCGTCGAGCATTATTCTGCGCCCTAAGTTTGGGGTTGCCCTTGCCGTCCGATTTGGTTAGATTTGTTGCCAGCGATGCTGGCCCTCACGTCTACGACGTTGCACAGGAAAGTGCAGTGCCACCCAGCCGGGCATCAGAGCCCGGCCGGAAAGCCGCAGTTCCTTTGACGTTGCAGGCAGAATTGCTGCAATTTACTTCCCGAAATGCGCCCTGGTTCCATTCTAAAACCGGAAAAATTCAAATGTAGCTCGCTTTTCTTTCTGTGCCTTACCGATTGAAAGTCAAGCGGTTAGGTTGGTTCGGTCCTGTGCGGTCGTCAACGCTTCAGTGCTTGCTTATTTCTCAAAAACGACGTTAGCCCGCTACCGGTAGATTTCTGTGGTGCAGAAAGTTGCAGCGTTGTGGGCGCCCAGGTGCGGACGCGTGGACGACGAGTGAACGTTCGAGTGCCGCAGCGACCGGCTTAGGTCGCGCTTCGGACAAGGACCTGGCTCCGGGCTTCTGGGCAAAACGACGCCCTTGAGTTTTCTGCTCTGAGGAAGCCCGGGGGCGAACTTCCGCGACGCGCGTGCTTTTGGCTGAGCAGAGAGTGCGTTGCCTTGTGACAGGGGGTGATGTCCGGGCGCGCCGCAGGGGGACCGGCGGCTCTGGGCGTTTGTCTTGGCGAAGGACGAGCGCTGAACGACAGGCAGGGCACGCTGCCACCAGGAACCAGGTAACCGGATGAGTCTCGGAGGGCCAATGAAACGATGGTTCGTGGTTTTGCTCGCGCTGGAGCTTGTGGCAGTGCCACTGGCCGCCAAAGGGACGGGGAATGCTGTTCCCCTGATTGGTGCTCAGATCTGGATCGAGCCGGGGCAAACGCCGAAGCAAATCGACCGCTGGTTCGCTACGCTGGCTGAAAACCAGATGCCGGTTGCGCGCGTCTTCCTCTCGTGGAACTACCTGGAGCCCGAGCCGAACCGCTGGGACTTTTCCCTGTACGATGCCGCTTTTCGCGCGGCGGAGAAGTACGGCGTCCGAATTGTTGCTACACTGACACCGGACTTCGGTCCGACGCACAGAGGCTTCTGGTACCGGACACAGGGCGCCAGCATCGTTGCCACACCAACCAGACTGAAAGAGGCGGCGCTGTACATCCAGCACGTGGTCGATCACTTCAAGACCTCCGCCGCTCTGGACGCCTGGATGCCAATGAACGAGCCCGGCCAGCCCCCGAGTCCGGATTCGCTGGCCGTCAGCCGCTTTCGCGACTGGCTGCGCACGAAGTACGGGTCGATTGCGGCCCTCAACGCTGCCTGGCTGACGGACTTTCGCGACTTCTCCGAAATTCGGTACGACCAGCGGTGGACTGAGGGAGGATTCACCTGGCCAGTTAGCTTTTTGGACTGGTACACATTTTGGCGCGAGCATCTGGCCTGGTACTTGAACTGGGTGGCGCGCCAAATCCGTGCCCACGATCCCAACCACCCAATTCACGTCAACCCCCACGCTCTGGTCAGCAACCTGGCTCAGCGGAGCTACAACTTGCCTGCCTGGAGAGCTTTCCTGAATTCCCTCGGTGCCAGCATCCATCCAGCGTGGCATTTCGGTCTGTTGGGAAGAAATCAGTTCGCTCTGGGTGTTTCTTACGTCTGCGATCTGATCCACGGGAGCAGCGAGCCCAACCCGTTTTGGGTGACGGAGCTCCAGGGCGGCAACAACCTCTACAGCTCCACACGACCCCTTTGTCCCACGACGCAAGACATCGCGCAGTGGGTGTGGACGGCCCTTGGCTCCGGTGCTGATCGGGTCATTTTCTGGCTTCTGAACGCGAGGAGCAAAGGCGGTGAGGCCGGCGAGTGGTCTCTGCTGGATTTTCAAGGACGCCCGAGCGAGCGACTTCGCACCGCGAGCCGGATTGCGGCGACGATCCAGGACCACTCCCAGTTCTTCGCCAGGGCAAAGCCGGTACAACCGCAGATTACCGTCATCCTGAGCCTGGAAACGATGACGCTACAGCAGTTCTACCACCGGGATGACTTCCCTGGACGCAGCCGGCAGGCTCATTTCCTTTCGGCGCTGGCTTTCTACCAGGCGTTCGCCGAGCTTGGTGTGCCTGTGCGCGTCAAACAGATTCACGACTTCTCCTGGGAGAGCGACGCCACAGGTCAGCTGGTAGTGCTGCCGCACGTGACCGTTCTCACTGAGGGCCAGGCTAGAAAGATCGCGGATTTTGTGCGCCGGGGAAACACACTCCTGGTCACCGGACTTACCGGGCTCTACGACCCCGAAGGTAAATGTTGGGCCCTGGAAAAACTCCCGCTGGCGGACATGCTCGGGGCGCGGCTGAAGGAGATTCGCTTGCTGGACCAGATCTTTCAGGTGCAGCTGAGCGATCCAGAGGTCACGCTACCGGCTCATCTCTGGGAAGGGGAGGTGGAGCCCGGCTCCGCTGTGGTGATCGGGGAAACGGCCGGCAGAGTCACGGCCGTGCGAAACACGTACGGACGGGGAACCGTGCTCTGGATGCCGTCGCTTGTTGGGCTGGGTGCGTGGCTGACGGATTCGGGGCCGCTGTCGAAGTTTTTGCTCGAGATGGCGCAGCCCTGGTTGGCGCAACTCCCCGTACGTTTCCAAAACCGTGTGCCGGACTGTCTGCTACGCACGCTGAGGGCCGACAACGCTTTCCTCACAGTGGTCACTAACGGGGGTGACCGTGAGGAGACGTGTTGGCTGCGGTTCAGCAAGCTTCCCCCCGGTCAGCCTGAAATTCTGTGGGGACTTCCTGGCTCCGTGAGTCGGAATGGTCGGCGGGTCGACCTGGGTTCGTACGAGACAGTTGTTTTGCTCTGGCAGTGAAGGGACCGGTTTGTCAGGCGCGACCCCGGCGGGCGAGTTCGGTTCGTAGGATGGGTGAATCGGTTTGGCCGGGTGGCCCCGTGCTCTGAACGCTTTCGTGGTTGACGTGCCACAAGTCAGGCTCGGGTGGAGCCGTTGGCTGACCGCGATCCCGGCTCACACGAACCGGAGGTTAGACGGCAAATGCTCTGCCTCGCTCGCGGCGCCTTGGGCCGACAAAGGTGGTCGCGCCCGGACACGCTCGAGGTGGTGTTACAGAAAACCGGAAAAGCCGTGTTGGAGTTAACGTGCTCCACGGACCGGAAATGGTTGCAGCCGCGGGGTGGGTTGGATCCACGGTGTGTGGAGGGTGAATCGGACGAAAGAACAAAGTGGGTAGAATGCCGATGATCGACGGAGCGATTATTTTGGCTGCGGGGAAAGGGCTAAAGATGTGGCCCTACGCTCCCACCAACAGCAAGGTTGTGTTGCCGATTGCAAGCGAGCCCGCAGTGACCAGGCAGGTGCGCTTGCTGCGTGAACTGGGTGTCGACAAAATCGTCGTGGTCACGGGTTACCGGGCAGAACAAGTGCGCTACGCGCTGCGGCACTTCGACGGACTCACCTTCGTAGATGTTCCTGATCAGTCGGGGGCTGCCGTGAGTCTGGCACGTGCGCTGGATTCCTGTGTGGAGGGGCGTTACCTGGTACTGTACGGGGACACGGCCTGGACGGGCGGAGGTGTGGCCGGGTTGATCCGCGCTGCGGAGGCTCACCCGACCGACCCGGTTGTTGGGGTGTTACCCCTGGCCAATCAGCGTCCCCAGGAGTGGCTTTGCGCGGAGGTCAGGGACGGAGAAATTCGAAGGGTTCTTGGCCATCCGCGGGACGACGTCACACATCGCTTCGCTGGCGCTTTCGTCCTTCCAACTGAGTTCAGAAAGCATTTGACGAGCCAGCCATCCCAGATGCGGCACGTCCAGGTGGGAATGATGCCGCCCGACGAGTTGCTGCTCGAGGCCGCGCTT
Organism: uncultured Cytophagia bacterium; assembly: GCA_964644845.1. Lineage (GTDB taxonomy): Bacteria > Zhuqueibacterota > Zhuqueibacteria > Oleimicrobiales > Geothermoviventaceae > Geothermovivens. The sequence continues at coordinate 10,930 of CAZXXS010000035.1, read as the reverse complement.
GCCGCTTTTCTGGACGACGGGGGTGCCGTCGCGGCGCACGAAATCCGGGAGCCGTGGTTCGACCTGGACAAGCCGTGGCATCTGCTCGAAGCGAACTTCACGTTGCTCCACTGGGAAGGTGAACACCTGACGGAGAGCCGGATTGACCCCACGGCAACCGTCTCCGACGCTGCTGAGATCGAAGGGCCGATTGTTGTCGGCCCTGGAGCGAAGATCGGGGCCGGTGTGAAAATCAAGGGTCCGGTGTGGGTTGGTGCCAACAGCGAAATCGTGGATGGGGCAATCCTGGACGGCTTCACGTCTGTGGGAAGCCGCACGACGATCCGACGCTACGCTCAGGTTGAAGAGGGCTCCTCGATCGGGAGCGGTTGCGTGATTGGGCATGCTGCCGAATTCGGTGGAGTCATGTTCGACGGTGCGTTTTCGTTTCACTACGGGGAGTACTGGGGAGTGATCGGAGCCAAAACCGATCTGGGAGCCGCCACAGTTTGTGGCAACCTCCGCTTCGACGACGACGACACGATTCACAACGTGCGCGGCCACCGGGAAAAACCAGCGTTTGGCGCCAACGCAGCCTACTTGGGTGATTTCGTGCGGACGGGTGTCAATGTGATCATCCTGCCGGGCGTGAAAATTGGCCCGTACTCGGTGCTTGGGCCGGGAACCATCGTTGCCGAAGACGTGCCGGACGGTTCCCTCTGGTACGTCGAGCAGCAGATTGTGAAGAAGAGCTGGGGGCCCGAACGGTACGGGTGGTGAATGGGTGATCTGGCGACGGTGAGGAAGGTGATGTCGCAACAACCGCAGAGGGTGAAGCAATGAGGCCACGTGTTGTGTCGTGCCTAAGGAAAGTGTTCGCAGAGTTCTCGCTGTCTGGGGTTCTGGCAGTCGGACTGCTTTTGCCGGCAAGCTCGTACGGCGCTTACCAACCGAGAGTTGTGGACGTTCAGTTCCCATCGGAGGACGTGCCAATCGCGAGCATCGTGGTGACTGACCCGCCTTTCAACGCGCCGAACGACGGAAACGGCGATGCGACCGCGGCGTTTCAGGCGGCCATCGATTCGGCCGCTGCCGCAGGTGGGGCTGTCATCTTCATTCCCGCTGGCCGCTACCGGTTTGGAGGGGGGTTACTGGTCAGGGAAAAAGTGATCCTGCGGGGCGAATGGGTCAGTCCGGAGGAAGGCGGTGGTGTGCAGGGAACGATTCTGATGCCGGTCGGCGGGGCTGGGGAACCCGATGGGACGCCTTTCCTGCGCCTGGAGCGAGGCAGTGGGATTCGGAATCTTAGCATTTGGTACCCGAACCAGTCGGTACCGAACGTGATTCCGTACCCGTGGACGATTCTGTGCAACCCTCCAACACCGTCTGGAAAAGGCGACAACACGACGATTTGGAACGTCACTTTGGTGAACCCCTACCAGGCCATCAAGATTGGCCCGGAGTGGAACGAGCTTCACTACCTGCGGAACGTCTACGGAACACCGTTGCGAACGGGCATCTGGTTGTCGTTCACAACGGACATTGGCCGAATCATGAACGTGCACTTTGGGCCACGCTACTGGAGTGAATCCGGCTTGCCCGGTGCTCCGGGGGAGACAGACATCCTCGCGTGGACGCGTGAGCACGGCGAGGGTATCTTGATGGCTCGCTCGGACTGGGAGTACCTGGCCGACGTCTCGCTGGTCGGCTACGGGGTGGGCCTGCGGATTTTCCGGTACCCCGACCAGGGTGCACCGAACGGCGTTGCGTACCAATTGAAGGTGCTGGGCGGACGTGTCGGCTTGCAGGTGGACGATCTGAACGGCATCGGTTTCATTTTCACGGCGTGCACGTTCGAGGTTGCACCCGGCGAGGGAAACGCGTGCGTTCGGGTGGGGCCGGAATTCGATTCCGTGTTGCAATTCAACACGTGCCATTTCGGCGGCGAGCCAACGTCGGCGGTTGTGGCCGATCCGCAGTCCACAGGCAGGCTTTCGTTTCAGAATTGTACGTTTGACAACTGGGGCGAATCGGCCGCGGCGTTGGACGTCGGGGGCGGTTCGCTGTCGGTTCTGGGTAGTCGGTTCAAGCGGGCGGCCACACAGATCCGACTTGGACGCAACGTAACGGACGCACAAATCCTTGACAACGCCTACCCGGGAAAGCCGCTCGTCGAGAACCACAGCGCGGGCGAGGTGCAGATCTCGCAGGAGAATCTTCATCTGGAACGCCTGGACGTGGCTTCGCATCCGTGGGCTGAAACACCGCGTCCGCCCAGCGACAACCTGTACGTTGTTCAGGACTACGGCGCCGTCGCCGACGGTCAAACCGACAACACAGCTGCTTTTCAGGCTGCTCTGGATGCCGCCGGCCAGACCGGTGGTACTGTGTACGTGCCTGCGGGCTGGTACAGAATCAACGGCCATCTGCGTGTGCCTACGGGAGTGGAATTGCGCGGCATTTGGGACGTGCCGCACCACACAGTTTCCCAGGGGTCGGTTCTGTTGGTTTACGAGGGTAAAGACAATCCAAGCGGGGATCCTTTCATTTCGCTCGAGGCTGGCTCAGGGGTTCGTGGTCTCAGCTTGTGGTACCCGGAGCAGACTACGTCTGCGGTGCACGCCTACCCGTGGGCCATTCGGGCGCTGGGGCCGCGCTGCTGGGTCAAGGACGTCTCGCTGGGCAACGTCTACCAGGGGCTGGACTTCGCGTCTTTCCCGTCCGAAGGGCACGTAATCAGCTACGTGGGCGGCTCACCCCTTAAGACAGGCATCTCGGTGGGACAGAATGCTGGCGAGGGGTGGGTCGAGAACGTGCAGTTCAACCCACACTACTGGCTGCGCGCGCCCGGCTACCCCGTGGCTTCCGCGCCTGACTTCGAGACGCTCCGTGCCTACCAGCAGGCCAACCTGGAGGCTTTTCGCTACGGAGCGTGTGGGCACGAGCACGTGATGGGTACGTTTGTCTACGCGGCGGAAAAAGGTCTGGCCTTTGCGAACGAAGGAGGACCCTGCCGTGCAGACGTTTTTCTCCACGGCACGGACGCTGCCAGCCGTGCCGTGCACTTGGCTTGCCCGGAAGGCTCGTTGCTGAATTTCGTGAACAGCCAGCTTGTCATCCTGGGCGCAACGCCGTACGGGGAGATTACCACGGATCCAGCGTTTTCCGGGCACGCGCGTTTCTTTGGAATCCTCGCGTGGGGAGAAAAGAACGGTCCCACAATCGACTTCCAGGGAGACGGGCGGGTGGAGATTCAACAGATTCACACGAAGAACGGCCCGTTCCGTTTGAGTGCTGGACAAACCCGGTTGGTGAACGTGACCATCACGCGCGACTACACACCCCAGTACCTGATTGGCCCCGGCGTACGACGGGTCGAGATCCTGGCGAGCTGGGCTGAAAAGCCGTTTGCTGTTCAGAACCAGGCTGGGAACAAGTTGAGTGCCGACTACAACAAGGGCCAGGTTCGCAAGGGTGTTCAGCTGAAAACTGGCTGGGAGGACGGGGATTTGCTCCCGGATTGGGAAAACGCTGTTTTCGCTGGTCGGGGCGTGGGAGCTTTGCAGGGTCAGAGCGAACCGATCTGTGAGCGTGTTGCGGACGTCGGTGCCCACAGCGGGGTTGCTGCCTTGCAGGTTGCGTTTGTGGACAGTGGTCTTGATTCGGCTTCTGTCAAATTCAAGGTCCTGGGTCTCAGCCTCCCGGTGGTGGAGAGTACGGTGCTTTCCTACTGGGTAAGGCCTGCAAGTGAGCTTGGACGCCGGGTTTTCGTGGATCTTCTGTTCGAAGATGGTTCCTGCCTCGCAGAGCTCCGCCCTGTCGCAGACGACAGCCTGCCTTTGAGCGCGGGTCGGGGCGAGGTTGGTAGCTGGACTCGTGTGACGTGCAGGGTGGGTCGATTTGCAGAGGGGCACTCCTTGCAGAAGATTTTGGTTGCCTACTCCGGTGAGGGACGGGCCGGCGAGGTTCGGGCCCGCATTGACGACGTGGAGATTGTGTCGGAGCACTTGGTTCCACCGCCCTGGCAGTTTGCGGATGTTGGGAGTGTTGGGCTGCCGGGGTACACCGTTTACCAGAACGGTCGTTTCGAGATGCGAGCGGGTGGCAGTGGCATGATCGCATTTCTGGGCGATTCGTTCCATTTTGTTTACCAGCCTCTTCAGGGGGATGCCACGGTAACAGCCCGCCTCGATGAACTTTCGGATTTGGGCAGCGGGTGTTTGGCTGGTCTGATGGTTCGGAATTCGTTGGCGGACAAGGCTGCGTTCGGCGGCCTGATTGTCATGCCTCGCTACGGCGTGTTTTCCAAATGGCGCGCCGCTGACGGGGGACGGTTGAAGTCTGCGGGTCACAGGGAAATCTCGACGGAAACGCCGCTCTGGCTCCGCGTCGAGAGGCAAGGGGACAGCCTGCGTACGTTCGCCTCACCGGACGGAATTTCGTGGGGAGCCCCGTTGCACACCGTCTACGTCCCACTCGACTCCACGGTGCTTGTGGGCATGGCAGCCGCAGCGGGCCTTGCGGACAAGCGGATTCGCGTGGTCTTTTCGCAGGTTGACGTGAAACCGTTCGCCGTTTCTACCGTTTCCGGCAGTTCAGACAGACAGCTACCCCGGAAACTCGGTCTGTACCCGGTCTACCCGAATCCGTTCAACGCCACCACTCAGCTTCGCATCGATTTGCCCCGTCAGGGGCAGCTTGGGGTTTTCATTTTCAATGCTGCTGGCCAAAGGGTCCGGACGCTTTTCGACGGGCGGCGCGGTCCCGGCTCATTTCGCCTTGCCTGGGATGGCCGGGACGACGCCGGCCAGACTCTGGCCAGCGGTGTGTACACCTGTCTGCTGAAGTTCGGGACGGAACGGCGGGTTCGAAAAATGGTTCTGCTGAGGTGAGCGTGGCGTTCCACCTGACCGGTCCACGCCCTTCACGGGCAGACGAAAAGCCACGGATCGCGTACGGCTTTGCGAAACCACGGTGGCTTTTGGTCGTCGCTGAACGGGCGTCGCAGGGACTCGGCGTCAGCATTTCTTGAGGTGTGGGGTTTTGCACGTAACGGGGCGCCCTTGGGGTGGGGAAGGACTGCTGCGTGGTGACCTTCGCCGTTTCCGTTTTGCGTTGACAAACGTTGGGATTTGGGGTGGCACAACGGGATTGGAAGCTTGAGGCTTGGGAAAGCTGACGCAGTCGGAGGAAAAACATGAAAGTTTGGCGTGTCTTGCGGTGGTTTGTGCTGGTTCTGGTGCTTCTGGTTGTGGGGGTAGCTGCCTGGGCAGGGTGGCACGTTCGCGACCGTCACCGGGGCTACGAGCTGAACCTCTTTGTGCCTGAGGATCCGAATCAGCCAGCCAGTCAGCTCGAAGCGGGCTTTGGCAAGGCCTCGATTACGCCGGAGGGCTACGACTGGGCTGTGGACGTGGACGGGAACGCCCGTTACGAACCGGCCAAGGGGGATTCTTTTGTAGACGTCAACGGGAACGGGCGTTTTGACCCGATCTGGCTTGCAGGGTTCCACAACGACCGGGCGGCGGCCGGCGTGCACGACGACATCTGGGCCAGGGCGATGGTTCTTGACGACGGCCGTGTGCGGTTGGCCCTCGTGGCCCTGGACGCGATCGGTTTCATGCACGATGACGTGGTGGATGTCCGCGAACTTGTTCCGGAAGAATGGGGCATCGACCAGGTGGTCATTCACGCCATTCACGACCACGAAGTGCCGGATCTGATCGGCATCTGGGGACGGGATCCCTTTCACAGTGGTGTCGATTCGCGGTACCGCCGGTTTGTTCACGAAGCTGTTGTGAAAGCCATCGGCCAGGCAGTGGATGGCCTGCGTCCGACGGTGGTTACCCGGTGGCAGATCGACGAAATTCCAGAGGGGCTGGCGGTCGACACGCGGCCTCCCTACGTCTACGATCTCGGCGTCCGGGTGCTTCGTTTTGTGGACGCAGAAACCGGGGATCCGCAGGGCAGCCTGCTGGCGTGGGCCAATCATCCGGAGGCTCTGGGAAGCGACAACTTGCTCATCACGGCCGATTTCGTAGGGTACTTTCGCGACTACGTGGAGCGTGGCGTTGTTTGGAACGGCGAACAGATGTACAAGGGATTGGGGGGAATCGCAGTGTACGTAAACGGTGCGCTGGGCGGCTTGCTGACGCCCCTGCACACGGAGACAGTGCACCCGTTCACGGGCGAAAAGCTGACGGAAACGAGTTTCGAAAAGGCGGACGCGATCGGGCTCAGCCTCGCCATCCAGGTTCTTGCGAATCAGGACAAGGCCGTACGGGTGGAGGCTCCCGTTCTGAGTGTCGCAGCGCGCACGTTCAAGGTGGCTCTTAGCAATCCGTACTTTCAGCTTGGTGGGGCGTTGGGCGTTCTTGAACGCGGTTGGGCCGGCTGGAAAAAACTGCGCACCGAAGTGGATCTGATTCGCCTGGGTGAAGTGGCCATTCTTTGCATCCCGGGCGAAATCTACCCGGAAATCGTCGTTGGAGGGATTGAGCATCCCGCCGGGGCCGATTTTGACGTGGCCCCCGTCGAAGTGCCGCCGCTTTTCGACTTGCTGGAAGCAAAGATGAAGATTCTTGTTGGTCTGGCCAACGACGAAATCGGCTACATCATCCCCCAAAGCGAGTGGGATCAGAAACCACCGTACCTCTACAACGCAAAGAAGTCACCGTACGGCGAAATCAATTCTCTCGGGCCCGAGACGGGGCCGACGGTCTACGCGGCCGTGCGGGCGCTGCTGGAAGCTTACCAGCAGTGGGAAAGCGGCAGTCGGCAAAGGAAGCCGATGTTGCCCCTGTGAAGGGTTGAGGTGGGTGTAGGCGTTTCCGTGCGAGCGGAATCGGTGAGGACGCAGGGTGGCGGCCTGAGGTTGGGCGCTGCCAGTGGTTGTTGTGTCGTGCTGCGGAGGGGCGCCGAGCGCACGCGGACATGTCATCGGCGAACCAAAGGCGGAAGACAAACAGGGGAGAAATGTTTTCGGGCAGGAAGGTTAATCGCGGCTGACAACGCAAGTCGAGGCAGCGAGGTGTTTGTTCGATTTCGGTTCGGGCTTGCTGTACCATGTTTCAGGCAATGAAAATCAGTGAGGCAGTGGCGGTCCGGAGGTGGAAAAATGGAGGTTACGCTGAGCGGGTGTTTGAAAGAGCAGGTGTGCTACGGCAGACTTCTCAGCGGCCAGGGCCCGGACTGGAAGTCCCATTCCTGCTGGGACGAAAACTGCGGGGATTCCCTCGCGGCAAAAGACGCTTGACAAACTCGGGGTGCGGTAGTAAGTTTCGGTTGTAGCGAGAGTGCGGGCAGGGATGCCCGCCAGGCAAGAGGGTAACCGAGGGGCAACGGAGCTGAGAGTCATGTTCGGGTGGGGTGGTTTTCCAGTGAGCGCCGGGGGGAGAAGATGCCGTGCGCCCAGTGGAACAAGGGAAAGCCCGGCTTCCGTCCGTGAGGTGTGTGCGGATGGGGGCCGGGCTTTAGCTTGTTACGGATGGAGATGATCGAATGTTGACCAAGGAGAATATCATGCTGAGAGCTGCTCGGAGAATAGCCGCCGTGCTCTTGCTTGGCGCTGCGACTCTGGTGGCATGCCGCAAGGTCTACCCGCCGGAGCCGAGCCAGGGCGGCGCGGTGTGCCCCCAGACGCCGGTTCCTTGGCCCAGCCTGGCGGACAGCCCATGGCCGATGCACCACCACGATCCGCAATCCACCGGACGAGCGACTACTCGCGGACCCGCCAAAGGGAAAATGGCCTGGGAGTTGCCCACGGGAGGTCCGGTCGCCACGTCGGTCGTGGTTGGTCCTGACTCCACGCTGTACTTCGTGACCGCGTACGACTCTTCGGATGGCGAATGTCCTGTACTCCTTTACGCTGTTAGCTGGGAAGGGGGGCTCAAGTGGAAGTTCCCATTGCAACGTGAAGGGTCTCACGCGTCCCCGGACCACGGCTGTTCACCCCTGGTCCGGGCTGACGGGACGATTTACGTCGGTTCCCGGGACGGACTCTTCTACGCCGTCAATGCTAACGGGACGCTCAAGTGGACGTTCGACACGGGAAGCGATATCTACTGCAGCACAGCGGGGATTGGGCGGGATGGCGCCGTCTACTTCGTCGCGGGTGATCACGTCCTGTACGCGCTGGATCCCTCCGGTGGTTTGATGTGGTCCTCGCACGCGCTCCGTTTTGATCCGGGTCCGGGTCTGTCGATTTCGCCCGATGGCGAGACGCTCTACGTGGCTTTCCTGGCCGGTGCGGCAGCCGACACCGCTGGTGTTGCGGCCCTGACAGCACAAGGAGAGGTGAAGTGGAAGCGGTACACCGGGTCTGTGCTAAGCACCCCGTTGGTGGACAATCAGGGAAATGTGTACATTTCCGCGGGCGGGGGCAAAGGCTCGGCGGAGGCGCCCCGGACGGGGATCTATTGTTTGAGCCCGGAGGGGAAAGTCCGGTGGACCGCCCATTTGGCCTACACCACTGAGCTGGAGATGGCCGTGGACGAGCGTGGAAATCTCTACGCATTCGCCGGGCGGAGCGGTACGGAGTGGGTGCTTCTCTCGTTTGACTGCGAGGGCAAAATCCGTTGGGAACTACCCGCTGCCTGGGCTGCGAATCCCGTGGCGTCGCTCATCGTGGTTCCCCCGGGGGCCGTATTCGCTCTCTCCCGTGCATCCGGTGTTGGCAACGCAACGCTGCGCTCGATCTCTCAGGACGGCACCTCAGAGAGTCTCCTCGAGAGCGACCCACCGCGCGGAACATCGCCCGCAATTGCATGGGGAAGGATGGTCTACGGGAGCTGGTTCGCACCGGGCGGAGACAAAGTCTACTCAATTGAGTGACAAGAAGGAGGTGGAATGTCCATGCGGAGAAGGTTTCCGTTGTTGGGCTCGCTGGCGACTACTTTGATGGCGACTCTGTGGAGATCCGGGTTGTGCCAGAAGACCGCCAGTTTCAAGCTGGAAATCTTCCTGAAAACGCGCAATACCGGGGGAGCCAGGCTTGTCTTCCACACTGAGCTGAACTGCTCCCCGGCCTGGGATCCCGAGGGCAACCTCACTGTCGAGCCCAAGTTCACCGATCCGGTAGATCTGGTCATTGAAGGTGACTATCAAGGAACCCTCAAAGGATGGGACTCCAGCGATGATGCGCCCCCGGAATATCCACGATTAGGAAGGGCCGAACTGTACGGGGAGCAACTGTCCTACACCATCTCCGTCGAAGGCGGAAACGCAAAACTGTATGTCGATTGCTACGGCTACTGGTTCACAGGAGACAAGTATGTGGTATACGATCGTGCTGATGACAAATTCTACTGGGATGGCACGTCAACCGAGGTCACTCACATCGACCTGTACAACGATCCCACGTGGCTCCAGCCAACTGCACCACTCAATTTCCGCTGCACAAACTCCGGGTCAGTGGGCCAGCATCCGCACTTCTCTTGGGATGCTCCTGTCCACCCTTCGGGGGTCACTTTCACCTACGATGTCTACCGCGATGTCGGCGATGGTTACCACAAAGTCAACGCGGCGCCGATTGCCGAGACGGAGTTCACCGACACCGGGGTGAGAATTCTGAAATTCGGGAATCCGAGCTATTACTATGTGACAGCCAGGGCGGCCCATTCGCCCGAATCGGACCCGTCCAATACCGTGGTCATCAACACGGACACCGCCGCCAAGCCGGGCTCACGTGCGGGCGGGCGGCAAGCCCAACCGGGCCAGCCGTCCGCCAAGGGTGCGACGGAATTGCTTCCACCCGCTCCGAATCCTTTCAACTCGACGACGGTTCTCTCCTACCGGATCGTGAACGGTGCTTTCGTGAAGCTCCAGGTAATGGATCTAACCGGGCGGGTTGTGGCGCACCTGGCGAACGGGTACCGCGATGCGGGAATGTACCAGGTGGCTTTTCGGGCCGGTGAGATGCCCAGTGGCGTGTACCTGGTCATACTGCAGGCCGGTCGGTTCAGGCAATGCCGGAAGATCCTGCTGCTAAAGTAGTGGTGAAAGGCGAACCAGGCGAATGCGGACGGCGCCCGCTGGGCGACTGGAGAAAGGACTGGGGATGGGGGATTCGGCGGGGAGAGAGATGGTCCGGGCCTGGAAGGGCGACCGAGGCGCCGTAAAATCGCTAAGGACGCGAGGGTGAACAACGCGCAGGCGGGAGAACGGGGCGGGTGACAAACCGGAAAGCCACCGGCGCGGGTCGCAAGCGCTTTTCTGAGGGTCGACCCGTGCGCCTCGGTTCAGCCTGGATGGTCCGGCCCCCGGGTCGCAGACTTCTTGGCCCCCTTTGCGCGTTGTGCGGTTGAAGTCAAATCGCGCCGGGCTGGAATGGCAATGGACTCACCGCAAAGTCGCCAAGAACGCCAAGGAAAAAGCACATTGGAGACGAGAAGGGCGCGTTAGAACCTGGAGGACGCGAGGCTGCTGCGCCCATAGACAGCGCCACGGGGCTGAACTCGTCCCCGTAAGCTGCGCTGGACCTCCCAGTCCGTTCTTTCCGGGATTCGCCGGGCTGTTGGTCCTTCGGACTGAAAGCGGCCGTTGGGAGCGCGTGGCCGGGGAGGGCCGTTTGGCTCCGCCCCGGTCCACGAATTCCTTCGCGCCCTTGGCGGCTTGTGCGGTGAGAGTCGAATCCCGCCTGGCTGCAGCGCGCACGGGCTCACCACCAAACCGGGAAGAACGCCAGGGGGGGCGCATGAACCTGACGGCGTGCCCGAAACTGCAGCGGCTTCGTTCGTTCGCACAGTTCTGTGGAGCGTGTTCCCCCGCGCGAGAAGCAGACCCCCGCGCCCGTTCCCGGAGCGAAAGTGGCTCCGCAGGGCTCTGCGTCCCCCGTGCTCCTGCGGTTCGGCTCTTCGGAGAAACTTGCTGAAAACCGGGTCACGCTTTGGCGCCGTCCCTTTCGTGCCCGGCAGCGGAAACCGAAGAAAACGGTTGACAAGCTCGAGGGGGG
>CAZXXS010000034.1:0-36420 GCA_964644845.1 uncultured Cytophagia bacterium | reverse complement strand
AGGGCTTTCTACTACCAACGCAACCGTGTTCTGCGCGACTTCGCGCTTATTCTCGTTCTCGTCGTCGGTTCGCTGTACGCGATCAGCGACGAACTTCACCAATCTTTCGTACCCGGTCGGTACCCCGAGGTGTTGGATTTCGTGGCCGACGTCTTTGGGTTGATCCTCGGTGTTCTTGTCTTCGGTCAACGCGACAGAATTCGCCGACGTCTGGATTCCCTGGTTCGGCGGCTGCGGCCACGTCATCGCGCCCGCCTGTCCTCACGGGCCTCCAGATCCGCGGCGCACCGTGCAGAGTTTGCGTTCGAACAAGCGGACCTTCAGCATCATGACCGAACCCATTCCTGAACTCAGTCCTCGCGAGCTGCTCGCCCGCGACGTGACCGAAGTGTGGGGCAAGGTGAAGACCGTCTTGCTCCTTTTCTTCGGACTCGTGGCGATTGGCACGTTCGGCTACATGCTCATCGAGGGCTGGAACCCAATCGACTCGATCTACATGACCGTGATCACGATCGCGTCCGTCGGGTACCGAGAGATCGGTCCGCTAAACCTTTGGGGCCGTGTTTTCACCATGGCCCTGATTTTCTTCGGTTTGATCGTCGTTTCCGTCTTCGTGGCATCGGTTACAAGTCTTTACGTCGAAAGGGAGCTCCACAAAGCCTTCAGGAGCCGCCGCATGTTGAAACAAATCCAGAAATTGCGCGACCACGTCATTCTGTGCGGCGCAGGCGACACGGGTCGCCAGGTGATTGAAGAATTCCAGCGTGTCGGCCAGCCGCTTGTGGCCATCGAAAGAGATCCGGATCACGTACAGGTTCTCAATGAGGCCTTTCCCGACTTACCCATCATCGAAGGAGATGCCACAAAGGACGAGACTCTTGTGGCTGCCAACATCCAGCACGCCCGCGGTCTGATTAGCAGCCTGGCAGAGGATGCCGACAACCTGTTCGTCGTCATCAGCGCCCGAGCACTCAACCCCAGTCTCTACATCGTGGCGCGCGCTGTGGATCCTCACACCCAGCAAAAGCTCGTCCGCGCCGGCGCCAATCACGTGATTTCGCCAAACGTGATCGAAGGGCTCCGAATGGCTTCGGTGGTCTTGAGGCCGTCGGTTGTGGATTTCCTCGAAATCATCATGCGGGGCGGTGAGGTCGAGATGCGGCTGGAAGAAATCGACGTCCCCGACGACTCACCACTGATCGGAAAGATCTTGCGCGAGTTGCAGATTCCCCAGCGCACGGGCCTAATCGTGCTCGCCATTCGAAGGAAAACCGGCCGCAAGTTCGAGCTGAACCCCGGCCCGCAAACCGTGCTGCACGCAGGCGACCGCCTGATCGTTCTCGGCGAGGTTCACCAGGTCGACCTCTTGAGGACTTACCTGCGGCAGGGCAAAGTTCCGGAAAAGCCCGTCGAAACCAACGTTTAGTCCAGACGCACCAGATTCGCTACGCACCGAAACCCTTTGAACAGACATCCCGCTAAGGCCAACAGCGAGCCTTACTCCCGGGCGGGAAAAACCTGTTCTGGTCCACAACCGGGCTTCTACCCCTGGCGCAGTCGGCGCACTGCTGGCAGCTTCAAACGGCTCTGTAGATCAGGCCACGGAGCTCCCGCGCTTCCTTCTCGAAGCGAGAGAACGAGAACCGACCTGCGGCGTTACGCTTCTCAGGCCTTCTGGACTGTGCAAAACCTCACGGAGTTGACATGAAGATCCTCTCCACGTGGTGCAGAACGCGCATAGCGCTTTTGGCGCTTGCTTTGTCAGTACTCGTCTTCATCCCCAAGACACTTTTTGCCTGGGGCGGCTTTTTCCTCATGCCGGAGAATCGTTTGCGTCTCGCAGCGACCTACGGGGCCTTTCGCATCTCTCACGACCGTTTTCCGGAAACCTACGCGTCCCGCTGGGCCTTCCCGGCAGGGTTTCTTGCACAGCTGAAAGTGAAGGGGTTCCCCGTACTGATCAGCGTGCGGCACCTCAGCCAGGAGAAAAAAGCCGGGACTCAACCGCCTGGATCGCCGTCTTCCTGCTCAACCACCTGGCAACAAACCATTTTCAATCTCGGTGTTGGCACCGGGGGTGGCCGAGCAGGCCGCTTTCAGTCCCAGGTGGGGTTCGGTCTGTCGATCCACAGGATAAAGGAGCCTTCTCCGTTTCCGGTGATGGGTAAGTGCTCTTCCACGGCTACCGGTTTTTTCATCATGACGGAAGTGGAGTACTTTCTGGTGCCGAGGGTCAGCCTGGGGTGGCAATTTGAGCTCAGTTCAGCGGGGGCTCAGAAAACGGCGGCTTTCGAAGCCAACAGCGTGGGTGGCCTTTACTTTGGCGGGACCATCAACGTGTACGCTTTCTAACGGCAAAACCTGCTTTCCCGATCGGTACCGAAGGGCTTTCTCGATCCAGTAACGATTGTTCGTGTTGCCGCTTCTTGTCGACACACCCTCGACAAGCGCTCCCCAATGCCATCCCCTCTAACTCTCGACGGTTACCCCCGGCAAGACAACAAACGCAGGCACCAGCGAGAACAGAGCTGCTGCGAGCGCCCCGTGCTTCTTAATTGCTGCAACCACCGCCTCCGGTTTCGACGCCCAGGCTGGCCCAAGGGGGTCAAGTACCGCCACCACTGCTGTCTCGCCACTGTTTTCAGCCAACCGCCAGAAACGTTTTTCACCGTCTTCCAACGCGTTTTTGCGCCTTTCGTGAAGCAAGCCCACCAGACCACCGGCTCTATCGGCAACGGTCTCAAGCAATCCCTTCGTTGTCGGACCGAAGGCATCCAGAGCGGCGTAGTCGCAAACACGCAGGTGAAATTTGGCCGAAGTAGGCTCAAGAGGCTCGCCTACGCGGACGACGAACACCCAGAAATCTTTCGGAACAACTTCTTCCAGCGTCTGAACAAGTACAAGCGGACAGGCATAAGCAGAAGCGGTCACAATCTGCTCCCACAGTCCGTCACTCACGTCCGGTGGTCGCGTTGCCGTTGCGACTTCTTGCATCGCACTGGACGGTAAGCTCACCGGTGCGAACGGTTTCTTACTGAGTCGCTCTCGCACCTTTTTCGGTACTCGCTCAAGAGAAACCGGGGTGAACCCAATGTCGCGGTACCGAAAATGCTTACCAATCCACTGAAGGCCAGGCAACACAGCGCTTTCACTGGTCGAACCAGGGACGACCACCCCTCTCAGGTTCTTCACGCGAACGACGAAATCCAAAAACCAGTCCGCCAGTTCCACGGCCACCCTTTCACCTCCCCGGCTTGATTTTCCAACCCAAGAACGGACACGCAAGGCTCATCAACACACCCCCAACGAACAAAGCCCGAGGCAGCAACCTCGGGCTCTGAGTGTCGGTTTATCTTAGCCGGCGGCTTACCCCTCCAGGCTCTCCGTTGGCGTAGGAGCCTCCTTGTCCTCGGGGGCCTCCTTCTTCTCATCCGCCGGGATTTCCAGCCGCCCGACTTCTTTGAAAATCAGTTCGTCCTTTTTCTTGGACCGCTGCACCTCAATGATGCTACCGTCCGTGAAGCGTCCTTTGAGGATTTCCTCCGCGAGTGGATCCTGTACGTAACGCTGAATGGTGCGCTTCAGAGGCCGGGCACCGTACACGGGGTCGAAACCTTTGTCGACCAGAAACTCGCGGGCCGACTGTGACAGCCGGACCTCGATCTGCCGCTCCGAGACGCGGTTCAGCATCTCGTCGATCACGATGTCCACGATCTTCATCATGTCGTTGCGGTTCAGCGAGCGGAACACCACGATTTCATCCACGCGGTTGACAAACTCCGGGTTGAACACCCGCCGCACTTCTTCCATGATCTTGTCGCGCATGTTGTCGTAGTCGCCCGCCTCTTCCGATTTGCCGAACCCGAGTCCACCACCGCGTTTGATTTCCCGTGTACCCAGGTTCGACGTCATGATCAGAATCGTGTTCTTGAAATCAACTTTGCGCCCGAGACCGTCTGTCAGGTGTCCTTCGTCCAGAATCTGGAGCAAAATGTTGAACACGTCCGGGTGAGCTTTCTCGATCTCGTCGAACAACACCACCGAGTACGGGTGCCGTCGCACGCGCTCTGTGAGCTGCCCCCCTTCTTCGTAGCCAACGTAGCCAGGAGGCGCCCCTGTTAGACGAGACACGCTGAATTTCTCCATGAACTCGGACATGTCGATTCGAATCAGGGCCTCATCATTCTCGAACAGGTAGCGCGCAACCTCTTTCGCAAGCTGAGTCTTACCAACGCCCGTTGGCCCGAGGAAAATGAAAGACCCGATTGGCCGATTGGGATCTTTCAGCCCAGCACGAGTTCGCTGGATGGCGCGCGAGATCAAATGAATTACCTCATCCTGACCGATGATCCGCTTCTTCAGCTCCTCCTCCATCTTGAGGAGCTTTTCCGTCTCGGACTGCGCCACCCGCTGCACCGGGATGCCGGTCATCATCGAGACGACTTCGGCAACATCCTCTTCCGTGACCGTGGCAACGATCTCCTCTTCGGCCTCTTTCCAACGCTCTTTGGCTTCTTCCAGCTTGCGGTGTAGCTGCTTCTCCCGATCCCGCAGGATGGCGGCCCGTTCGAACTCCTGCGCTTTGATCACCGCTTCCTTTTCGCGCCGGACTTTCTTAATCTCCTCTTCCAGATCGGTGATCTCCTTGGGCACCCGGATGTTCGCCAGGTGAATCCGGGCCCCTGTTTCATCCATCACGTCGATGGCCTTGTCTGGCAAGTAGCGGTCCGTGATGTACCGATCCGACAGGCGCACGGCTTCGCGGAGCGCTTCATCCGTGTATTTCACACGGTGGTGCGCTTCGTAGCGCGACTGCAGCCCCTTCAGAATCTGGTACGTCTCCTCCGGCGTCGGCGGGTCGACCATCACTTTCTGGAAACGCCGTTCCAAAGCCCCGTCCTTCTCGATGTACTGGCGGTACTCGTCCAGCGTCGTGGCACCGATGCATTGCAGTTCGCCACGCGCAAGGGCCGGTTTGAACATGTTCGACGCGTCCAGAGAGCCTGAGGCTCCACCAGCGCCAACGATTGTGTGCAACTCGTCGATGAACAGAATTACGTCCTTAGCCTTAACCAGCTCGTTCAAAATCGCTTTGATGCGCTCCTCGAACTGACCACGGTACTTCGTACCCGCAACGATGGCGCCGAGGTCCAAAGTGACCACCCGCTTGTTGTGGAGCACCCGGGGTACCTTTTTCTCCACGATCCGCAGCGCCAGACCTTCGGCAATTGCCGTCTTCCCGACACCTGGTTCGCCGATCAGCACCGGGTTGTTCTTCTTGCGGCGACTCAGGATCTGGGCTACGCGCTCAATTTCCTTGTCCCGTCCGATGACCGGGTCCAGCTCACCCTTTCGGGCGAGTTCGGTAAGATCGCGGCCAAAGTGATCCAGTGCGGGTGTTTTCGTGCGTTTTTGGCTCACCTCTTGTGTCGACGGCGAACCACGAAGGATATTTTCCAGCTCGTTTTTGACCGCATCGTAAGTAACGTCGAAAGCTTGGAGAATCTGAGCCGCAACCCCTTCTTTTTCCTTCACAAGGGCAAGGAGCAGATGCTCCGTACCGATGATGTCCGACTTGTACTTGTCCGCTTCAACGTAAGCGAGCTTGAGGATCTTCTCAGCTCGTTTCGTAAAAGGGATGTTTCCGATCGTCATCGTTTCGCCGGTGGCACGCACCGCGTCTTCCACCGACCGTTTCAGCTCCTCCAGATCAACACCGAGATCGCGTAAGATCTCGATGGCAATGCCCTCCCCCTCGCGAATCAAACCAAGGAGAATGTGCTCGGTGCCAATGTAATCGTGCCCGAGACGCAGAGCTTCTTCCCGGGCAAACTGAATAACCATTTGAACGCGACTTGAGAAATTATTCTTCATGCGTCATCAACTCCGTAGTAGAAATGATCCTGAGCAAGTCAGGTCCGTTCTTCGTTCTCTCACACATCTTTTACCTGCCCGAAAGAAAGGTCGTTCCCGACTTCTTCCGTTCCGGGCACGTACGGCAAAAATACACGTCTGGCCTGCCCCCGCCGTGTCCTACCTCACAACCCGAAGGGCATGGTTTTCTCTGTCCTCCCCACCTGCGTCCGCTTTCAGTCGATCGGCGCGCTCGAGCCTACCTTTAGTTCGGCAGATTCCAAGCTGGTTTTAACCGAAAAATGAACACAAAGCAATCGACACGCAGGGGTTGTGGACACGCGAATTTCCAAGAGGCTACACAACCACCTCCTTATTCGACTTGATCCGACCGTCCCACAGCTCGATTACCCTGTCCGCCGTCTTCGCAAGCTCCAGGTTGTGTGTCACAATGATCAGTGTACGGCCCTCCCTGCGCACCAGGTTCCACAGCAGGTCGTGCAGGTGCTCGCTCGCCTGGGCGTCCAGATTACCCGACGGTTCGTCCGCCAGAAGCAGTTTGGGACTGTTGGTCAACGCCCGGGCCACCGCTACCCGCTGCTGTTCGCCGCCGGAGAGCTCATTCGGCCGGTGCCCAGCACGATCGCGCAAACCGACCTGATCAAGCAGCTCTAAGGCCCGTCGTTCAGCACGTCTTCGGTCCACTCCGGCAATCAGGGCTGGCATCATGACGTTTTCCAGAGCCGTGAATTCCGGTAGCAAGTGATGAAACTGGAACACGAAACCGGCGGTGCGGTTCCGGAAAGCAGCGAGTTGGCCGTTGTCCATCGAGAACACGTCCACACCATCCACGCTAACACTACCGGCAGTCGGCCGATCCAGCGCACCAAGAATGTGGAGTAGCGTGCTCTTGCCCACACCTGAAGGCCCAACGATTGCCACAATTTCTCCCTGGTGAATATCCAGGTCGATGCCCTTGAGCACATGCAGCGACTGCCCCCGGGCCATTGGGTAGTGTTTGTGAATACCTCGTGCCGACAAAATGATTTTCCGTTCCTGGATCATGCTCTACTCGTAACGAATGGCTGCGACAGGATCAAGTCTGGACGCCTTCCAGGAGGGGTACAGGGTAGCAACAAAGGAAAGAAACAGCGCAGCCACCGCAACCATCACAAAGTCTTGTATTCGCATGGCTACTGGCAGCTTGTTGATGATGTAAATGTCGGCAGGCAAAGAAAACCACTTGAACCGAAGCTGTGACCAGCACAGCAGGTAACCGATGACCAGACCCAGAACGGTACCGATGGCGCCTGCCACCACCCCTTCGAAGACAAAAATGCGCATAATGTCGCGGGAAGTGGCACCCATCGACTTCAGGATGCCGATGTCCCTGGTTTTCTCCATCACAACCATGATGAGCGTGCTGACGATGTTGAACGTGGCCACCAAGATGATGAGACTGAGCACAACAAAAGCTGCCCATTTCTCGATCTGCATCCACGCGAACAGATTGCGATTGAGCTGAAACCACGTGAGCGTGTTGTACGGGTAGCCGAGAATGTCATCGATCTTGCGCGCCACCTCATCCGCGCGATCCAGGTCGTCCACGCGAACCTCAATGCCCGTCACGCGTTTGCCCATCTTGAAGAGTTTCTGCGCAGCGGACAGCGAGATGTAGCCGAAGGTGTCATCGTACTCGTAAAGACCCGTCTCGAAGTAACCCGTCACGCGGCACTGCATCATCGGTGGAATTTGCCCGAAAATTCCGGTGATGCCGGCCGGACTGATGAGTACAACCTTGTCACCCACACTCACGGCCAGACGGTCAGCCAGATTGAAACCCAGCACAATGCCGGGCAGAGGGCGCCCCCCTTCCACAACCGGCTTTTCGGAAAAATCCAGCGACCCGTAGACCATTTGCTTCTTGATGTCCACCACCTGGTCCACGGTCTCCGGATCTACACCTTTGATGATGATCCCCTCAGTCTCCGAGGCACTCCGAATCAGGGCTTTGTCGAAAATGTAGGGTGTCATCCCCACGATGTGCGGGATCGAACGGATCTTGGACGCAACTTCTTTCCAGTCATCAATGCCACGGTCGTGAAACGTACGCACACGAATGTGGGCATCGAAACCGATGATCCGGGATCGGACCTCCCGTTCGAACCCGTTCATCACCGACAACACAATCACGAGGGCTGCCACGCCGATCATGATCCCAATGATTGAGAACCAGCCAATCAGTGAAACGAAGCCCGTCTTACGTTTTGTACGCAGGTAGCGACGGGCGATGAAAAGCTCGTACCTCATGACCGTTCGGGCCGCATTTGCGGGAAGAGCAAAACGTCGCGAATCGACGGCTGATTGGTCAGCAACATCACAAGCCGATCGATGCCAATGCCGAGACCCGCCGTGGGAGGCATGCCGTACTCTAAAGCGCGCAGGTAATCCTCATCCAGAACCTGCGCCTCGTCGTCGCCGCGCGCCCGTAACTCCATCTGGCGCTCGAAACGTTCGCGCTGGTCCAGTGGATCGTTCAGTTCCGAGAACGCGTTCCCGATTTCATGCCCGGCGACAAACGGTTCAAACCGCTCCACCAGGTTTGGGTCGTTCCGGTGTCGCTTGGCCAGGGGCGACAGCTCGATCGGGTAGTCAGTGATGAAAACCGGCTGAATCAGGTTGGGCTCCACCTTCTCTTTGAAGATCTCGTCGAGAATTTTCCCCTTGTCCCAGGCCGCCTCCACCTCGATGCCCAATTTCCCGGCGACTTCACGAAGCTCACCTTCCGACTTGCCGTAGAGGTTGTAGCCCGTCGCTTCTTCGAGCGCCTCGAACATGGGCTTCCGCGGCCAGGGCGGTTCAAGATTGATCGTTTGGCCCTGGTACTCGATCTGAAGCGTGCCCAAAACATCCTGGGCAATTGTCCCGATCATTTCCTCGACCAAATCCATCATGAAGGTGTAGTCCTCGTAGGCCACGTACAACTCCATCATTGTGAACTCGGGGTTGTGAAACCGGTCGATGCCCTCGTTCCGGAAGTCTTTGGAGATCTCGTACACGGCCTCAAAACCACCGACGATCAGGCGCTTCAGGTAGAGCTCATCAGCGATTCGAAGGTACAAATCGATGTCAAGGGCGTTGTGATGCGTGATGAACGGTCTGGCCGAAGCACCACCGTAGATCGGCTGCAAAATGGGTGTCTCCACTTCAAGGTAGCCCCGGTCATCCAGGTACCGCCGCATGGCCGAGATGATCTTGGACCGTTTGATGAACACCTCACGCACGTGGGGGTTCACGATCAGGTCAACGTAGCGCTGGCGGTAGCGCAGTTCAACGTCCGAAAACGGGTCGTAGACCTCGCGCTTGCCGTCCACCACACGCTCTTTAACCACGGGTAGGGGCCGCAAATTCTTGGACAGGAGCTCCAGCTCCTGAACTTTCACTGTGATCTCCCCGGTGCGCGTGCGGAAAACTTCTCCGCGAACCCCAACAAAATCCCCAATGTCCATCAACTTGAAGAGCTCGTACTTCTGCTCACCGACCTCGTCCAGGCGCACGTAGATCTGGATGCGCCCGTGGGCGTCGGCGATGTGTGCGAATCCGGCTTTGCCATGCAACCGCTTCGACATGATGCGGCCCGCCACCGCCACGCGCTCGCCCTCGAGCTGGTCGAAGTTGTCCAGAACCTCACGCGAGCGATGCGTACGTTTGAAGGCGTACGGGTACGGATTTACACCCATCTCGCGCAAACGGCGTAGCTTCTCCAGCCGGATGCGCATGAGCTCGTTCAATTCTTCTTCGTAATCGCGTCGGATGTCGTCCGTCGGTTTCGTCATTGTAAGCCCGTGTCGATTCTTAGCTCCGCCTCAGGAATTGTCCACTACTCGCTGCGAGATGTCTCCAACGTACACCCGCGGGACCCGCTTCGAAACCCAACATGTCACTTCGTACGGGATTGTGTGCAGTTTTTCACAGATTGAGTAAACACTGATCTCCCGATCGCCGCACCGCCCGAATAGCACCACGTCGTCGCCCGGTTCCACTGGACTGTCCGGCCCCAGATCCACGAGGATCTGATCCATGCAAACACGACCAACCACCGGGTAGATCCGGCCACGAATCAACACTTCACCCTGGTTGGACAACAGCCGATTGTAACCATCAGCGTAACCTACCGGCAGTGTGGCAATTCGCGTTCGCCGTTTGGCCACGTACTTTCGGCCGTAGCTCACACTCGTGCCCGGTTCAACCTGCTTCACGTAAAGCACCCGCGTACGAAACGTCATGGCCGGCTTCAAAGGCACGCTCTCAGTTGTTTCCGGGCTCGGGTAGTACCCGTAAAGCATAACGCCGGGACGGACAGCATCGAAGGTCGCTTCCGGCAAATCCAGAATTGCACCGCTGTTGGCGGCATGCACAAGCGGAACACGCACCCCACCGCTACCAAGTCGCTCCAGGACTTTTTGAAATCGACGCAGTTGCAGGTGGGCGTAACTCTTGTCCGCCTCGTCCGAAGTCGCAAAGTGCGTGTAAAGTCCTGTGAGGGCTACGCCCTTTGTGCCCAGAACTTCTCCCACGAATTCAGGCGCTTTCTGCCAGGCGACTCCTACACGCCCCATCCCCGTGTCGACTTTCACGTGGACGGAGACCGCCTTCCCGATCCTCGTCCCGGCTTCAGCCAGTGCCACAAGGGCCTTTTTGGTGTAGACAGTGGCTTCCAGATCGTGCGTGGCAAACAGCTCAGCATCTTCAACAAAAACGCCACCGAAAACGAGAATTGGGGCTTTGATACCAGCTTCCCGAAGTTCCAGCGCCTCTTCAACCAGCGCTACAGCCAGTCGGCTCGCGCCGCTCTGCAGAGCAACGCGCGCAACGGGGACAGCGCCGTGTCCGTACGCATCGGCCTTGACGACAGCCATCACCTGGGCGGGCGCGACCTTTTTCTGCACCTCCCGTACGTTCGCAGCGATTGCTGTCAGATCAACCTCGGCTACCGTGGGTCGCAAGGCCACACCCGCTACGCGTTCGCTGTCTGTTTTTTGTCAACACGTCGCCCCAGCAGGTACGCCCGGATGAACGGGTCCAGCTCACCGTCCATCACCGCCTGTACGTTACCCGTCTCCACCCCGGTGCGGTGGTCCTTGACCATCGTGTACGGGTGAAAAACGTAGGAGCGAATCTGATTCCCCCAGGCAATCTCCTTCTTCTGGCTTTCAATTTCCGAAAGTTTGGCCTCTTCTTCCTGTTTCTTCAACTGGTACAACTTCGCCCGCAGAATCTTCATCGCCGCATCGCGGTTGCGGTGCTGCGAACGTTCGTTCTGGCACGTTACCACGATGCCGGTTGGAATGTGGGTAATCCGCACCGCGGAACTTGTCTTGTTCACGTGCTGACCGCCGGCACCACTGGCGCGAAAGGTGTCAATCCGCAGGTCGTTCGGATCAATGTCAACCTCCACATCCGACTCGATCTCCGGGTAAACGAACACACTGGCAAAGGACGTGTGGCGGCGCTGATTGAAATCAAATGGTGAAATGCGAACCAACCTGTGAACGCCTGCCTCCGCCTTCAAGTAGCCGTAGGCGTAGTCACCCCGCACCTCGATCGTGACGTCTTTGATGCCGGCCTCCTCACCGGGCTGGTAGTCCAGGATCTGGGCCTCAAAACCCTTTTTTTCGATCCAGCGCAAGTACATGCGCATCAACATTTCGGCCCAGTCCTGAGACTCGGTTCCACCGGCACCCGGGTGGATCGTAAGAATTGCGTTCTTCTGGTCGTCGGGATCGGCCAGCAAGCTGCGCAGCTCAAGATCGTCGATGTCGGCTTCGATCTTTTTTAACTCCTGCTCCACCTCCCGAACCGCCTTAGCGTCTTCTTCCTCTTCGGCGAGCTCGAGCAGAAGCTCAGCGTCCTCAAGTCGTTGCTGCAGCGTGTCGAAACGCTCCACCGATTCCTTCTTCGAACTCAGGCTTTTGAGAATCCGCTGCGCACGCTCCTGGTCGTCCCAAAATCCCGGTTTTTGCGTTTCTTGCTCGAGTTTCTCAATCTCGTCCCGGCGCTTGGCCAGGTCAAAGACACCCCCGCAGCTCGTCCAACCTCTGCTTCTGCGCTTCGATGGCCCGC
Organism: uncultured Cytophagia bacterium; assembly: GCA_964644845.1. GTDB lineage: Bacteria > Zhuqueibacterota > Zhuqueibacteria > Oleimicrobiales > Geothermoviventaceae > Geothermovivens. The sequence continues at coordinate 24,444 of CAZXXS010000034.1, read as the reverse complement.
TTCAAATCTTCGTACATCTGATGCCACCTCCGTATTCGAACACGTCTGAACTTGTCTCGCCTCGAACTGCCACACCCACCGGCAGCGCACGAACGGCCGCAATATACGACAAAATAGGTTCTTAGTCAAGGCTACCCGACCCACAGGCAACACACTTTCGTGATCTCTTTCGAGTCGAAAACACAGTTGCGACGAACTGGAAGAGAAAGCTGTGACCGGTACTCCCCAAGAGAAAGCAACCAGCGTCTCAGGCGCTGCGTCAACTGCCAAAAGGGGAATCCCCAAACCCGGTGCGAACCCCAGAACCAGCAAGTTCTCCAGTTTCGCTGCGGTGAGTCACGCACAACCGGCACTGCAATCCTCGAGGCGAAAAACCTGCCGGTTTCGCGTGCGTCTTCCGGGCGCTGAGGGACCGGACTTCCCTTCGATCCGAGCCAAGACAGCTTCCCGAATCCGGCTTAGGCCCGTCGAACACCTGGTCCCTCAATTCCGCTCGGGCAAGGCGTGCTGCAACTGCCCGCCGTCTTGCTAAGGGAATCCGCCAGCTGATTTCGCAGCTCCAGATGTCGTGACTGCCAACGACATGGCAAAACCCAAGGCGCCCTGGGGGGCAGCCGGAGAAACGGAGATTTCCGTGTCACCCAAGCTGCGTTCCTGGCCTTCGCGAGACCGAGATGAACAGCTCCCGAGTACTCCTGGTCATCAGGGAACGTTCGCCCCAACTCGCGCGTAAGCGAGGATGAAGCCGCACATGGCAAGCTTTACGGACATCTCCGGGCGGTGTCGCTACGCCGAAGCAGTGGGAGAACCATGCGAAAGTTGTTACGACATCGTCGCAGTTTGGCGTTTTCGACCCTCCTGGCCCTGGTCCTGCTGTCCTACAGCGGCATCAGCGTCGCTGTCGACCTGCTGCACAATCACCACGACCTCCCCCTCACGTGCCGCCCGAATTGTCCGGCCTGCCAGTGGTACATGCTTGGCCAGGATCCCAGCCTGAGCCTCACGGTCCAGCAGGTCACTGTCACCACACTGCAACCAGCGGCGTTTCTCCCTCTGCCTGTTGTCACCTTCACCTTTTCCCAACCCTGTTTGAAAACTTTCCACGTTCGCGCACCCCCGAGTTTCTGACATCCTGCGAACAATCTTCTGGCAGAACGGTCCAGTGTGATCGCAGCGGGCGTTCAGGAGGAACAGCTTCCCCACTTCCGTGTAGCTTTTCGACTCCAAACGATCAAAAGCGTTCCTCTGCACTTGCGCCTCGCTGGGAGAACAAAACTCCCCGCGTGCGAGACCTGCACGGGCGCCAGCGCGTCTACGGATCCTTGCCCGTGCCGCAGCACTGCTCCCGCTGGCCGAGTCAGCGGCAAGAACGCGCCAGCAGGCGGACACTGAGCCACGCTTTGCCTCCAGGGCCACGGTGGGATTCGTAGCGTTGGCAGTACGCTTTGGTCGCCAACTCGCAAGGCTGAACGCCCGGGACAGAAAAAGGAATTCCCTTTCCGCCCCACGGTGAGTTGGGCTCGGCTCTGCCTGCTGTGGCCGTCGCTGGGGTACGGTTCGACGTGTGCAAGTCACGCGTGCGCCGAGAAACGGCAGATTTCTCTCCCGGCTGGAGCCTGCACACAGGGGCAAAACTGGACCGAGGCAAAAGAACTCCAGTGTTCCGACCAAGAACAAATGCAGCTAACGGGACACACAGCAGAGGAGGTGTGTTCATGTGGAAGAAGAGAATCGCATTCACGGCGAGCGCTCTCATTCTGGCTCTTGGTGTCACCTCAGCTCCCGGGCAAGCGGCGGTGCAAGATAAGCTCTCAACATCCCCACCGGATTCGCTGCGTGCGAAGAAGCTTCAGCAGCTTGAGCAACGACTGGCAAAACTCGAAAAAGCGTTCAAACGGGCTCAACAACAGGCTCTCATCGAGAAACTGCGCGCAAAAGCACGTGAAGCGGCGACGAAAAAACCCGTTCCAAAGGCGGCCACCGCAGGACGTGCCTTCTACAGCGCCCAGCGCCAACTCTCTGCCCTGAACCCGGAGATCAGCGTAACCGGGGATTTCGTCGGCTGGTACCACTCGCCCGAATTCCCTGGCACAAGTCTGCCGGAGTCGGAAGCTGGCGAGCACGGTCCGGGTCCCGGGAACCGCTTCTCCTTGCGCGAAGCCGAGTTTCACATCATCTCGCCCCTGGACCCGTACACGCGCGGCAAGTTCTTCCTGGGCATCCCGGGCAACGGTCACCTGCACGTCGGCGAAGCGTACATGGAGTGGATCAATCTGCCCACAAACCTGAATCTCAAGATCGGTAAGTTCCGCAACCAGTTCGGCCAGCTCAACCGCTGGCACCAGCATGCCCTGCCGCAGGTCGACCGACCTTACGTGCTCACCCGGTTCCTGAGCGACGAGGGGCTCTCCGGGATGGGCGTCGGGGCAAACTGGCTCCTGCCCCGCCTGTGGGCCCACGTAAACGAGCTGAACCTGGAATTCATCTCCGGTGGCGACGGCTCGAGCTTCGCAAACAGCGGCGGGCGCGAGCGAGTCCTTGTCACCCATTTGAAAAACTACTGGGACGTAACCGAGAACGCCTACCTGGAAATCGGCGTGAGCGGTGCCCTGGGCCATAACGATCCGGAAGCACACTACCGAACGCTGCTCGGAGGACTCGACATCAACTACAAGTGGGTGCCCGCCGGCCGTTCGAAATACCGAACCTTCGAGTTCCGGGCAGAAGCCATCGGTAGTCGGCGTCAGACCCCACGGGGCAACGTGCAAACCTGGGGGGCATACGCCTACTTCCAGAACAAGCTCAACGCACGGTGGTGGCTTGGTGCACGGCTTGACTACACCGAACTACCCTGGACAGCTTCGGAGACAGAGAAAGGTGCCTCGCTCGTTTTCACCTACTGGCAAAGCGAGTTCGTGTTCTTTCGCTTCCAGCTCTCGCGCAAGTTGAGCACGTTTGCCGACGACGTAACCCAGGCTACCGTCCAGGCTGTGTGGTCGATGGGACCACACAAACACGAAGCCTACTAAACACGACACATTTTTGTAAAACCAGCCAGATGGAGGTTCTTGCGATGAAAAGAGTGACCAGTCTGGGGCTGCTCCTGACAGCCTTCTTCCTGAGTTGGAGCACCAGCGCCTTTGCAAAAGACAAGCTCAAGGTCGTCGGTTCGATTCCCGATTTCGCCGCCGTCGCCAAGGAAATCGGTGGCGACCGGGTCGAGGTGGCTTCGATCGCGAAAGGGAACCAGGATCCGCATTTCGTCCTTCCCAAGCCGAGCTACGCCCTGATGCTCCGCGACGCCGACTTGTTCATCACCACGGGGCTGGACCTGGAACTGTGGGCCCCCACGCTTATCGACAAAGCCAGAAACCCCAAGATCGTGGAAGGGGCCATTGGCTACGTGGCTGCCAGCGCTGGACTCAAGTTGCTGGAAGTGCCCACCCGAGGTGTGGACCGCTCAGCCGGCGACATTCACCTGTACGGGAATCCACACATCCAGACCAGCCCGATCAACATCAAGAAAATCGCGGAAAACATCCTGATCGGCTTGCAGAAGGTTGATCCTCAGCACGCGGACTTCTACGAGCAACGGTACAGGCGGTTCGTCGCTCGGATCGACAGCGCCATGTACGGCCCGGAACTCGTCCAGCTGATCGGCAGCGAGACGTTGGACCAGATGACAATCAACGGAACCCTCATCGACTTCCTGAGCTCGCAGGAAATCGACGGTGAGAAGCTGATCGAGAAGCTTGGCGGTTGGCTGAAGGCCGCACTGCCATTCCGTGGGGAGAAAATCATTTCGTACCACAAGAACTGGGAATACTTCTGCCGGGATTTCGGGCTCGAGATCGTGGACTTTGTGGAGCCCAAACCGGGTATCCCGCCGACGGCTAAGCACGTTAAGAAGGTCATCGACGAGATCAAACAGTACAACATCCGCTTGATGCTCGTGGCCAACTACTTCGAGAAGCACACGCCCCAGAAAATCGAAGCGCGCACAGGCGTGAAAGCCGTCTTCTTGCCCATCTCCGTCGGTGGAGAGCCCGGGGTCAACACGGTGTTCGATCTCTACGATCTGTGGATCCGGCGAATTAACGAGGCTCTGGGCCACTGACTGCCAACGCTGGACACCCCGAGCGGGCGCCAGGCGAGCAGGGCTCTTTTTCTGCCGACAAACACGAGTTCGGGCCACTCCTGCACGCAGGAGCAAGCGTCTTCGCTTCGTCTCCAACTTTCATCCAGGACCGGCGTGCACCCGACCGACACGTGGCCAGGTCAAGGCAGCATTCAGCAGGCCCTGCGGTCGAAGCGCGGTCCTGGGGAAAAATAGGAAACAGGAGGTAACACTGAATGGGTGAGATTCTCAGTTTCATGGCAGCGCCTTTTGTGGCTACCCTGGCCATCGTGGTCATTCACGTCTACCTTGGGCTTCACGTCATCCAGCGCGAGATCATCTTTGTTGACCTCGCGCTGGCCCAGATCGCTGCTTTAGGAACAACAGTCGCCTTCATCCTCGGGATTCACCCCGAGCAAAGTCTGTCTTACGTGTTTTCGCTCGGTTTTGTTGTGCTCGGATCCGGTCTTTTCGCCGTCACCCGTGTGCGCGAGCAGAAGATTCCTCAAGAGGCGATCATTGGCATCACGTACGCGGTGGCTACCGCTGCAGCGGTCCTTGTGGCGGACCGGGCTCCCGGTGGTGCTGAGCACATCAAAGAGATCCTGACCGGGGCCATCCTTTGGGTGCATTGGCCCGACATCGCCCGCATCGCGGTTGTTTACGTAGTTGTGGGACTGATTCACTACTTCTTTCGGCACAGATTTACCCGTCTCACGGACCACTACCGCACCGGCGCCTTGAGCCGCAGGGACCGTTGGTGGGACTTTCTTTTCTACCTCACGTTTGGCTTCGTCATCGTTCTCAGCGTGAGAATTGCGGGGATCTTGCTTGTCTTTTCGTTCCTGGTCGTCCCAACGTCCATTGCTGCCCTCTACAGCAATTCCTGGTTGGGACGGCTGGTGTTTGGCTGGCTCGTTGGCGTTGTTGTCACCGTACTCGGTCTTTACCTGTCTTACGTGTGGGACATGCCCAGCGGCCCAGCCATTGTGGTCCTGCTCGGACTCTTTCTGATTGCCCTGGCAGCAGGTCGAAAGTGGCTGCCACAGCGCCGTGCCGCGTGAGTACATCGTTCAGTTGGGGAGGCTGCTCGTAGCCGGAAACGAGCGGCCTCCCGTGACTTATTCTGGGCACTGGCAGATTTCTCTTCGCACACCGAAACTCCCACCTTGCTGCACCGTACCACAAAGTGGACAACGTGCAAGAAGAAAGAGGGAGGACAGCATGGAATTGCTTCTTTTGCTCGTGGCTGTGCTTAGCCTGTGGATTTTCCTCAAGCTTTTGGTCTGGACGTTGAAGGTTGGTTTCGTAATCCTGATCCTACCGCTCAAGATCTTGCTTGGGCTGTTGCTGGCGCTTCTGGCCGTGTTCGTTGTTCTCCCAGTGGCCCTGGCTCTTGGTGCACTCACCGTGGCGCTCACTCCCTTGATTCTGCTCGGTCCGTTCCTGCCGCTGCTGCTGATCGCCCTGGGGGTGTGGCTGCTAGTTCGCCGAGCGTAAAAACCCGTTGCGCAAGCGGATCGGCCAAATTTCGGCCAAAAGCCCGTCCACCCCCTCTGGGAGCCGGGACCCTGCTGCGCCGGATCGGCTACCGTTACGTTGGCAGGGCTCGCACACGGCTAGCGAACCCGCCCGGCCAGATTTGAAGCTCCGGCCGAACTCACCCCCTCAAGGTGACAAGATGAGAACGTCCCAGGCCATTTCTCCCCTTTCGCTACTGCTCCTGGCCACTCACGCGCACACTCAGATTCGGGTCCGCATGCAGACTCAAGAAAAGAGAACCTTCGCGATCAGGCTTGTCAGCCGCTTCGCGCCCGCGGCGGTTCTTTTGCCCACAACCTCGGCGTCGCTGCAAAGGCCCTGCTTTTTCGAGGGCTCGATGGACGTTTGGCGCAAACCTGCCTTCGGGCAACATCTCTGTCTGCTCCGTACTGCTCGCGCAATCCTGCTTTCCACGAGGCAGAGCTCGACCGGGTCTGCCTGTTGACGTTTCGTCCCGATGCCCAACCCGGGAACCTGGTCAGCGCGCTCCCTCGCATTTCTCACGCTTTTTCCGAACCCCTTCAACGGAGCAACAGCCGTCGTTCACCGCCTGGCCAGACGCAGTCGGCTACAACTCCGGCCCTTCAACACCAGCGGGGCACTGATCCGAAGTCCGAACCTGGAGCCCCAGGCATCAGGTGCACACCGGTTGCAGCTCACCCCGGACCAGATGCCAAACGGCTTGTAGCTAGCACAAATGCAGGCCTGTGGGGAAACAAAAACGACCAAGCTCGCAGTCGTCAGGCGAGGGAGCGAATTCGCAAGCGCACGGAGGTTGAACTTGGAGAAAAAAGAAAAAGGCAGAGACCGGAAGGACGCGGCACACTACGTTCTGTTCTTCTACTGGGATCCCAAAGACAAACGCGTGCTCGTGCCAAAGCGTTGGGGCTACGGCTGGACGATCAATTTCGCCAATCCGGTTTCGATTGCCGTGGTTTTGGCCTTGATCGCGTCGACAATCCTTTTACCGAAACTGCTGTAGCCTCTGTCCGACTCGTCGCCAACTCGGAGGCTGCAACAGATGCTCCTCCCCGTGAAAAGCCTCATCTGTAAACAGCACGCGTAGCCCACTCGAAAGCGCAACAAAAGTCGATGCCCTCGCTGCCTCTGGCAGGATCATCGGCCAAAGTGCACGAAAATTCTCAACTTTGCCGCGAACATTTTCTTGACACTTCAAGCGAAATTTCGTAAAATCAACCAACCCTAAGCAACACGTGCAATGCCAACCAGAGGAGGATCTCATGCAGCAGGCAAACAGCAGGGGAACGAGTCCTACCTTAGGCCAGAATCTTCTCGTACTTCTCGTGGACAGCTTGGCTTTTTCTCTGTACCTCGCGGTTTCCTACCTGATTGCCAAACCCTTTTTTCAGGTCCACTGGTCGCTCGGTGTTGTCTACCTGATTCCGCTCATTTGGGGCTTCTTCCTTTTCTTCGTTGCCCCCCTTGCGGAAGACGGTCAGACAGTGGGCCAAAAGGCCCGCGAGATCGTCACTTACCGCAAGGACGGTAAGGAGTTCGTCAAAGACGGCTCCACAGGCGGCATCGGCTACGCACGTTCCGCGTTGTTGTGGATCGTAACCAGAGCCATCGTCCCGTTTTTGGCCTTGTGGGTCCTGTACACAAACTTCTCTTACACCAATTTGGTGCTCGTTCTCGTCATCTACCTGGTTTCCCTGCTTGTCTTTGCCTACCTGGAAGATTCTCTCTTCGGCATCTACAAAGTGGTTTACGCCTTCGAACCGCAAGCGGAACACCGAGCTGTCCGCGGCTACTTCAAAAAGAAAGGCATCGGCTGCCCGCAGCTTCCAAGCCACGCTCTGATCATTCCGTTTGTTCTCCTGGTGGGGGGGATCTTTCTGGTTACCTACGGGGCAGCGAAATACCAGTTGAATCCCGCCGCGGCCCTCACGGCGATGATTGTGGGCGTGCTTTCCATCGTTCTGTCGCAAGGGATGTTGTCGGTTAAGAGCTGGGCACGCTGGGGCGGTGTCGTTTTCTTGGTGGCAGCCGCGGTGGTAACTTGGCTGTACAGCTACACACCGACGCAGGCCTACGTTACCGCCATCCTGGCGTTGATTTTCGCCCTTGACCTCATCTTAGACCCGTACGTGGCCAACGCGTTCAAGAAGTAGTGCAAGGCGAAACGTGATCCGCAGGAGGCGACTTGTGCAAGCAGGTCGCCTCTTTTCGTTTGGGGCAGCAACAGCCGATTTCCAGACGTAACAGCTTCCTCTTGAGTTTTCTACCTCACACTCAACAGACCACGGGAAGGCATGTTTTTCAAGGAGGTTCGGGACAAAAACAAGACACCAGGGAAGGTTTACGTTTACTACATGCTGGTCCGCTCGTTCAGGGACGAACAGGGTGTGTCCAGGGACAAAGTGCTGTTGAACGCCGGCAAATTGCCGTACAGCCGGGACACGCTGCGTAGGCTCGCTCAACGCGTCGAGGAGATCCTCGCCGGTCAGCTTTCGCTGCAGAGCGGGCTTCCCCCCGAACTGGAAAAGAAAGCCCACGAACTGGCAACCCGTGTGCTGCAACGTCAGCTTAAGCTCATCGGACCCACTCGGGAAGTTCCCCCTGAGGTCTTGAGTTTTGATCCCCGCAATCTGAACGTCGAAGATGCCCGAAGCATTGCTGGCGAACAACTTCTCTCCACCGTAGCCCACAGAATTGGCCTCATCGAGGCGCTGCAGCGAGCAGGTCTTGGGAAAAGAAGAAGTAAGCTGGCCGCCGCGCTTACGATGGGACGGGCGCTGAACCCTTCACCTCTCCCTGAACTCGTCCGCTGGCTGGTGCAGCAATCGGGGATGGACGAAGTTCTGGGCACGTCGCTGGATGCGTTGTCCGCGCCGGAGGCCGCGCGCACCACCCGATGGCTCGCACGGCACAGCGAGACCGTTTGCAGCGGACTCAATGATCAGCCTGCAACCGCTGATCCGCGGGCATTAGCCGTGCTCGACTTGCGCCACTGCGTCCCCGGCTCTTCGAGCGATTCCTGGATCCTTGGCCTGAAGCTCGAACCCGTACCCCAACTCAGAACACCGCTCATCTTTCGGCTCGACGGGAAGAAAGCCCTCCGAGCCGTCAGAGCTGCCCTCGATTTGCACACCTTTGCGGACGAAACCCGGCGTCCCTTCCTGATCCTCGATGCCAGATGCCGGCCGCTTCTCAAACTCGCGGAAGATTCCAGTTACCACTACGTGATTCTCGGCCACTCCCCCCGGCACGTCGCCAGGGCCCTGCAGACTCCGGGTAGCGCCAGCTGGCAAGCGTTCGACGGCCAGTGGATTCTGGCGGCTCCTGCTGCTTTGCCGAATGGAGCCCCCCACCCGGCGCAAGTGCGGTCATCGGCATCGGACCACGTGCTTCTCCGCACAAACATCCGGAACGCTGATCGAGATCACCTCGCCTCTCTGCTGACAAACCTCGCCGAAATGGACCGCGACCTTCTGGCCGTACAGCCGGCCTTCCGTCAACAAGCTGCGGAACTTCCAACCCCTCAGGAAGGCGAATTTTTCCTCACGTTTCTTGCCCTGCGCCTGGTCCGTGCCCTTGTCTCGCAACTCACAAATGGCCAACGGGCGCGGTCGTGGGCGGCGCTCCGCGAGTTTTTCGGTTCCCAGGCTCGTGTTACCCTTCGTCTACCCGACCCGTTCGGCAGCCACACTCGCTTCATTCGCACAACAACTCAGCCAGGCAGAGAACTGGCTGCCCTTTATGAAGAGTTCGGCATCAGGCCCGACTTGCTCGGGGACCGCTACTTCACGGTGTGATCTGCCAACGTGCGTCTCCGTAACGCCAGTCATCCCAGTCCGGAGAGGCTGCCAGAACAGCCGATCCGTTATGCCCCTGAACGTACCTCGCCAGATGGCACCGTCCTACGTCGTAAGACAGGGGTGATCCGGGGTCAACTCGGCGATTTTCTCGATCAAGCAGTCCGCCTCGCTGAGCACCTCGGCAGGAAGGGTGGATGTTACCGCGATGCAACGCATTCCGGCGGCTTTGGCCGAGCGGATCCCGAGTGGCGCGTTCTCAATCACAACACACGCACTGGGATCCACACCCAGGCGTCGCGCCGCCTCGAGGTAGGGATCTGGACTCGGCTTGCCCTTCTTGACGTGTTCACTGGTAATGACCACGTCGAACTTCCTCAGGAGAGCTTCCCCCACTGCAGCGACCAGGTTATCCCACACAGAGCCAGTTACCAACCCAAGCTTGAGCCCTTTTCGTTTGAGATCGTGCAGAACTTGCTCAACACCCGGGTAAGGCTTCGCAGTCGTCGTTTTCCTGTAATGGGCCCGTTTGGCTGCCATCAGGCGCTGAACCTCTTCCTCAGGAAGATTCAGGTTGTTCTTCTTGAGCAACGCTTTGGCAATTTCAATTGCTGGCTGCCCCTCGTTCACGGCCACGTCCCTTTCCTCGACTCTTGCTCCAAGTGGACTCAGAACGTGTCGCCACGAACGCGTGTGATGAGGTAAGGTCTGCGCAACCACACCGTCGAAGTCGAACAACACGGCTTCTGTCACTGGATCTCCTCAAGTCTGGCTGTGAAATGGCGCAGCATGGGCGCCTCGTACACGATTCGCAAACCACGGATTTTGTCGCGCCTTCGGTACAATTCGATGATGGATTCCGCTACGTAGTTCATGTGCATCGTGGTGTACACCCGGCGCGGAATGGCAAGCCGCACCAGTTCCAGGTCCGGGTAAAGCTCCTGCCCCGTTTCGGGGTCTTTCTTGGCAAACATCAAGCTTCCGATTTCCACGGCACGGATCCCGTACTCGCGGTAAAGCGCCACAACCAAAGCCTGCCCTGGGAACTGGGCCTGAGGGATGTGCGGGAGAAACCGCTTCGCGTCGATGTACACCGCATGTCCCCCAACCGGCTTTACAATCGGGACTCCGGCTTCGTCCAGAAGCTGCCCAAGGTAGCGAACTTGCCCAATTCGGAAACGTAGGTAGTCTTCATCGAGAACTTCCCGCAACCCCCGCGCAACAGCTTCCAAGTCTCGGCCGGCAAGTCCACCGTAGGTCGGGAACCCCTCGACCAGGATGAGCAAATGCGTCACCTTCTCAGCCCAGGCGTCGTCGTTGAGCGCCAGGAAACCACCAATGTTCACCAGACCGTCTTTCTTCGCGCTCATCGTGCAGCCGTCCGCGTAACTGAACAGTTCCCGGGCAATCTCGTGAATCGACGCCGACCCGTAACCGGCTTCACGCTCCTTAATGAAGTAGCAGTTTTCCGCAAAGCGACAGGCGTCCAGGAACAGAGGAATCCCGTAGGCATCCAGAAGCTCCCGCACCTGGCGGACGTTCTGCATGGAAACCGGTTGCCCTCCACCGCTGTTGTTGGTCACCGTCAGCATGACCAGGGGAACACGGTTGGGGCCAACGTTTTCGATGGTCCGCCGGAGTTTGTCCAGATCCATGTTTCCCTTGAACGGGTGTTCCGAAATGGGGTCGTAGGCCTCGTCGATCACCAGATCAACCGCCCTGGCCTGTTTGTGCTCCACATTTGCCCTGGTTGTGTCGAAGTGGATGTTGTTCGGCACAACGTCGCCGGGTTTCACCGCAACGGAGAAAAGCAAGTTCTCCGCCATCCGCCCCTGGTGCGTTGGGATTACGTGCCGAAAGCCCGTGATGTCCTTTACGGTGGATTCAAAATGGTAGTAATTGCGACTTCCAGCGTACGATTCGTCACCGAGCATCATGCCCGCCCACTGGTTGTCGCTCATGGCCGCTGTGCCGCTGTCCGTCAGCAGGTCGATGTAGATGCTCTCGGCCGGGATGTTGAACACGTTGTAGCCGGCTTGGCGAATCAGTTCGTCGCGCTCCTCACGCGTGGTCTTGCGGATGCGCTCCACTACTTTGATCTTAAACGGCTCCGCCGGGAATTGCATCCTGCCCTCCCTTGTCAAAAGCCGAACAGCTTCACCAGAGTGAGCCCAACGGCCCCACACCGAGAGCCGCAACAAACGTCCACCAGCCCGCAGCAGGAAACATCCGCACGCTACAGCATCTTCAACGGCTCGAAGTTCATGAAGTCGGCGTGGTGCACAATGACCGATTCCGGACAACGGTACCCACCGTCACCCTCTTTGGCGTGCGTGGCAATGATGTGGACGATCTTGTCGGAAAGACCGTGCTTGGTGGCCAACCCAGCGCCGCTGAATGGATGACGCAGCAGGCGACCCGTGTCACTTTTGACGAAGGCCTCCCCCTCGCGTTTGTACTCGAGTAGCTTGCCGACGTCGTGCAGCAGCCCGCCTGCTACCAGGGCATCAAAGTCGATTTCGTAGATGTTGCCGTACTGCTGCTGCAACACTCTGGCGCTTTCCAGTGCTACCTGAGTCACCGCACGCGTGTGCTGGACAAGGGTCACGTCGGTGTTCGGAATCAACAGCGTGAACGGAATTTCCGCCAGGTCATCGACTGTCCAACCACCTCGCTGCATGGCTTCTTCCCAGATGTCCAGAACCTTTCCGCGCAGCTGCTCATCTTGAATGAAATCGAGTTCGGGAAAAAGTTCTGCCAGCTCTTTTCTCAAGTCCACCTCCCTCAGTGAGTTGAATCAAATGCACGCACCTGGATTTCAAAGCGGTTGCGGTGCCTGGACCCCCCCTTCGTCACCGTGCCTCACCAGCAGATTCTGAAGCCCCGTAACGCAGGTCCTGCCGCAACTTGTTCCGAACACGGCTACCACCGTGCAAGCGGAATCGCCTCTGTTCAAACCAGTAACCGGCGGAAATCCTGAATTGCGCGATCCAGTCCGACCAGTAGAGCCCGGTTCAAGATGGCTGTGCCCACGTGCACTTCCTCGATTTGATCGATCGTCAGAAGGTCACCAATGTTCTGATACGTGATGCCGCCGCTGGCCGACACACCGAGTCCCAGCTTGCTGGCGGCCATGGCCGCACCCCGCAAGCGCTCCAGCTCGTCGGCCATGTTGCTCACGTCTTCGGAGCGGGCGTAGTACCAGGCAAACAGTTCCACGTAGTCCGCGCCTGCTCGAGCCGCCGCCTTGACCTGGTCGATCTCAGGATCGACCAGCACACTCACAACCACGCCGTTAGCACGCAGGCTCGCGATCATTTCTTCCACGTACTCCCTCGTGGCCGCGATGTCCACCCCACCCACGTGGTGCTCCATCCCCGGAACGAATGTGACCATGTCCGGCAGCACGGAAATCGCTTTCTGAAGCAAGTCTTCGGACGGAGCAATCCTCAGATTGAAATGCGTGCGCACAAGCTCGCGCAAAAGTTGAACGTCCCGATCCTTGATCTCCTTTCTGTCTTCTCGCAACTCCGCCGTTACGCCATCCACTCCAGCGAGTTCCGCCTGAACCGCCACCGCCACGGGGTCCGGTTCCTGCCCCTTTCGCAACTCGCGAATCGAAGCCACGTAGTCCAGAACTACCGATAAGCGCCGCATGCTTCCTCCCTGTCCGCAGATTGCCCCTTCGCTTTCACCCCGCAAGCTAGTTTTCCGAATCGCCTACCGATCCGTAAGCCCCCTGTTCCCGCCCCCACTCCACATCACCGCACAATTTCCGAAGCGTACACAAACTTGACGCCCTGATCGACGAGCTTCGGGATCATGTCGAGCAGCACCTTGATGGTCGTTTTGCGCGGATGACAAATCACAAGTCGCTTGGAACCGGCAGGAGCACGCCCGATCAGCTCCCACATCTTGTTGCGTACCCATTTCTCGTCGTCACGGGCGTCCAGAAAACCGTCACTCAGGCGGCATGGCACACCGATCTCCCGGGCAATCGCGTAGGCCCGACTCTGCTTCGTCGTGCGGCTGTCAATGAAAAACGCTCCGTGGCGTTTTAGCGCTCGCATCACTGCGCGCATTGTACCGTCATCCGCGGTGGCCTTCGAACCTTCGTGGTTGTTCATCCCCTTGGCCGCTGGCAACAAGTCAAATGCCCTGTTGACCCGCGCCTGAATTTCATCCTCCGGTAGTGTGGTGTAAATGGCAAAACCGTTGTCTTCCACGCGCCCCGACAGCGGCTCCATCGGCATGTGAATGATCAGCTCTTTGTGGGAAATCAGCGCCATCGTTGCAGCCAGGCCACTTTTCTTCAACCCAGGAATCACAGCGATGGTCAACGGCACCTGGAGCGCAAGCAGCTGCTTGATGTCGTCGTCCAAGCGGTAACCGAAGTCGTCCACAACAATGGCCACCCGGACTGGTTTACCAGCCCGGCCGGAGGAAGACTCTAAGATGTTCACCCGACCGACCGGTTCATCCTTGAGCCCAAAGATCAGCTCTACTTTGGCCGGAACGAACTCCTCCTTCGCCACCAGGATTTCAGCACCTTGTTGCCTCAGAGCCGCTTGCACGGCAAAATTCAGCACCTGGAGGGCTGTCCCCGGCGGCACTTCCACCCGAAGCTCGTCGCCCTGGCGCCGCATCCATTCAGGCCGAACACCGGACTTCAGCAGCGCTTGCGCAGCAGCGTTCCAGAGCTTCGCCTGATCGTGCGGCTCAGCGTTCCGTTCAGCAGCCGGTTCTGGCCTCCACGAGAGGTTGAGAACGAACAAAACGACCGCGAGTACAGCCAGCACCACGGTAGCGACGAGTCGGCGGTCTGTTGGGCGCCGTGGCGGCTTCTGCGGCACCAACCTGGGATGCCGCGGTCCACCTCGAGCTCCGCGTTGTCCAGGTTCTAAGGTCATCGTCCGAACACGGCTTTCAATGCAGTCCAGGTTTCGCGCTGGCCAGTGGCGCTGTCGCGCCACTTCCAGATGCTCCAGTACGAAGTTTTGGGATTCTGGATCATCCAGAACTCAGCCTGCCCCTCAACGTGCCGAGGATACGAAGCCGGATCCAGCGTGTGGTGAACGTCAAGCATGTAGTCAGCTACGAGCACGCGTTCGTTCTCTTCGCCTGGCCGTTCGGTCACATTCACGAAAACGAGACGCCGCAGCGAGTCCGCCGGCGTAGCCTGAAAGAGCTGATCCAGGTATCGTTTTTCACTGGCAAGCGACCACGTGCTGAACAGCTGACCGTAAGTGGCCGCCACTCCAGACTCCGGTACAAACACAAAAGCGCGACCAGTTTGCGCGCTGTCCGAGAGACAACCAAGGTAATTCGGAATGTGTTCTTCAGCAATCGCATTCTTCATGTTTTCGAGCACGTCCTCGGGCTGGTTGGGGGGAACCCAGCGCGAACGGGAATTCACCGGGGGCTCCGCTTCGCGGGTGCTGAAAGGCGTCTTGCAGGCGAGCGTCACGGATCCAGCCAGAACCACGGCCACAGCCAATCGCCACCAGCCTACTGCACCAGTCCTTTTCCGGACTCCAACCACGTCAGACATGCCTCCACGCTCACCCTTTCGACACCCTCCCGATCCCGGTGTCGAATTTAGAGCAAATGCCAATCTTAAGCAAGCTGTAAAATCTCCATGCATTCCCTCAACGTGTAGACGCTCCGGAGCGCATTGGCTACTGGAGGCAGGATTGTTTCCGCATCGGCACGCAGCCCTAAGACCGCCCTGACCCCGGACCGATTCGACCAGCACGAGTCAAACCACTCTGAACTGCTCGCAAGCTCCAGCGGGAGAATGGAGGGATCCCTCTGTGTTTCTACCCAAGGACTTAATTCCGGCGTCGTCTGGGGACAATCCAAATCCCCCATCCTTTTTCCTCGGGGAACGGGGACGTTGGTTCACCGTGCAGGTAAGGCGAAATTCTGGAAAACAGTTCGTAGCCAATCGACTCGTGACCGTTGCACTCGGCGTCTACCCGCACATTCGGGGAGACACCTCGCAAGATCCCGGCCTTTCGCCCGCTCTTCGCCACGCGGTGCCCGGTTTTCTCCAGAGGCCACTGTGCCCAGACAAACCCTGACGTCAACGGGCAAGTGGTAGGAGCAAGACAGCGCTGCTGACCGCTTGAAGCCCGAAACACGAGGGGAGAGCCTCAGTACGCACCAGTTTGTTTCTTTGCTCCCCCCAACGCTGCCGTGGCATCATCGTCGCTCGCGAGCGTGTGTCGTCGTAACCGAGGGGCACCGAGGCCAACGCAGGTGCCTACGTGGCCAGCCGATCTCTACCCGAATTTCGTCGCCCGTCCTTCTCAGGCGCGGGAAACGGGATTTCGCCCAGGCGGCCTTGAGGGACTGCAAACCGCGCCAAATGCTTTTCCAAGCGGACAAGCCACCCGGACAAGCGCGGACGGTTCAACCTGAAGAGAAACGTGCTGGTGTCCCAAAAGCCGCGCGGACACCCCTGTTTGCCGGCGGATTCCCCTTGCAAACCCGAAACGGCGGACCCAGAAGAAGGTGCTTGCCTTTGGCTTTCGGTCGACACCCTGTGGAGCCCCTACTGGTTCCCCAAGCAGATCAGCTTTGCATTTTTACTCACTCGCCTTCCAGGCGAGAAAGCTCGTCCAAAGAGAACGAAGGACTCACAACCGAAACCTGCGCCTCCAGATTTCTCTCCTTCAAGCCCGCACGAACACGGCGGTGAAGCTCTGTGGCAACCTTCCACTGCCTGCCAGGTGCTGTTCTCAAAGACAGCCGCAGAACCGGGGACGTTTGTCCCCTCCGCAAAACCGCGACAACGTCGGGCTCAGCGAGCACGTCACTGGTCCGGTTTTTCACGGTGTCGCCTGCTTCTCGCAAAACGTCCACGACGTTTTCCACCGAAATCCTCGCCGGCACCACAACTTCCACTGCGGCGCGCGACCACTCCCGCGTGTAGTTGGTCACAACACCAAGCGAACCGTTCGGGATGACGTGCAGCGCGCCTTCCTCGTCCCTCAGGTGGGTGGTCCGGAGCGTCACCTTCACCACACGTCCCAGAACTCCACCAACCTTCACCACGTCCCCGACGCCGAACTGATCCTCCACCAGCACAAACAGGCCGCTGACGGCGTCTTTCACAAGCGTTTGGGTACCGAAACCAAGTGCCAAACCAACCACGCCGAGGCCCGCCAGCACCGGGCCAATGTTGATCTCCAGCTCGCTGAGGACCATCATCAGGACGACCACAACCGCCGTGAACTGCGCCACGCTCTGCAAAAGGCGGGTGATCGTTCTCGCGCGCTGGATGCGGTCGTCCACCTCCCAGCCAGGTCGTCCCAACAAACGCCTCTCAAGCCTGCCGATCGAAACACCGATCAGCTTGATCGCCGCGACGCCCAGCGCCAAAATGAGCACGATTTTCACGAAGTGCAACCAGACCGCTGACCAAATCGTTGCGTCCACACCTTTCACGCTCAACCCTCCCTCACACGTAGTCGCGTAGTCTCGATCCGGGCCGGATGACAACATCCCCTCCAGAGCCCGGCTCACCGCTCACCTCGATCTTCGCCGGCAAGAAACGACGCACCACCTCTGCGTTTGTCAACAGATGGTTTGTAACGCGCGGAGTCCGGTAGTAGGACGGCTCCTCTGCTACCGCAAGGGGCAGGAGCAGCTGGTCGGCCTGGTACTCGTCCACCGTGGCATCGCTGGCCAGAAAGCCAAGAAGGCCGTCCACCGCTTCGTCCGCCACTCGCTCGGCCGGTTTGCCCCGAGCACCCAGTCCGACGTACGCCGCTCGAGTGTTCTCGAATTCTGCCACAAGAACGACAACCGTTCCCGGAGACACAGCTCGCAACTCACCGATCTCCACTTTGGCGCAGTATCCCTCGCGTTCCAGCCTGCGGAGAGCTTGATTTCTCTGGCGTTCAGCGATGCTCAACGGAAGGTTGGCCACAGCGGAGAACCCCCAAAGCCTCACCAGTTGGCCGCGCTCCGTCAGCCTCAGCGGCTCAATGCGCTCGATTCCGTCTTCCTCGAAGACAACACGCCCCCCGCCTCTCGGGTAGAACCCCGCTCTTTCCAGCCTCAGGTCACAGCGGAAGCCCATGTCACTGAGAAAAGGACACCACACCCACTTGAGGTAGTGAAAACAGGGGCTCCAGGGCACGTGCGTGCCACCGATTGCCGTTACAACCGAGTGCCCGTGCACAGCCGCCAAGGGCAGATACACCGTTTGCACAACCAGCAGCGTAGAACCCGCTGTGCCGATGTCAAACGTGTAGCGCCCAGGTTCTTTGCCGCGTGGTTTGAACACCAGCTGAGTGGAACGAAGAGCAGCCCCTTCTACTTCGGCGTGCGAGATGCGCGCCGCTGCCTTCACAGCCTGTAGATGTTGGGCTTGAAGTCCCGGATTTGCACGCTTGGCCCGAATGTTGACGATTCGGAATGGGGTTCGCGTGAGAATCGAAAGCGCCAGGGCACTGCGGAGAATTTGACCACCACCTTCGCCCTGAGCACCGTCGATTTCGATCATGCTGCCCTCCTGCCCAGATTGGCTCTTCCCTTCTCCGGTTGACCAGCCGCTGTCCATTCGGCCTGTCGGGCGTACAGCCCTGACTGGCAAGTCGCTCAGCCTGTCGGCACGTACAGGTCACGCAGCGTAAGTGAAAATGCCCGCTCCCGTCCCCGGGTTCCCTTTGACGAAGACAGCGTTTCACCTGCAACATCACCCGTTCCCGCGCCGGTTAAGCTTGCCCAACCCCGCGGTTTTGGCCCCCGGTCTCCCCTGGTTCCACAGTCAGTGCAGCTTTGTCGCTCCCAGGCAGCCTGCGGGAAGTCAGCTGCAGGGCGCTTTCCAACCGGCCTCTTGTGGCTTCCGAATGGTGTTCCTCAAGGTCTGAGAACGCTAAACACAAATTTCCGGTCTTGGGGTACCTCAGCGAGAAAAATACGCAATCCCTGACCACTTTGCCTTTTGATTTTCTCCCACAATCTCTTAACTTTCGGAGCGACTCGAAGTTAGCCCTACGGGCTGAAACGGATCCTGGTCGCACCAACGAACCGCAAGCCTGGTCCACAGCAAGCGGCCTGGGCCCCTGACAATCTCCCTCGGCACACGAGCCGTCCTGGGGTCCGATCGGACCAGAGACTTTGTTCAGAAATGCGAATTCGCGGTTCCAGATCCTTCCGGATGTACTGCCACGGACCTCTTCTGACTGAGGATTGAGTCCTCAAACCCCAGCGGAGAAGCGTCCTCCAAAACGGGTGAAACACAAGAGGAGGTCACCGACAACCTGGTGCCGTGGAATTGATCCGACGCCAACGGATGAAATCCTGTCCAAGCAAGCCGCGATTCACGGGAGGAGGTTTTTCATGAAGCGTACCCGTGTTGCACTGTTGTGGCTTTTCCTGCCTCTGGCACCTGTTCTCGCGCAATCCCCTGCAACAGTGTGGTTTGACCCGCCTCTCAGCCCCAGAATCGCCAACTACGACATCGACGTCAAGCTTGACCCAGAAGCGAAGCTGCTCACCGCCCGTGAAATTATCCGCTGGCGCAACGCCACCAACAGCCCCACCTCCACACTCCAGTTTCACCTGTACATGAACGCTTTTCGAAACTCTGAAAGTACCTTCATGCGAGAGCTCTCCGCCAGGTCACGCTACCGCAAACGGGATCCAGAGGATTGGGGCTGGGTTGAGATCGACACGCTCCTTCTCGGCGACGCGGACCTGCTGCCGACCAGTCACTTCATTCAACCCGATGACGGCAACCCGCTGGACCGCACCGTCCTGGAGGTTTCGCTGCCTCAGCCTGTTCGGCCCGGCGAAAGCATCGTCCTGCACGTCGCTTTCCGCACTAAGCTTCCCAAGATTCTCGCACGGACTGGCTGGGAGAAAAACGACTTCTTTTTCGCGGGGCAATGGTTCCCGAAACTCGGCGTTCTG
Organism: uncultured Cytophagia bacterium; assembly: GCA_964644845.1. Classification (GTDB taxonomy): domain Bacteria; phylum Zhuqueibacterota; class Zhuqueibacteria; order Oleimicrobiales; family Geothermoviventaceae; genus Geothermovivens. The sequence continues at coordinate 5,082 of CAZXXS010000034.1, read as the reverse complement.
GAGGACCACGGCTGGAACTGTCACCAATTCCACAGGAATTCGGAATTCTACGCCGATTTCGGCGTCTACAACGTGCGCATCACGGTACCAAAGCGTTTTGTGGTCGGCGCTACGGGCCAGCGTGTGGTCGAACAGAGCCTTTCCGACACAGCCAAGGTTCTCACGTACCACGCCGAAGATGTGCACGATTTCGCCTGGACTGCCAGTCCCGATTACGTGGTGTTCACAGACAGCCTCTACAACACCCGCATCCGCCTCCTGATGCTCAGAGGTCACGAACGCTTTGCCAGCCGCCACCTGGCTGCCGTAAAAACGGCCATGCGGTACTACCACAACTGGTACGGCCCTTACCCCTACCCCGTGTTGACGATCGTTGACGCGAAAGGCCGCGCTGCCGGCATGGAGTACCCCACTCTGATCACAGCCGGGCTCCTTTTCGGTCCCTACATGCCTCGAGGTCTTCGATTCATCGAAAATGTGGTCATTCACGAGTTTGGGCATCAGTACTGGTACGGGATGGTTGCCAACAACGAGTTTGAAGAAGCCTGGCTCGACGAAGGACTGAACACGTATTCCGAGACACGCACTTTCGAAAAATGGTTGGGACCAGTCGGCAATTTGGTCGACCTGCTTGGCATCAAAGTGAGCGACCTGGAGCTTCAGCGAATTCAGGTCCAGAGCATACCGCCTTACGATCCGATGAAGCAGAACGCGTGGGACTACGTGAGTAACCGCAGTTACGGCCGCAACGTCTACTCAAAAGCTGTGCTCTTTCTTACCACTCTGGAGCGCTGGTTCGGGAAAGAGCGGTGGCTCGACGTCATGCACACCTACTTCGAACGGTGGAAGTTCAAACACCCGCACACACAGGACTTCCTGGCCGTGGTTCGAGACGTGACGGGAACAGACTCCCTGGATACCTTCTACAGCCAAGTTTTGAACGAGCCAGGCTATCTGGACTACGCCGTGGCAAGTGTAACTGTGTGGAAAGATCACGCCCCCATCGGCGTCGATTTCGACAGCACAGCCACAGACACAACGTCGGATTCCGTACGCGTCGACTCGTCAGCAACGGACACTACCGCGTACTGGGCAGAGGTTCTTCTTCGTCGTGTGGGCAACTTCAAGTTCCCTGTCCAGGTGCTCCTCCGCTTCGAAGATGCTGACAGCCTCTGGCTGAGCTGGGACGGCCAGGAAACGTGGCACAAGTTCCGCGTCAGGCACCGCGCACGTCTGGACTACGCCGTGATCGATCCGGACAAGCGTGTACAAATGGACTTGAATTTCATCAACAACAGCAAGACGGTTCGGCCACGGACCAGCGGTGTGCGAAAGCTGACGTTGCGCTGGCTCTTCTGGGTACAGAGTCTTCTTCATCTGGCCAGTTTTATTTCGTAAATCTCAATCACGCCGTGAAACAGCGCGGATGTTTTTCACAGAACACGTCGTCCCTCGGAGCTGCTGAGGCACGCTTTCCAGCAAAGCCACACTCCCCCAGTCGGCGGTCAGTCCAGGAGCACGAGGTGACGAGTTTCGACGAAACGTGAAATCGTCGACCACGGAGGTCAAAGAATGAAAGTGTGGAAGGTATTTGGCGCCGGTGTCCGACAGGTCTTCCACCACAAGAAACTCCTGTTGCTCTTCTACGTACCCAATCTCTTGCTGGCCTACATTTTGACGGTGCCGGTCAGGAAAGCCTTGCAACAGGTGATTGGCCACAGCCTTGTAAGCGAAGAGGTGGCGCGTTTTGTGAATGTGGCGTTTCTGGTTGACTTTTCGCGTGAACGCCCAGGGCTGGTGTCCGCCTTGCTCGCCGGTGTTGGCGCTGCCATGCTCATCACAGTGTTCCTGAACACGTTTCTTCTGGGCGGTGCCGTGTCCAGCCTAACCTTGCGACGCACCAGCACCTGGAGCGACGTTCTTTCCGACGCGGCCAGCTACTTTGCTCGTTTCTTCCGTCTTCTCTTGCTCTCACTGGTGGGCTACGCGCTGGCGGTTCTGGTCGCTTTTCTGCTAAGTCGTGGCTTTTCAGCGCTCGGTCAGATCGTGGCAGCGGAGAGTGGTCACTTCGCCGGGCGCGTCGGCGGCTTACTTCTTCTCTTGCTCCTCGTTCTCTTCGTAAACCAAATCTTCGACTACGCAAAGATCCTGACAGTACGCTACGATGAGCCCCGGGCCCGAGTTGCACTGCGCCAGGCCGTGGGATTCATCTTCACCGACGGCCATTTCTGGCGTACACTGGCTCTGTACTACCTGATAACGGCATGCGCTGGGCTCGCGATTTTTCTCTACAACACCGGTGCTTCTCTGCTCGACTCTCCAAACGGCTTCTTCGTTTTGCTCCTGTTCGTGTGGCAGCAGCTCTTCATCCTCACCAAAGTGGGGATCAAATTGCTCTACTACGGCAGCCAGGCCATGTACGTGAATTCCGAGCTCCCCCAAGTGGAGCCGATGGAACCCACAGAACTACTCGCCTGAACGTGCGCAAGAAGTCGCTGGAAGAACAGCTTCAGGAACAGGCACACCACGCCGACCGTCCGAGGCACCCGATCGTCGGTGTGCTGGACAACATCCGGAGTGTCTACAATGTGGGAGCAATCTTCCGAACCGCTGACGCTGTTCGTCTCCAGGAGCTGGTGCTCTGCGGCATGACTGCCCGACCCCCGCGGCCGGACATCCGCAAGACGGCGCTGGGTGCCGAGGAAAGTGTCCCGTGGCGCTACCGCGAGTCCACAGAAGAAGCTGTTCGGGCGCTCAAGAGCCGGGGCTTTCAGATCGCCATCCTGGAACAAACGGACGAAAGTGTCGACCTGTGGGACGCCCGTTTCCAATTCCCGCTCGCTTTGGTTGTCGGGCACGAGTGGTACGGCGTGTCGGAAAATGTGCTTCCTCTTGCGGACCTGGCGATTTCCATCCCCATGTACGGGGCAAAGACGTCGTTGAATGTGTCGGTGGCTTTTGGGATTGCCGCTTACGCTGCGCTCCAACGCTGGTTAGCTGAACAGAAACAGCGCGACTGAGCACACTTCGGTGTTTCTCGCGCTCGGGGAATTCGCGAGAGGAAGAAAACGTGCGTCGCGTGAGCCGAGATCCACATTCCCCGAGTTTTGGGGTTCTTTCAACAAGCAGAGCATTCCCGCTGGTAAGGGGCCAAACAAAGGAGTGAAGGGATGGAACAAGGCAAGATCAAGGTTGTCCAGTACGGCTTCGGGCCCATCGGACAGGCTTGTGTACGTGCGGTGTTAAAGCGAGACAGCCTGATGCTCACCGGCGTCATCGACGTTGACCCGGAGAAGGTGGGAAAAGACATCGGCGACATCCTGAAGCTCGACAACAAGCGAGGCATCAAGGTCAGACGGGACGCCGAAAGCGTTCTGGAAGAGACCAAACCCGACGTTGTGCTTCACACCACGCAGTCGTTTGTGCCTAAAGTGTTCGACCAGATCTCACTGTGCGTCGAAGCCGGGGCACACGTGATCTCGTCCACGGAAGAACTCTACTGGCCACACTACCGTCATCCGGAGCTGGCGGAAAAGCTCGATCTTCTCGCCCAGAAACACAGCGTGGTCGTCCTGGGTACCGGTGTGAACCCCGGTTTTGTGATGGACACGCTGCCGATCGCCCTGACGAGCCAGTGCCTGGAGGTGAACAAAATCTTCGTGACGCGCGTGGTGGACGCTTCGAAGCGCCGGTTGCCGCTCCAGAAGAAAATCGGCGCAGGCTTGACACCGGAGGATTTCCGAGCTGCCGTCGAACTTGGACAGCTGGGCCACATCGGGCTGGTGGAGTCGCTGGTAGCCATTGCCGACACCCTGGGTTGGAAACTGAGTCAGCTGAAAGAAACCATCGACCCTGTGGTCGCCGAGGAACAGGTGAAAACCCCGTACCTGACGGTCGAAGCCGGGCAGGTGGCTGGCATCAAACACATTTGCCGCGGCTACGTGGACGGCGACGAGGTGCTCACCCTCGACCTCAGAATGTACGTTGGTGCCAAAGAACCGAAGGATGAAGTCATCATCGAGGGCAACCCGCCGATTCACGCTGTGTTGCCAGGCGGAATTTTCGGCGACACTGCCACGGTAGCGAATCTGGTGAACGCAATCCCACGCGTCCTGCACAGCACTCCTGGTCTACGCAGTGTAATCGACCTGGGCGTGCCTTACGCCTTCCTGAGCTAATGAATGGCTGCAGTGCGTGGTTTCACAGCACCGGGAGCGGGCGCAGAGGGCACCGTGCCAGCCGCCGGGATCCCGCGCCGGATGACGGCCACAGACTTTTGTGCTTTCCCAGGACCAACGTTCAGGACACCAACCGATGAATCTTGACAAACTTCCTCGACTGATCTACGAGCTCGAACGAACCGCCGCGCGCCAGGTTATTCCGGTGACCGCATGGCACGTGTTCGAGGGGGAACTGGAGCCCACAAGCGTACGGGATGTTGCTTTCCAAGATTTGCCCACCAGGCGCGTACCGTTCCTCTGGGGCGGTGTCGGTGTCACGAACTGGTTTTTCGCCAGACTGTCCTTGCCCAAGCCAGGTGCCGGAGAGACGCTCATCCTTCATCTGGACGTCGGGGAGGGGCTCGTCTTTCTGGACGGTGAACCTTACCACGGCACCGACGTGCACCACCGGGACATCCCACTTCCCGACCGCACCAGTGCACTCGTGGCGGTGGAGGCGTACAGCGGACCGGGGCCTGAGAAAACGTTGTTTCGTTCAGCCGAACTTCGGCTGGTGGACACCGTGGCCGAGCGCATCCTGCGGATGCTTCGCAACCTCCGGGACGTTCTGGAGTTCTTCCCGGAAGACGACGAAACACGCCTCCAGCTGGGCCGTGTGCTTCGATCAGCTCTGGCCCAGATTGACCCACGCCGACCTGGCAGCGAACGTTGGTACACAAGCCTGCGTCGTGCTGAAGAAGCCTTGCGCGAAGGGTTGTTGGGGCTGCACAGCTCGGTGTCTGGCGAGGTACTCGCCGTGGGCCACTCGCACATTGACGTGGCCTGGCTGTGGCGAATTAAAGAAGTTCAGCGCAAGTGCGGCCGCACATTCAGCACGGCGCTCAGGCTTCTCGATGAGTTC
>CAZXXS010000033.1:0-19807 GCA_964644845.1 uncultured Cytophagia bacterium | reverse complement strand
CTCTCCGTAGCGTATGGGTTCCCCTTGAGTTGTTTTTTTTCGGCTCCGAGTAAGGCGTCATCAGCTGGGCGTGGCGAGCGTCACGTGTTCGCTCTGTTCATTTCGCATTCCCTCGCTTTGCACAAGTACCCCCCTTCCCCCTCCACGGCGCAGGGATGCATCTCATCTCTAAACCCCTGACCCTCAAAAAACTTCGTAAACCCGAATTTTCTCCTTGCATTTTTCCCTTCGTGTGTTACCTTTGTCTCCAAATAGTTCGTGTCTACGAAGTAACAGTTCTTTCCACGCAGAGGTCTTCAACCCAGGGAGGAGCCACAGATGCTGCGACGCTCGATTCACCCCCGGACCGTTCGCCTTCTGGCATTTGGTGTGACATTGTTTGCTCTGGTCGGTGTCGCACGGGCGGCTACAACCGGCACCGTCCGCGGTGTGGTGGTGGACGCGCAAACGGGGGCTCCTTTGGTCAGCGTGAATGTGATTGTGTCGGGGACGCTGCGCGGAGCAGCCACGGACGGGCAAGGGCGTTTCGTCATCACGCACCTGCCGCCGGGCCGGGTCACCTTAGTGGCCAAAATGATCGGCTACGAACCGGCTACGCAGGAGGTCACCGTTCGCCCGGGCGAAGCGGTCACCGTGCGCTTTGAACTGCAACCCAGTTTCTTCGAGGCACGACAGATTGTCGTAACCGCCACGCGCACCGAGAAGTTGCTGAAGGATGTGCCCGTGGTGACGGAAGTGGTGCCGCACACGGAGATCGAAGAGAAAGGGGCCGTCGACCTTGCCGAGGCTCTCGAGGACCGCCCGGGAATTTTGATTGAATCCAACTCGTCCGGCGGCAAAATCCTGCGCATGAACGGGGTCGACAACAAACGCATTCTGGTGCTGGTGGACGGCATCCCCGTGACGGGTCGTGTTCAGGACCGCGTCGAGTTGAACCTGATCGATGCCGACGACGTGGACCACGTCGAGATCGTCAAAGGGCCTGGTTCGGCTTTGTACGGCAGCGAGGCCATGGGCGGCGTGATCAACGTGGTGACGCGCGGCATCTCGGATCGCTTCCAGCTGAGTGCCTCGAGTCGCGTGGGATCGTACGGTCTGTTCAATGGCAACGCGACTGTTTCCAATCGCACCAAGGGCATCGGCTACATGCTGCTCGTGAACCACACGCGCGAAGGCCAGGGCAAAACTGCTTCCGAAATTGACCTCAAAGAGTTCCGCACCACACTGGCACGGGGAAAAGTGCAGCGGGTCTGGACCACAGGACAGGTGGGACTGAGTGGTTCCATCAAGAACAGCAACCAGGCGTCGACACTCGAGACCGTCCGCGGTGCGAAAGACACGGAAACGGACGTCCGAAACTGGGGTTCGGCACTTCGTGTGCGGCAGAAGCTCTCTCGCAACGTGAATCTGAAAGCTAATCTTTACGCCTCTGGGAATTTCCGAACCTACAAGTCCGTGCCCCAAGGGATGCCGATGATGGCTTCCGTTGACACGACCACAGAAGATCTGGTTGGCTTGCGCAGCGACGTCCAGTGGCGAGCCCACGACGCCGTGAACCTGGTGCTGGGGTACGACTTCGCCGACCAGAACTACGAGTCGGATCGCATCGGCAGGGAGATCAGCCGAAAGCAGCACGGACTCTTCGGGCAGGCGGAGCTGAAACCGATTTCCAAAGCGACCCTGGTTCTGGGTGCCCGGTACGACAAGGTGACCGGACTCACTGGGCAATGGAGCCCCCGTGTCAGCGCCATGTTCGAACCGACCACGGCCTTGAAGCTGCGTGCCACGTGGGGCGCAGGTTTCCGGGCGCCATCTTTCGTGGAAATGTACAGCCACTTCGTGATTCCCATTCCCGGACATCCCATTCTTCTGGAAGGCAATCCGGACCTGAAGCCTGAAACATCCACGGGGTACAACGTGGGCGTGGAGTACTTCTGGAACACGCGGGTTCTGGTGAATGCAACCTTCTACCGGAACGACTTCAAGGATCTGATTGCCGACACCTGGAGGCAGTACGGTTCCGTTCTTTCCTACAGAAATGTGGACCAAGCCACATTTGAGACGCTGGAGCTTCAGGCCAAGTTTTTCTTGCGCGACAACCTCTGGGCGTCACTTTCTTACAACAACACCACCGTGAGCGAATCCGACGGCGAGGCAGCGGCGCTGGGCATCCCTCAACACACGGCAACCCTCCGGGTGCACTGGCGGCTGTTGAGAAACCGGTTGCGCCTCTCGATACGACAGCAGTTCGTCGGCGAGACGAGGATCAGCCAGATTGTGCAGCTGCCCTCGGGCGGCTACGTCACCGAAACGGCAACACGCTCACCTTACGGTTTGCTGGATGCAACGGCAACGTACCAGTTCAGTCGGCTCTTCGCCGTACGCGCTGGTGTGATCAACGCAACCAACACCACGGACGAGACGTTCGGTCCGTGGTACGGCCGTCGGTTCTTTCTTGGGCTGAAAACGTCGATCTGAAATTGTTTTTGTGGCACTGTCTGAGCTTTCCGTTGTCTGACGCGATGGTGGCCTTGCCGGAACCATTTTCGGGCCCTCTCTCTCCGGAGAGAGGGCTTTTGCGTGGGGAACCAAGCCATGCTGGCGCGTTAAAGGAGTGGGTGCCGGACGACGCCTGGCGCTGAGGCAATTGGAACGGGGACAAGATTTGGGAAGGAGTGACCTGTGGTTGTCGACCAAAGCAATGTGCGTAAGGCCGAGAGAATGGCCGAACTGGCGCCAAGGATCATGGGGGCCTTTCACGATTTGGGGCCGCAACACCCGGACGGCGAGACGCTTACGATGCGACAGTACCAGGCCCTGATCATCGTCTACGCAGCCGAAAGGCTCACCATCCGTGAGTTTTGTGAGAAACTGGACCTCGCTCCGTCCACCGGGACGGAACTGGCCAACCGAATGGTGGCGAGCGGCTTCCTCGAGAAAAGCGGCGGCGAACAAGACAAGCGTCAGGCGGTGCTACAAGTCAGCGAGAAAGGGTGCCGTTTGCTGGAGGAGCGGCGCCGTGCGCTGACGCAGATGTTCGAGCGCTTCCTGGACCGCTTTTCCCCGGAGGATCAAGACGAGTTCGTTAGGTCGTTCGAAAAAATCTGGGCGATCATTCGGAAATACCGCCAGCAGGGCAACGCGTCGCAGCGTGAACCGTCTGGGGCCCGTTGCGAAAAGCCCTCCGCGCAGTGAACGGTCGCAAGTGCGGTTTCTCGCTCCGCGAATCCTGTGTCCAGACGGCGCTCGGTGGCGGCGCTCTGCTGCAACCAGGGATTGTCTGCTACGGAAGGGTATCTTCCGCGCAAGCCCATGCGTCGAGGCGGGTTTTCGATCCTCAGGCCTCTACTGAAGCCTTTTCCCAAATAAAGACGTGTGGTTGGAGTGGGTGACCCGTGTGGCGACGTGCCTGTCCAAAAGGGGGCGTGTTTGTTGGGTGCAGGGTGGAGTCTGGGAGGGGGCTTCCGTAAACCCAGGTACGATTCCGTTTGACTTTGAGTCACTGCATCGGTAGATTTCGACCGCGCAACATTTCCACGACAACTCGGTGTGCCGTGAGCGTCTGTTCGGTGCAGGTTCACAGCACAGGAGGAAGCGAAAATGGCATCCGGTAAAGCGGAACGCATCGGTCGCGAATTGCTTGAACTGGCTGGCATTGAGGTAAACGGTTCGAACCCGTGGGACATCCAGGTTCACGACCCAAGGTTTTTCGATCGCGTGCTTAGCGAAGGGGCTCTGGGACTGGGCGAGTCGTACATGGACGGCTGGTGGGATTGCGAAGCCCTCGATCAGTTTTTCGACCGTGTCCTGCGAGCCCGTCTCGATCAAAAAGTGCGTGGGAACGTCAAGATCGCCTGGCACGCGCTGCGTTCACGGCTTTTCAATCTCCAGAACCGGCGCCGGGCAAGCCAGGTAGCCGAGCAGCACTACGACGTCGGCAACGACCTGTACAGGCGAATGCTGGATAAGCGGCTCAACTACACCTGCGCCTACTGGCGCTGGGGCGCGAAGGATCTCGACGAAGCGCAGGAACACAAACTGGAACTCGTGTGCAAGAAGCTCGGTCTCGAGCCCGGCATGACCGTGCTGGAGCTGGGTTGCGGCTGGGGTTCCTTCGCTAAGTACGCCGCCGAGAAGTACGAGGTACACGTGACCGCTTTGAACATCTCCCACGAACAGGTTGAGCTGGCTCGGGAGCTTTGCAAGGGGCTGCCGGTGGAGATCAAGCTGCAGGACTACCGCGAAGCCACCGGTCAGTACGATCGGGTGGTGTCCATCGGCATCATGGAGCACGTGGGCTACAAGAACTACCGCACGTACATGGAGGTGGTGGATCGCACGCTGAAGGACGATGGCATCGCCTTCTTTCACACCATCGGCGGAAATGTGAGCACCACCACCGCCAATGCGTGGACGACCAAGTACATCTTCCCCAACGGCATGATTCCCTCGATTGCCCAACTCGCCAAGGCGATGGAGGGCTTGTTCGTGGTCGAGGACTGGCACAATTTCGGTCCGGACTACGATCTCACCCTGATGGCCTGGCACCGGAATTTCGAACAGGCCTGGCCGGAATTGAGGGGCAAGTACGGCGAGCGATTTTACCGAATGTGGCGCTACTACCTGCTCAGCTCCGCTGGCGGATTTCGTTCGCGCTCGAACCAGCTTTGGCAGGTCGTGATGACCAAGCCCGGCCGTCAGCAGCCGGAGTGTCGCTACGGGTGCTCAGGACCGTGAGGACCTAATGATTGAGCGCGAAATCATCGTCGTTGGTGCCGGCCCAGCGGGGAGCACGTGTGCTGGCGTTCTTGCACGTGCGGGCCGAGACGTCCTGATTCTGGAGAAGCGTTCTTTCCCGCGTGTCAAGTTATGTGCCGGTTGGCTTACGCCAGCCATCTTCCGCGCCCTTGGCACGAAGGCCGGTGCGTACCCCTACGGCATCCTGCGGTACAACGCTTTGCACTTCCATCTGTGGGGTAAGCGTGTGTCGGTACCCACAAGGCAGTATTCGATTCGCCGGGTCGAGTTCGACCGCTGGCTGCTGGAGCGCGCAGCCGTGCCGGTAGAGGTGCACGAGGTCAGACACATCGAGCGGGTCGGTGGAACCTTCGTGATCGATGGCAAGTACCGTTGTCGTACGCTGGTGGGCGCGGGAGGAACGTACTGCCCTGTTTACCGGACGTTTTTTCGCGACCTTCACCCGCGCGACCCGGCGCGGTTGATTGTGACGCTGGAAGAGGAGTTCCCCTACAGCTACCGGGATTCCCGCTGCTACCTGTGGTTTTTCGATCGCGATTTACCCGGTTACTCCTGGTACGTGCCGAAAGCGGAAGGTGTGCTGAACCTGGGCATCGGCGGGAAATTGCAGAGCCTGCGCGAGCGAGGCCAGGACATCCGGGAGCACTGGGGATTTTTCGTCGAAAAGTTGCACCGAAAAGGGCTCGTCGGCGGCGACTACGCTCCCCGTCCGAAAGGTTACCAGTACTACCTGCGTCACGAGGGGGCTGTTGTGGAGCACGAAGGGGCTTTCTTGGTCGGCGACGCCGCGGCTGTCGCAACGCTGGACATGGGCGAGGGGATCTACCCCTCGATTTTGAGCGGTTTGCAGGCAGCGAGAGCCATCTTGACGGGCCGACCGTACACGCTGGCCAAGGTGCCAAAATACAGTTTTCCGAAAATCTTCTTCCCCTTTTGATGCCACGGGTGTGTTCTGTCGACTCCCGCGTGTGCAGGGGGCGCTGTCGTTCGGACTGGCTGGAGGCGAATTGAGCCAGTCGGTGTGTGACGGGGTTTTGCGCTCAAAGGTTCCTCCCACAAGATGAGGAGGCAAGCATGTTCGGCAAAGTACTTGTTGGTTTTTTGGTTGTTTGTGCGTTTGGGGTTGGAGTGATGGCAGGGGGAAAAGGCCGTCCGGTGGCCAAAGTTCTCTTGGTCACTGGCGAGAACAATCACGATTGGAAAGCCACGACACCGGTTCTCCGTGAAGAGCTGGAAAGGGCTGGGGTGAAGGTTGTGGTTACCGAAGAACCGGCCACTTTGGAAACGGAAGCGATGAAGGGCTACGACGCGATTGTGCTGAACTACAACCGCCGTGAAAGATGGCCGAAAGAGATGGAAGAGGCGTTGATTCGCCTGGTGCGGGACGAGGGTAAAGGACTTGTGGTTGTGCACGCTTCGGACAACGCCTTTCCGGGGTGGCGGGAGTTCGAGGAAATGATCGGGCTCGCTTGGCGTGAGGGGGCGGGGCACGACCACTACGGGCGTTTCATCGTGCACATCGTGGACGGAGACCACCCCATCACCAACGGATTGGATGACTTTGCGACCACAGACGAACTCTACCGGGATCTGACCAGCTTTTCGGACTACCACGTACTGGCTACAGCCCATTCCAGGGATAAGGATCGCGACTACCCAATCCTGCTCGTAAAAAGTTACGGTAAAGGCAGGGTGTTCCACACGGTCTTAGGACACGACACCAAGGCCATGCGCGTGCCTGGTTTCGAGACGACGTTCGTGCGTGGCACGCTCTGGGCGGCTGGGAAACTGTAACTTCGGTACAGGTTGCGGTACCCTTGAACACTGCGGACAAGTTCCACCTGAGGGTGAAATTTCCGGGCTACGGAAACGGGCGGCGCCGCCTGAAGGCGACTTCTTTGCGGAGGGTAGTACACTTAGCGGGGGTACCAGTCGGTCGTGTAACGCGAACACGGCCTGTGCGCCAAGCAGCAGAGTACACCCAGCACGCCAAACCGGCTTCAGCCGGTTTTCATCTGAGGTAGCTGGGGGCTTCAATCCTCGGCGAAAGGCGGATACGGGGGGTGACCAGCGACAAAGTTCAGTGTGCTGCTGGAGAGAACATTCGCGAACCGAAGCCGGTCCGCAACCGGACGTCACATCGTAACTTCCGGTCTTGCACGTCCGGGGTGCGTGGCGGTCTTCCCCGCACGATCTCGTACTCGGTGAAGGAGATCCGGAGACGAATGGGGATTGGGGGATGCCTTCCCGCCCGGGGATCAATCCCCGGGCTGCAGGGAAAAGGTGCGCCGCTTGAAGGCGGCTCGGCTTCGGGTGTAGCGAGTTGGTAGTCTTTCGTTTCATCCCCACATCTCCACCAGTCCCCAGCATCTCCTCGAAACGTCACAGCCACCTCTGCGGCACACCAGGTGCTACCCGTACAAGGGATTTGAGGAGCCCGGGAGAGCCTTAGCTGCTTAGGGGCTGTTTCTGCGCGACCACGTCCGCGTAGGCGGACGGAGTCGGTCCAGCGGGGGAATTTATTCTGCCGCGGAAAAAGACACCTGCACCTTTTCTTGCTGCAACGGCCCCAGCCTGGTCAGCCTTTGGCGCGGTGGCGACGATCTGGTCTCCAAGGAAAAAGGAAATGTGGAGATGAATGGAGATCTGGGGATGTGCGCCCGGGGATCAATCCCCGGGCTTCAGGAAGAAGGGGCGCCGCCTGAAGGCGACTCGGCTACGGTGAGACTGACACCTGGCGGGCCGCCACGCTGTTGCGCTTGCTGGGGTCGCACGGGGCTTGCGCCGGAGGCAGCCAACTGCTCCCTGGGGTGGAACAGGCTTGATGAAGATGTTTTCACCTGACGGAGCGGGGCTGGTCAATCGCCGGCAAGAGCCGTTTTCGTTGCATCTTTGTGACCATTTCGCTACTTTTGAAACAAGGCGCGGTGAGCGGAGCTTTACCGCGGAATCGAAGAATTCACATGGTTCCAAAGCACGAACGTCTCGCGCCTTGTGCTGGGACGGATGCTGGTTCGAACTTTTAGCGCCTGCGAAATTTCTGCGGGGGAGCTCTCCATGCCGGACGGAGTTCACGGTGGCCACGTGCAGACCGGAGGTGACCATGTCCGTGTACGATCTGATCCTGAAGCGCAGAACGATCCGCCGTTTCAAGCAAGATCCGTTGCCGGACCAGGTGTTGGTCAGGATGGTGGACGCCGGCCGGATGGCCCCCTCAGGCGGGAATCTGCAGCCGCTGGAGTTCGTTGTGGTGAACGACCCTGGTCTTCTGCCGCAGGTTTTTGCCGCCACGCGCTGGGCGGCTTACCTGGGCCCAGAAGGTACGCCGAAGGAGGGCGAACGTCCAACGGCTTACGTTGTGACGCTCATCAACCGCAAAATTCGCCCAGACGGTGGGTACCACGACGCCGGCGCAGCCATCGAAAACATGATCCTTGTGGCCCTGGAAGCGGGTTTCGGAAGTTGCTGGATTGCTTCGCTCGACCGCAACGCTCTCTACAAAACCCTGGAAATTCCGCAGCACTGCGAAATCGATTCGGTGCTCGCCTTGGGAGTGCCCGCCGAAACGGCCGTGGCCGAGCCCATGCGCGACTCGATCCGTTATTACCGGGATGATCAGGGTGTTCATCACGTGCCCAAGCGCCCCCTGAACGCGGTGGCGCATCGAAATCGCTACGGGCAGAAGCTTGTCGACTGACCAGGAGGTACCGTGTTCAAACTTTCCGTCATTACCGATGAAGTAAGTCAGGACTTTGAGAAGGCTGTCGCCTTCGCAGAGGAATTCGGCCTCGACGGAGTGGAAATCCGTTCGGTGTGGAACACGCCGGTTGAAAAGCTGACGAAGCAGCACATCGACGACATTCGGCACGTGCTTTCGGGGACCCGGCTTGTTGTCAGTGCCATCGCCTCGCCTTTCCTGAAGTGTCAGCCGGAGGAGGTGGACGGTCATCTCCGCATCCTCGGCCGCTGCATCGAGATTGCCGAGCACCTGGGCTGTGACACGGTGCGCACCTTCACGTTCTGGCGCAACGGGTCGCTTGAGGACCGAATGGATTTGTTGCTTGCTACCTACGACAAGGCGCTTTTCTTGGCACAGCGGCTTGGCATCCGGTTGGTTGTTGAGAACGAGGATGCTTGCACCATCGGCACGGGCGAGGAACTGGCGCTTTTTCTGGGAAAAGTGGATTCGCCGCTGGCGAAGGCTTGCTGGGATCCGCAGAACGACTTCTACCGCACCAGGGGACAACGCGATTTTGAACGGGGCTACGAAGCCGTCAAGCAGTACGTGGCTCATGTGCACATTAAGGATGCCCGTGTCAATCCTGACACGGGCGAGGTGGAACACGCCATCGTGGGTGAGGGAGGTGTGAACATCGAGGGACAGATTCGCGCTCTGCTGCGTGATGGCTACCGCGGCTTCGTGTCCCTGGAAACACACTGGCGACCTGAAGAATTGCCAGAAGAGGTACGTCGCACACCAGGCGGACGTGGTTTCTCGGAAAAGGCCGAATACGCGAGCCGGATCTGCATGGATCGTCTTAAGAGAATCGTCGAGAAAGCGGTCAGCGAGGAAGCTGCATGAAGGTGTGGCTTTTCATCCCCTGCCTGGTGGACCAGTTCTACCCGGAAGTGGGCGAGGGCATGGCTCGCATTCTAACACGCCTGGGTTTCGAGCTGGAGTACCCCGCGGCGCAAACCTGTTGTGGCCAGCCAGCTTTCAACTCCGGCTACTTCGACGAAGCGGCGGTTGTGGCTGAGCATTTCCTGGACGTCTTCCGGGATGCGCCGCTAGTGGTTGGGCCCTCTGGGTCGTGCATCAGCATGGTACGCATTTTCTACCGGCAACTCAAATTCAAGAAGTACACGCCTCAGGAAGTCGCTGAAATCGGTGGGCGCTTCTACGAATTCAGCGAGTTTTTGGTCAAGAAAATGGGCATCACTGACGTGGGGGCACATTTCGAGGGACGCGTCACCTACCACGCAGCTTGCCATCTGTTGCGGGAACTCGGTGTGCGCAACGAGCCACTTGAGTTGCTCAAGCACGTACGCGGTCTGGAATTCGTGCCGATGAAAGACGCTGAGGCCTGTTGCGGTTTCGGTGGCACTTTCTCTGTCAAGTACCCTTTGCTTTCCACCTCGATGGGTGAGTACAAGGTCCGGCAGGCCCTGGCTGTGAATGCCGATTACGTCGTAATGAACGACGTCAGTTGCATGATGCACCTGCAGGGCATCATCGACCGGCAGAACCTGCCGTTGCGGGCTTTGCACATTGTGCACGTGCTTAGCGGCCTCATGCCACCTTCGGCAAGGGGTAGCGGGTCATGAAAGCAGATCCGCGCTACTTCAAAATGAACATTCGCGAAAGCCTGGCCGACGAGCACCTGCAAACGGTGTTGAGAAAGGCGTGCGACGAGGTGCTCGTGAAACGGGCGCAGATTGTAGCCGAGATGCCGCACTGGCAACAGCTACGCGATGCGGCCAGTCGCATCAAAGCCCACGTGATGGCCAACCTGGACACCTACTTACTGCAGCTGGAACGCAACCTCACGGCCAACGGCGTGAAAGTGCACTGGGCCCGCGACACGGAGGAGGCTCGCAACGAAATCCTGGAGATCGCTCGCAAACACAACGTCTGGACGGCGGTCAAGTCCAAAAGCATGACGAGCGAGGAGGTCGGACTCAACGCATTTCTCGAAGAACGGAAAATCCGGCCTGTAGAGACGGACCTCGGCGAGTACATCCAGCAGCTTTCCGGTGAACCGCCGTTTCACATTGTTACACCGGCCATGCACCGCAGTCGCCAGGACGTGGGGCGCATTTTCGCCGAAAAGCTCGGCGTGCCTTACACCGAGGATCCCGAAAGCCTGACCCGCATTGCTCGGGAGAAGCTGCGGGACGCGTTTCTGACCGCTGAGATGGGTATCACTGGTGCCAACTTCGCCGTCGCCGAGACCGGCACCATCGTGATTGTGGAGAACGAAGGCAACGCCCGTTTGACGACGACAGCACCCAAGGTGCACGTGGCTCTTCTCGGCATCGAGAAGGTAATTCCAACCCTGCAGGATCTGCGGGTTTTTCTGAACCTTCTCAGCATCAGCAGCACGGCCCAGCGTTTGCCGTGCTACGTGAATCTGATTCGCTCCCCGCGGCGTGAAGGTGAGCACGAGGGACCTGAAGAAGTCCACGTTGTTTTGCTCGACAATGGACGCACGGAGATCCTCGACGACGACGAAATGGTCTCGGCGCTGCACTGCATTCGCTGTGGTGCCTGCCTCAACGTGTGCCCGATTTTCCAGCGGGTTGGTGGCCATGCCTACGGTTGGGTGTACCAAGGGCCAATCGGTTCGGTGCTTACTCCGCTGTACCGCGGTCTGAACGTGGGTTACCAGCTGCCGTTTGCGTCCTCCCTGTGTGGTGCTTGCTCCGAGATCTGCCCGGTGAAAATCGACATCCACCATTTGCTGTTGGTTTTGCGCAACCGGATTCATCACAATCTCTCTGACTGGTGGTTGGAACGTACAGCGTTTCGGCTGTGGGCGTTCGGGTCCAGTCGGCCTCGTTTTTACCGCTTTGCCGAAAGGCTGTTGAGGCTTTTTCTGCGCCTGTTCGTCCCGCACGCGAAAGAATTGCCCGTCCCCGTTTGGAGCAAGACACGCGCCTTCCCGCGACCAGCACGCCGAAGCTTCCACCGACGCTGGAGGCGACTCGCGAAAGAACTGGAGAACGAGAGACCTCGGACCGGGGAACATTCAGGGGACTTGTAGATGTCAGAAAAGGCACGGAAGGAGATCTTGACGAGAATTCGGCGCATTTCTTCGCGGCGAGAGTTTCCTTACGACCGCGCAGGCGTGGAAGCGTCCCTGGATCCGCGTCCCCGGCAACGCACCTTTTCTCAGCATGTGGAACTCTTCGTGCAGCGACAACTGGAACTGGGAGGACTTGTTCACGAGGCTGCTACAGTCTCCGAACTAATTGATCGGCTTGCACGGCGCTTGACCGACGTTCGGGACGGAAGTATCTGGGTGGAACGCGGGCTTACGATCACAGATGTTCGGCTGCTCGAGCGCTTGCGTGAAACTGGCGTACCAGATCTGCACGAGGCGTTGGAACCGGCCGAGGGCGTTCTCTGGAAAAATCTGCTGGCAGATGCGTCGGTCGGTGTCACAGGAGCGGACTGGTTGTTGGCCGAAACCGGCAGTGTGGTGCTGGTACACAGGACAGGTCGCCCTCGCGTGCTCAGCTTGTTGCCCAGGCACCACTTCGTCGTCGCATCCTCCGGCCAACTCGTACCGAACCTGGACGAAGTGATTCCTCGGCTTGAACAGCTGCATGCTGATCCCGATTTTCCGGCGGTAACGATTGTAACCGGGTCGAGCCGTACAGCGGACATCGAGAAGGTCCTTATCCGGGGTGTGCACGGCCCCCAGAATCTGGAGGTTTTCCTACTGGTCGGATCCCAGGAACCCTAAGAGCGGGAGGGAAAAGAAAGTGCTGACGTCGGTTGACTACGTGGTTGTGGCAATCTACGGTGTGCTGGTGGCGGGGCTCGGCTACGCAGCCAAGCGGTTGGTCCAGAATGCTGAGGACTACTTCACGGGTGGACGCAAGGTGCCGTGGTGGATGGCGGCCATTTCGCACCACGTGTCGGGTTACAGTGCCTTTGCCTTCGTTGGCTACGCCAGCGTGGCCTACACGACGGGTTTTGCCATTTGGACGTTGTTCGCCTGGCCTTGCTTCGTGGCTTTGATGATCGGTGCGTATCTGTGGGCTCCGCGGTGGTCGCGTTTGCGTGTGCAAACACCCATCGAGTACCTGGAGCGGCGTTTCAACAACACTGTGCGGCAGGTTTTCGCGTGGAGTGGCATCGGCGTGAAGTTCATCGACGAAGGGGCCAAGCTCTACTCGTTGTCGATGGTTGTGCACGTGGTCACGGGGTGGCCCTTACAAGAAGTAATCGTCGGCACTGGAGTCATCACCATCCTCTACCTGTTCATGGGTGGTTTTTGGGCGACGGTTCTCACGGATTTCGCTCAGTTCTTCGTTCAGTTCTCGATCACTTTGGTATTGGTGCCGCTCGCGCTGAAAGCCGTTGGCGGCTGGTCAACCATGTGGAACAACCTCCCGGAGGGGATGGGAAACCTCTTCAATGGTACCGTCACGCCCTGGTTTGTGTTCGTCTACGGAATCGTGATCATTTTGAGTTACAACGGGGGTACCTGGGGCCTGGCGCAGCGTTTCTACAGCATCGGCCGTGCCAGAGATGCCCGCAAGGCCGCTTTGCTGTCCGGTTTCCTTTACCTGCTGTACCCGATTGCCATCTACATTCCCGTGTGGGCCGCCAGGTTGATCGTAGGGGAAATCCAAAATCCAGAGCAGTCGTACGTGCTCGTTGCCGAGCATCTGCTCAAAGGCCTGTCGCCGGGCTTGCTTGGGCTGTTCGTGATCTCCATGTTCGCGGCTACCATGTCGATGATCGATTCGGACCTGAATGCTCTTTCGGCGGTGTTTACGAAAGACATTTTTGAGCGCAACTTCATGAAGAGCCGCAATGACCGACTTTTGCTCAAGGTTGGGATTGTTGCGACGGTCGTGCTCGGGGCGCTCACTATCGAATCAGCCTTGCTCACGATCAAATTGCAGGGGGCTTTTAAGGCCATGATTGAGTGGTTCGCGGCTATCCTCGGCCCTGTGTCGATCCCGTTGCTTTTTGGCATGCTGTACCGCAAGACCACCTGGAAAGGCGCTCTGGCTGCCTGGGCAGGCGGATTTCTGACCTTTGTGTTCGTCAAGTACGCCGTTCCCGCCTGGTTCGGACTCAGCACGGGCTTTCCTGAATACACAGGTGCTGAGCTGCTCGTGACGTTTGCGATTTTCTTCGTCGAGGGTCTCGTAAGTCGGAGATCCCCAGAAGAGGAAGCACGCGTCGAAAAGCTGTTCCGGCAACTGGAGGGGGAAGGTGAACAACTCTAAATTGGCCGGCTTGAAAGCGCGCCAGCAATCTAGCCAAGCGCGAAACGTGCGGGACTGGCTGGAATTCCTTGCCGACAGCGGCAGTGCCGAAGAGTTGTGGCAAGCGATTTACGGGGAGGTGCCCGAACTGTGGCGCCAAAAGGCAGTGGCTGTGCAACGGTTGCTTCAACTGCACCAGCAACAGTTCGGAGCCGATCAGCCTGTGTGGCTGTTACGAGTGCCTGCGCGCATCAACCTGATGGGGGTGCACATCGAACATCGCGGCGGTTGGGTGAACTACCTGCCGATTCACCGGGACACCTGGTTCGCTGTGTCACCCAGGGACGACCACCGGCTGCTTTTTCAAAATGCGGACCCTCGTTACCGAGCTTTTGCGGTGGAACTGGCGGATTTCCCCCTGGCCTGGCGTTCGGAAGATTGGCTGGATTTTCTGGAAAGGGTTGATGTCGAGCGAGGCCACTGGCGGAATTACGTGCAAGGGGTGGCGCTTTACCTGTCACACCTGTTGCGAGAGCCGGTGCGTGGAGTGAACGCGACCGTCTGGGGCGACATTCCACCCGCCGCGGGACTGAGTTCTTCATCGGCGCTGGTGGTCGGCACCGGCGAAGCGTTGCTGGCCGTAAATGACCTGGATCTCGAGACCGACAGCAAACCCGAGCACTACGGTCTCGCGGAGTGGTACGTTGGCACACGCGGTGGCGCTGGCGACCACGCCGCAATGGTGCTCGGAAGGCGCGGACAGGTTCTGCACCTGCAGTTTTTCCCGATCCGCTACCGCCACGTTCCCTTGCCGCGGGGATACGCAGTGGTAGCCATCAACTCGCTGCACTCCGCCGCGAAGAGTGACGGCGTTCGTCACGTGTTCAACGAGAAGATCGTTGCTTACGAAATTGGTTTTCGGCTGATTCGGAAGAACCATCCCGAATTTGCGGATCGGCTGCAGCATCTGCGCGATGTCAACACAAAGAACCTCGGTGTGAGTCAGGCGGATGTTTACCGTCTGTTACGCGAACTGCCGATGACCATTTCCAGGGCTGAAGCGATGGCCAGGTTGGGCAAAGAGGCCAAGCCCCTGGAGAGACTGCTCAAAATGCATCCCGAACCGATGACGGGCTACGAGGTGCGGGGTGTGTGCTTTTTCGGACTGGCCGAGTGCGAGCGGGGCGAGTTGGCCGCTGAACTGCTCGAGTCCAGTAAAATACATGAGTTCGGTCGCCTGATGTACATTTCCCACGACGGCGACCGGATTGCCAGGCGTAACGCCGATGGCTACCGTCCGTGGGTGGCGCCTGTGGACGATGAATCCCTCGATGTCTTGATCGAGCTGTCAGAGAGCGCGAATCCCCTGGATCGTGAGCAGGCCCGTTTGGCCTACCAGCCTGGTGGCTACCGTTGTAGCGTGCTGGAGCTGGATGAAATCGTAGACATTGCTCGACGTGTCGAAGGTGTTGTGGGCGCTGGCCTGACCGGGGCTGGTCTTGGCGGCATGGTGCTCGCTTTAACGGAAGCCGACGCTGCCCCGCGTCTGCTTGACGTGCTACGGAAACGCTACTACGAACCGCGCGGTTTGGAGCCTGCCGCGGAGATCTGTGTGCCGAGTGCTGGCACCGGTTTCTTGAATCCACCGTGATTTAGCATTCGGGTCTACGGCGGGCGTTCGGGGCCGGCCGCGCCGTCTGAAACGGAAAGCTGAACGGGCCTCGGTTCTTCCGTACGGTACTGTGGTAAGTTCTCCGAGGAGGGCTTAGAATGGAAACCTACCCCATCCCGTTGGTTCCGGGACCTACCAGCGTGGCCCCGGAGGTTCTGGCGGCTTACCAGAAGAATTACGGCTCGCCCGATCTGGAGCCGGAGTACTACGAGCTCTACGAGAAAACGGAAAAGCAGCTGCAGCAGCTGCTGCGTACAAGAAACCGCGTGGCCATCATGTCGGGCGAAGCCATGGTCGTACTTTGGGGCGCGCTGAAGAGCACACTGAGACCTGGCGACCGGGTGGTGTCGGTGGCCACGGGCGTTTTCGGTTACGGGATTGCCGACATGGCGCGGGCATGCGGGGCTGAGGTTACGCTGGTGGGTTTCGAGTACGACGAGATTGCGGACCCCGAACGCGTTGAGGAAGTGGTCCGAAAAGTGCGACCAAAGATGGTGACGGCGGTCCACTGCGAGACGCCTTCGGGAACGTTGAACCCTGTGGCGGAGATCGGCGAAGTCGTCCGACGCTACGACGTGCCCCTGTACTACGTGGACGCTGTGTCGAGTGCCGCAGGGGCGCCACTTGAGGTGGACGCCTGGGGCATTGACCTTTGCCTCGTTGGTACACAAAAGGCTTTGTCGGCTGTTCCGGATCTTGGGCTGGTAGCCGTGAGCGAACGAGCCTGGCGCGCAGCTGCGGAGGTCGGCTACCAGGGGTACGATGCCTTGGCCCCGTTTGAGACTGCCTTGGACAAACGCTGGTTTCCGTACACGCCAAACTGGCATGGCCTGGCGGCATTGAACGTGGCTGTGTCGCGCATCCTCGAAGAAGGCCTCGAGAATGTGTGGCGGCGGCATGAAATGGCCGCACAGAGTTGCCGGAATGGTTTGCGGCGTCTGGGGCTGGAACTTTACCCACGGGAGGAGTCAGCGTGCTCACCCACAGTGACCGCGGTGAAAGTGCCGAAGGCTGTCACGTGGGCAGAGCTCGACCGTCGACTGCGTGAAAGGGGCATGGTAGTCGGCGGATCGTTGGGGCCCCTTGCCGGGCTGGTTTTTCGGATTGGCCACATGGGCCGCCAGGCTAACCCCGCACTCGTGGAGAAGGCGCTGGCGGTACTCGAAGACGTGCTCTAAGGCCTCCGTCGCGCGCGGGCAGCGCCTGGTGGACCGGTTCGGGAACCGTAGGCCTACGGTGCGTCGCCCGACCCCTGCTTGAGAGCGAGGACAGCCCCTGTTGTACCGCTTGTAGAACCGTGAGGGGGAATTCGTCTGGGCCCAATCGCCCACAGTTTGAAGGGGCAATCCACACCGCGCCGGCCGCCCCACGTGCTTGCCTCGTCGCACAGAGAGCTACCGCTTTGCAAATCCAGCGTTGCAAAATCCTCTCGATGGCTCCAGCCTTGAGGGAGAGTGAAAGCAAAACTTGCAACAAGAGCGCAGGACCCGATCTGCAGGGCGCATTCTTCAAACGCTCACCCTTCAGAAGAACTGCCGCGAGTGCCGTGCGCGAGGTTGGGGGCAATCACTGGTAGACGTGTAGAGCCTCCCTCGTGGTCTATTTCTCGGTTCCCAGAAAAACCTGCTCGCCCGGGGTTTCCCTTGCGGAACGACAGGCGCTGCTGTCGCAGTCCGGAAACTTTGCCGTTGTGTGTGTCGGCCTCGGTAGCACTGTGTGCAGCACTGGGTAACACGAGCTTGTCGTGCGTACCAGCAGATGTTTCTACTCGAACTTTAGCACCTCGTGCCGGAACCCGTCGCGCCGAAGTTTGGCGCCGAGCGGGCGGACCGCGAAGCCCCAGGACCCGCCAAGCTGGTCGACTTTCAGAAGAATCCGATTTACCCCGGCCTGAAGCTGGATCGGGATGGTGTCCTCGTCGATGCTCAGACCGCGTCCCTGCGGATGCGTGTAAACCCGACGCCCGTTCAGGTAGACCTTGACGCCGTCGTTGCTCCCGAGAAGCAGTGCAGTTTGACGCGGCTCTGGCGAGCTGATTTCACAGTAGGCGTATGCCACGGAAGAAGGATTTTCACCAAGCAACTTGCCTAAATCGACAACGTCGTTCTCCGCCTCCACAAACCGCCAGGCGACCGTTCGGCCGTTCGGTGTTTTTACCTGGTCGCCTGCCCTCGGGCGAATGGAGGCCTCGCCACCGACACCGCTCAGAAAATCGACATCCAGACGGGATGCCTTTCCGGGTGGCAGCATCTTGTCCGGCAGCGTGAACGGCCCGCACACCAACCAGCCCGTCAGGAAATCCCCGGTGAGCTCGTGAATGTCCAGCCGAATGTCGCGAGGCGCTGGGATGGTTTGCCCCTTTTCCCAGTCCGAAATGGCCCGAGCCAGCCACGATTGCACCTGCTGCAGATCAGCCAGGAGCGCGTCGTACTTGGCCAGGTTGTTTTCCAGCCACCACATGCGATTTTCCGCGAGCCAGAGGCGCTGGTACTCCTGGCGGAGCTGGTAAAGTCCAGCAAGCGTCGAGCCGATCGCCCGGTGCGCAGCGCGCAGGTGGAGCCCTACCTTTGGGGAGCTAAGTGGAACCAGGCACGCTTTGCGGTATTCCTGGGCTGCTGAGAGCACGGACCTGCGCATTTCCGGAATGAAGGCCACCCGTTTCGCTGCGAACCGGATGTAGTCCACATCCAGCGCGTAGTGCGTGGGTTTGGCTTGTGCCACGGCTTTCAGGATAACCTCTGTCCGCTGAACCACCGGTTCCCAGCCAGCCAGGCCGACAGCCTGCTTTTGGCCTTTTCTGGGGAGAATCGGCTTCCAGAACACTCGGTTGTTCAGCCCGTCGACCACGCTGTAGTTGGGGATCTCGGCAAAGACTTCGATGGCTCGCCCAATTCCGTTGGCTCGGTCGCCGTAGACAGCGGCGGCGAAACGGCGAGCGAACGTGGTGTCGTCCAAAGCGCCGGGGTTCCAGGCCTGTTCAGCCCCGTAGGCAATGCCGTACCATGTGGTGGAGAAGAGGCTTTCCCCGTCGTCGAACCAGGCCGTGTTCAGCATGCCGATGGCACCCTCAGCCACACCATCCCGCACGTAGTTGTGGATGTTCACCCTGGCTACGGCGAAGTTCGGAAAAATCCGGCTCCAGCACGACACACCAGGACACACCATCACGTCGAAACCGGCCTTTCGGAAAGGCCGGATCGCCGAGACAAACGAGTCTTTGGCACTGTATCCCCAGGACAACATGATGGTGTCGTGATCGATCTGGGGGATGATTTCCGGGTGCCTGAGAGCGATGTCGCCCCACATCATCATCCGCTTGCCGTACTTCGCCAGCTCGTCGTGCAACCAGTTCAGATGCTTGGCGTAGACCCAGGCGATTCCGTGTTCTTCCACCATTTTCTTGGAGGCCCCGGTGCCCAGCCCCCACGTCTCATCGCAATTAACGTTGAAGAGCTTGGCGGGGTAGGCTGGTGCGATTTCTCCGAGGATGTCGGCCAGAAGCTGATACGACTCCTTCAACGCCGGCGAAAGGACCCAGTCGTTTTCGCCGAGAGGTTCGAACTTCGGGTATTTGAGGATGTTTCGGAAGTGTCCGAATGACTGGAAGTTGCCTACCAAAGTAACGTGGTATTTGCGAGCGTACTCCGAGAGCTCGCGCACGTCCTCAGCGGTGAGCGAGCCTCCGGCCGGCGCGAAATCCGGGTGCGATTTCGTTCGGAAAATGTGTTCCGTGTAGTAGGTTGTCATGTTGAGCTTGAGTTCTGCCAGCCGGCGGATTTCTTTCTTAAGGAATTCCTTTGTTCGCACCGGGCCGCGGCTCAGATCATCCTGTTGGCCGCGGTACGGCAAAGCCGGGTAATCGCGTATCCGGACGCACGGGATTTTTCTCCCGACGGCATTCCCGCGAATAAGTTGCCTCAAGGTTTGAACACCGTAGAACAGCCCCGTGGACGTGTTGGCGGTCACCAGAATGCGCTTCGGGCTCACGACCAGCAGGTAACCCTCACTGCCGAGGTTTTGGTCCGGGAGGGCTTTCGCTTTGCGGCAGATCTCGGTTAGCTCTGCATCCCGCGAGGGAAGCACCAGGTAGATTTGGCGCTTCGCTGTGGAGTAAGGCAGTTTCACACCGAGGTCTTGCTGGACTTCGTCCTGCAACAACTGTGCAGCGAAACGGTCGTCCTCCGTTGCCGCCTTCCCCAGGATCAAACCCGCGCGGCCGGGTTCAAACGCAAACCACCCCCGATGTTGCTTCACCTCGACGGGCTTGGGAACGAGGTTGAGGCTACGTGACCGGCCCCAGGCTGATGAAGCCAGAAAAAGCATGATGATCCACACTGCCGTCTTTCGCATTTGAACTGCCTCCTGCCTAAGAGTGATTTTGACCGACGTTGTCTGTTTTCTGGATCTGAAGGCGCGTTGTTCTTCATT
>CAZXXS010000032.1:0-32534 GCA_964644845.1 uncultured Cytophagia bacterium | reverse complement strand
CAGTTACGCGTCACATGGCCCGCATTTCCTCTCCAAATCGTTTCCCTTTGAGCAGAAAAATGCTAATGCGCCTTCTCGATCCCGTACTTTCGCATGATTTTCCACAGGTAGCTGCGCTCTACGCCAAGCTGTTGCGCTGTGCGGGTCATGTGCCAATCGTTTGCCACCAGTGCTTTTCGAATGTATTCCCGTTCGAACTCCCGTCGCGCCTCGCGGAGTGGCCGCAGGGGCCCGGACTGCACAAAATCTACCTCCAGGGCCGCCAGCACGTCCTGCTGTGTAATCACGTTGTCATCAGTCAGTACTACAAGCTTCTCGACAACATTCCGCAGCTCTCGTACGTTTCCGGGCCAGTCGTACTCGAGCAGCGTGGAAGCAGCGCCTGGATCAAGCCGTTTTGTCGGCAACTTGTTCTCTTCACAGAAACGCTGCAGGTAGTAGTCCAACAACACAGGAATATCTTCGCGACGCTCCCGCAGCGGGGGGATGTGAATCGTTAGCACGTCCAAACGGTAGAACAGGTCGCTTCGGAACCGGCCTCGCTCGATTTCTTCTCTCAAATCGCGATTCGTGGCGGCGATTACCCGCACGTCCACGCGGACGAACTCGGAACTCCCGATCGGTTGCACGATCCGGTCGTCCAGCACCCGCAACACCTTCGCCTGCACAGCGGGATCCATGTCACCAATCTCGTCCAGGAAGAGCGTCCCACGATTCGCCTGCAGGAACCGACCGGTTCGACTCTCGTAAGCCCCGGTGAAGGCCCCTTTCCGGTGACCAAACAACTCGCTCTCGATCAGCCCTTGGGGAATCGCCGCACAGTTCACAGGAACAAATGGCCCGGCTGCCCGGGCGCTGTTGTGATGGATCGCCTTGGCTACAAGCTCTTTGCCCGTGCCACTTTCTCCCGTGATCAACACCCGCGAATCGCAAGCCGCAGCCCGCCGGACCAGAGACAGGACGTGCTGGAGTGCCGCACTCGTGCCTACAATCGCGTACTGCGAACGGATTTTTTCAACCAGCCGGTTCCGTTCCCAGCGCAAGCGGCTCTCTCGTAAAGCCTTCTCAATCGTGAGAAGCACCCGCTCGGCACGCAGCGGCTTTTCCAGGAAGTCAACCGCTCCCAGCTTCGTCGCTTCCACCGCGGCAGCAACTGTGCCGTAGCCCGAGATGAGCACAATCGGCACATCCGGAACGTTGGTCCGAGCCCAACGCAGAACATCCAGGCCGTCCATGTCCGGAAGTTTCAGATCGAGGAGAGCAAGTTCCGGAGATTCTCGCCCCAGAAGCTGGATACCCGTCTTGCCGTCGGCCGCTTCCAGAGTGCGGTACCCGTGGAAGCCGAGGATTTCCACAAGACTTTGTCGGTGGTCGGGCTGGTCCTCAATGACCAGGATCAATGCGTTGTCTGACACCATTCGGCTGTTTCCGGAATGAAACGTTAGATGGGGAGGTAAACATCCACTGTGGTTCCCACTCCCTCCTCCGTCAGAACATCGATGAATCCCTCGTGCGTTCTGACGACCTTGCTCACAATGGTCAAGCCAATTCCGAGACTGTTTGCTCCCTTGCCAGAAGCTGCTTCCATGAGCGCTCTTGCGATTTCTTCTGGCATCCCCCGACCCGTGTCGCGAACACGCAGCAACACGAAGTCCCGCACCGTTGTACCGGGTGATCCAGGATGTTGCAATCGCCGTTCCAATCGTAGCAGAACCGTCACGACGCCTCCCCCGGGCATGGCTGCAATTGCGTTTGTGAGAAGATTTTCCACCAGACTACGAAGCTGATCGGGATCGGCCAGCAGGTGGGGAATCGGCTCCTCGCGCTGGTAGCGTAGCCTGACGTTCTCGGGTATGCCAAGCTCAAACTCCCGGATCACCATTTCAACCAATTCGGCAAAATCGCATTTGCTGAAATTCGGGTTCTCCAACCTGAGCAACTTGAGGAACCCCTGGGTCACCTTCTCCAGGTACTCAACACGACCAATGATCCGCTCCGTAAACGTGTCGTACAGCTTGCTTCCACTTGGGTCCCGCTTGCGGTATTCCATCTGCAAGCGCTGTGCTGTCAAGAGAATAGTGCTCAACGGATTCTTGATTTCATGGGCTACTCGCCTGGCAATCGCGACCCAGTCTTCCGCTTGAGCACTTCCCGGCAGTCGAGACGAGTCGTACAGGATCAACATGCGGCCCGTTTCACGGCGGCCTCTGCCGTGGATTCGTGTAATCGTCGCCACCAGATGTCTGCTTTCGCCCGTCGGGAGTTCCAGCACCAGCCGGTGGCGGTAGCGCTGCTCCTCTCCACGAAACGATTTCCGCAGGATCTCGCGCAGCGGATTCAGTGCTTTTCCGGCGAAAGCCTTTTCAAAATGCCGTCCTTCAACAACCATGTCTTCCAAATGCAACAACTCTCGTGCTGGCCCGTTGCAAAAAGTAATCAGGCCGTCCAGATTCAAGAGCACCACGCCATGAGGCACAAACTCCAGCGACCGCTGCAGGGTCCTGACGTTGGTGTCACGCCGTCGAAAACCCTTCTGGACGACCACGGCAGCACCGACAAAGACAAACCCAAGCAAAATGAGCAAAGTCCCTTGCCACGAGATTGGCAAGGGCCAAACGAATTGACGGCGCAGCCGAACAGTGTAGTAGGTGCGTTTTCCTCCCGGGAAATCCGCGCGTAACAGCAGCAAGGGCGGTCGTCCTGTGCCGTCGTGAATCAGCCCAACTAACCGAGATTCGTCCTCGGGGAACTGAGCAAAGGGCCGCAGTTCAAGGTCCAAGAACGTAACCCGAGTGTCTAACCTGGACACGATTTCCGGATTCAGGTCCTGGTTCACGTCCTGAATCCGGTCGATCAACATGGGTGTGCGCACACGCGAAACAAAGGTCTGCCTTCGCATTACAGCGAAATTGCGGTCGAAGAGCGTCAGGTCCCGTTGACGCTCGCGTGCGACCAGGAATTCGAGCTGCCCGTCGTGATCCACGTCCCAGGCCAAAGCGTGAGCCGTGGAGTGAAGCGGCAGCCGTCGGTAAATGGTTGTGTCCGGGTACCGCAGTACCCCCAGGAAACTCTCGTTCTTGGTCGCTCCTCGACCGTCGCTGAAAAGGAAGTAGACCTCGCCGGTGCTGCTGTCGGCATCAAGGACCGTCGTTTGACCGAAATGGGCACCAACGCGTTTGACGAGCCGTTTTTGTCCTGTCGCCGCGTCCAGCACGATCAAGTAAGTGTAACGATCCTCGGTACCATTGGCTCTGGCACCGTTCGCCGGAGAACTTCCGCCGAAGACCAACTCCTTTCGCCCGTCTTTGTCCAGATCCGCCAAGAGGGGAGCCGGGGCGTCCCCAACTTGGCAACCCGTGTCGAACCGCCACAACACCCGTTCTTTTGCGAAGTCGTACACCAGAATCCCTCGTGGGTACAAACTGTGCGCCGTAGTCATCCACATGATCAGGTCGCGTCGCCCATCGCCGTCCAGGTCCCGAAGCAAGCAAGGTTCAGCTCGACCACGCCACCGAACCTTTCTTCGCAGCTTTGGCGGCCAGGGATTGGTGTACAACAGATGCAAAGACCGGTACCGACGGGGATTGTACACAGCCAGGAAGACCGAGTCCCCCTGTCCGTAAGTTACCAGAAGTTCATTTCCTGGCTGCTCAGGCAGAGCATCGCCAACCATCACACCGCAGACCCACACCCTGCCAAGAATGTTGAAGAGCCACAAGTCCTTGTGTTTGATGTCCCGAAGTTCGAATACCGCTTCGGGGAGGGGACCAGTCTTCTGCGACTCGGCAGGATCCGGATAGTAAAGCCACTCGGTGACCCCGTCGCGGTCGAAATCGACGAGAAGGATTCGACCGTCGCTGTTCCCCTTCCTCTCTTCCAAGACCTCGAATCTGAACGGGAGGCTACGCCAGGTATCCTCCCCGAGCCGAAAAGGCTTGTCACTCTTAGCCAATGTTCGAAAAGGCTGGAAAGAGAAGCCGACGAGCAGCACCCCCGCGAGAACTGCCTGGCCCCACCGCCTCTGAAGTGCCCCCTCGCACCGTCGTCCCCACAGTGTGGTTCCCCTTGCACACATGATGCATTCCCCTGCTGTGGTGGTCACCCCACCGCTCTCGAGGCTGGACCGGTTGATCAAGAAGGGAACAGGTTAAGAAATCCGGGCAGGAAACTGATCCAACCAAAGGCATTTTAACGAATTGAAACCACGAAGTCAAGAGCGCTTTGGCGGTAAACCAAGATTCCTCAACAAAAGAAAACACTGAGCACGACTCGTCCTTCGTGACAGGGAGCTACCTCAGACGGGAACTGGTTCAAACCAGGGCAGCCAAGGTGGGGCTGAGGGAAGCGCGTTTTCCCACGTGCCCTGAAGAACAAGCAGAGGTCCTCGCCAACTTCCGACGTTTTCGGGGATCGAAGCCTCGCGCGCAACGAGCGTGCCTTTTTTGGGACAGCGTCCTCCGCTGGCGTTAGCCAGCAAGGTCGCTCAACGCAGCGAAATAGACGACAGCTCGGACAAGGAGGAACACTCCGTCCACTTCCTTGGGAACGCACACGAATTACAGTCGGAAGCCCGAGCTTTCCGGCGCGACCACCGAAGGACTCCTCTGGTGCTTTCCATTTGACAATCATTCGCCATTTTGTTATCATTGCGCCACAGTTCGTGAGACAGCCAAACCCTCTCGATCCAGCGGAGGTGCACATGACGGGACTTCTCGAAACGCTGTTACGCTGGTCGCAAGCTGCAGCCGATTTCATGTGGGGCGAGTGGATGATCGCCCTTCTGGTCGGCACGGGAGTGGTCCTGACGATCGTCACGCGCGGGATTCAGTTTCGCAAAATGGGGCTGGCGCTTAAGTTCGTTTTTCGAGGAGCCCGGGGCAAAGAAAAGCTGCACAAAGAGGAAGGTGACATCTCACCTTTCGCTGCTCTCATGACGGCTCTGGCTGCAACCGTCGGCAACGGAAACATCGCTGGGGTCGCCACTGCCATCGCCACCGGGGGGCCGGGCGCCCCGTTCTGGATGTGGATGTCCGCTCTTTTTGGGATGGCGACAAAGTACGCCGAGGGCTTCCTGGGAGTGAAATACCGCAAGGTGGCCGAAGACGGCACCATGGCAGGTGGGCCAATGTACTACTGCCGCTACGGGATCAAGCGGGAAGCCATTGCGAAATTTCTGGGGATGCTCTTTGCCATTTGCGGCGCCTTCACGGCGCTTTTCGGCACTGGAAACATGATGCAGTCGAACTCGATGGCTCTGGCGTTCAAAAGTCAGTTTGGCATTCCCACACTCGTGAGTGCCGTGGTCATTACCTTTCTTGTTGGGCTCGTGATCATCGGCGGGATCAAACGCATTGGTGCGGTCGCGGAACGTCTGGTTCCCACCATGATCCTTCTTTACCTGGCCGGTGCGCTCATCATTTTGATTGCACGCTTCAGCAAAATCGACGACGCCTTTGTGCTGATCGTGAAGTCAGCTTTTTCGGTTCAGGCCGTAGGTGGAGCGCTTATCGGCACGAGCATCCAGAAAGCGATCAGTCTCGGCGTGCGGCGCGGCGTGCTTTCCAACGAAGCGGGCCTTGGTTCCGCGGCCATCGCCCAGGCAGCTGCGAAATCGCCGGACCCGACCTACAACGGCCTCATCGCCATGACCGGTGTCTTCATCGACACAATCGTTGTGAACACCCTTACGACTCTCAGCATCGTGCTCACAGGTGTCTGGATGCTCACACCAGCGGCTGGAGTAGCGCTTCTGAAAGAAGGGACCGTCCTGAGTCCCGAACAGGTTGCCGTTCTGCCATCCTACGCCCGAGAACTGGCACACGCGATTGGCGTCGATCTCAGTCACGGCGGACTCAGCAGCACCGCCCTCACAGCGGCGGCCTTCAATTCCGTGATCCCACACGTCGGAGGCTGGATCATCGCTTTCGGGTCGCTTCTGTTCGGCTACACCACTTTGATCGGCTGGGCCTACTACGGTGAGCAGTGCGTGGAGTACTTTCTCGGTGTGCGCTCCAAAATGGCGTACCGCCTCGTGTACATCGGCCTCCTCTTTTTCGGCGCTCTGATGACGGGCAAGTATCTGAACATCGTGTGGTACGTGGGCGACACCGCCAACGCTGTGATGGCCATTCCAAACCTGGTTGGACTTCTGCTGCTGAGCGGCGTAGTCGCAAGAATTACCAAACATCATTTTCTGGAAAACGTGTAGCCCCTCAGATGCAGTGGGCAAATGCCGCAGTAGCAACGGGACTCTCACAAAGTTGACGGCAGCAATCGAGCGCGCCTGGCGGGAATGCGCGGCTCGGCCCGCTTCGTTTATTCCTCTGAGTCCCGGCTGTGCGGGATGTTACGCGTGCCCTACCCGTTGATCTGGAGGTAACAGAGCCGTGATCCGATGAACAAACCACCCTCGAAGCCAAAAGCCGAGTACGACGCCTTCGCGGATGTGTACGACCTGGAGTACCACGACCGTACCGTGGATCTTCCGCTCTACCGCTGGGCGGCGGCGACATTCGGTTCTCCAATCCTCGAGGTAGGGATTGGCACAGGACGAATTGCTTTCGACCTGGCCGCACGAGGCCACAGCGTGGTGGGAATCGACAACTCCATCGGAATGTTGCAACAGCTCCAGCGCAAACGACGACACCTGGGACGTGAGATCAATCGGCGTGTTTCTGCCGCTGCTGCGGATGTCCGGGATTTTGCTCTGCGAACGCGCTTTCCACTGTGCATCGCCCCATTCCGCGCCCTGGCGCATCTGCTTACGGTCGACGATCAACTACGCGGTCTTAAAAGGATTCGCGAACACCTTCAGCCCGGCGGCACTCTGGTTTTCGACACGTTCGAACCTCTGCCTCAGTGGCTCGCCCAGGGACGCTTCAGGGATGAAGAAGTGCGGGAAGATCCAAGCACTGGAGAATCGGTCAAAATCGTAACGCACGTCGAGTTTGAACCGGCTTCGCAGCTCGTGCATTTCCGGTCCCGGTACCTTCGCAAAAACCCGTCAGGCCGCTGGGTCGGGAAACGACGCCACATGACGATGCGCTACGCCTACCGCTACGAACTCGAGCACCTGCTTTGGCGAGCCGGGTTCGAGCTCCAGACATGCTTCGGCTGGTTCGACCGTTCAGCTTACACAGCCACAACCGGCATTTTGGTGATTGTCGCCAGCACGAGGTAATTATCCAGGCCTACAATCCGGAAGCCACTCAGCTAGCCGGCTCCGACCCGCTCGGTGCAGACGAGGTCTTTGCGCTCTTGAGGCGAGTTTCCCCCTGCAGACCGACGCAGCAAACCGCCGGGCCATTCTGAGAAGCAGCCCTTACCGTGCATCAGAGGCGGCCACTCCGCTGGGTTCACTCTCGAACACGATCGACACAGCAGGCCGCGGGCGACGTCCCACAATTTGGACCAGCACCGGAGCACGCAGCTCTGCCTCTTCCGCCTCTCGTTCCCACGGGCGCAGTTCGTAAGGCAAACGCTGCTGCCTGCGCCACTCACGCAAGTAGGCTTGTAGCGATCCGCTGCGCAAACGCTGCCGGTAGTGCGTCAGCTCGTGCGCCAGAATCCGGTTGGGCGACAGACCCTGCAACAGAACCAGATCCAGATTGATGGCAATCGCATTGCGCAGTATCCGTTGCTTCCCATCCAGCACGGCCACACAGGTGGGTGCGTAGAAGCCGTTCAAACCGGAGTTATTCTGGTCGTAGAAAATGAATGTTGCTCCCGTTTGCAGCAGGTCGCGTCGAATCAGGAGCTCGTAGCTCGAAAAATTGTACGTGGGCCGCACCCACTGAGCGTCCTGGGCCAGAAGCACTACAGGACAAAAAACCAGGAGGAGCTGAAGCCAACGGTGTCCGCGCATGTCATTCCTCCGCGACCAACTTTCTCAACCGACACGACTCAGTCAAGAAATCGGACGCGGAAAAGAATCCTTAAGGCCGCCCTCTCGCCTCTTTCACCGGTTTCCTGAGAGGGGCTTAACATTTGCCATCCGTATGTCCGGGATCTCAAATTTCGACGGAAAGCCCCGTACCAGGCCGCGTTTCACCCAGAAGGTCGCCATGAACACAAGGAAGTAGCGGCTTCCCGCTCTACCCCAACACACTCACGCCCACCAGGTGTCCCACCAGGTAGGTAACCGCCGAGGCCGCCGCACCGATGAAAAGCATGCGCAAACCGCCCTTCAGGGCCCGCTGACCGGTGAAAATGCCGATGATTGCTCCTACAGAGAACAGCGCCAGGGCACTCAGCAGCATGCTGCCGTAAAAGGCCAGCGGCCCCGTGGCCACGGTGTACGGGAAAACCGGCAAAATGGCCCCAATGGCAAACGCCACGAACGAGCTGATCGCTGCTCCCCAGGGCGAGCCAAGTTCTTCCGGATCGAGCCCAAGCTCCTCGCGGGCAAGCGTGTCCAGAGCAGCATCTTTGTCCGCCATCACGGCTTCAGCCAGCCGCTCCGCCTCTTCTTTGGCCACGCCCTTAGCCCGGTAAATCAACACGAGTTCTGCTTTTTCGTCTTCTGGCGCAAACTCAAGTTCCTGACGCTCCATTTCGATCTGGCTCTCGAACAGCTCGCGCTGCGCTCGCATGCTGATGTACTCGCCAGCAGCCATCGAAAAGGCACCAGCGAGGAGCCCGGCAATTCCCGCCAGCAAAACAAACCGCGGGTCCGGTTGAGCCCCGGCAACAGCCATCACCAAACTGAGATTGGACACGAGTCCATCGTTCATGCCAAAAACAGCAGCGCGCAGACTCCCCCCACCCGCCGACCTGTGCCAGTGTTCCACCGAAGCGATGTCGGCGGTACCACGGTGCGCAAGCTCGGCAAAGACACGTGCGTGCAAACGCTCTTCCTTTGCCAACTGCGCCGCGTCTGGCTGTTTGAGGTAAGAAGCCAGGTCTCCTTCCTCCAGTCCTTCCGCGATCGGAGCAATGGCCTTAGAACCAAAGATCCCGGCCAGCCGGCTTAGCAACCGCACTCGCAGGCTGGGGCGGTAATCGTCCACGGAAACGCCCAGCTCCTCCAGCTTGTGAATCCAGTGCTCCGCGTGCCGACGTTCCGCAGCCTCCAGCTCTTGGAGGATTTCTCTCCGCTCCGGATCCTTCTCGTTCTCCGCCAAAGCTCTGTAGAGAGTCGCACTTTCTCTCTCCGCTTTGATGTTTCGCAGTAAACGCTCGATCTCTCGCTTGTCAACTTTCTTTGCCATTTTCTCCACCCGCTTTGCCAACAGAAGTTGCCCCTTTCCTTTTGACTCCTTTCACAGATCCGACAGCCAGCAAGTTACCACTGAACGACCACGCTGCAGGTCGAAACAGTAATCGGAACGGTGCCCTTGCGACTTTCCAGGTCGCTCCGCTAGAACTTTCACAAGCTACCCGTCAACCGGGCACACCGAAAGCTGCAAGTCTCTCCCCAAATTTCTACTCGGATCGCCCGGCCAGCCCAGTTCATCCCTGGTTCTTCACGCAAGATCCGAACACAAGTCCGGGCAAAAACGAAGAAAGAGAAAAGAACCTTGCTTGCGGATCCGTCCCGGTACCGCAAAAGTGTCGCCGGCGAAGGAACTCAGACCTGGTCCTCGAGATAAAAACAACAGGCTAAAACTGAAACGAAAACGTAACAAAGACCGGGATGGTACACGGACACCCCACGCCGAAACTTGATCAAGCCACGCACTGCCGAATGGTCCCGATTCGGTAGCCACTCCAAAACATCCCGAATTGCGAACTGTCATTTGGCCAGGTTCACTGAAAACCGAGAACCCAAAGAGCGAAACGCGAGGAGCCAAAATGCGAGGAGGAAAAAGAAAAATGAGATTCGTTAAGGTCTCTGCACTGGGCGCCGTCTTGTTTGCAGCAATCCTGTTAGTGCTGTCTTGCCAGCAGTCTGAATCCACGGTTGCCGCCGCAAACGGCAAGGCCAAACTGGCAAAAGGAAACGGCATTTACGTCGTTCCACGTTTCCAGTCTCCGGAAGAGATCCAGCAGTTCATCGGCCTCTGTAAAAAGTTGAAAATCAACAAAATATTCGTTCTGACCAAGTCGACCGACGGTAACGTGCAGTACCCAAGCAAGAAGTTTCGCGTGGCCAAACACGTTGGCAATTTTGACGCCTACGGAGCTCTGTGCCAGGCAGCTCGCAGAGAAAACATGGCGATCCACGCCTGGTTTTGCATCTTCGCTGAAAATGCAAAAGACCCCGTCCCGATCATCAAACAGCACCCTGAGTACCTGATTGTCAACCGAGATGGGAAGTCGAACGTTGAGCAGCCTACGTGGAGCACGGTCGATCCAAAGTACAGTAAATACTGGGTCTGCCCGACGGCCAAAGGTTACATCAAGTACCTGGAGGACATGATGCAGGAAGTCATTGACAGGTACAACGTCGACGGCATTCACCTGGACTACATCCGTTACCCGGAAGAAGTGGACGCGCGTCAGTACTGCTACTGCGATCGTTGTAGAGCCCTGTTCAAGGAAAACTACGGCTACACCCTACCGGCGAACGACGTCATCAAGAATCGGTACTGGGTAACGCAAATGTGCGACAACGTAACCAATGCGGTAAAGGAATTCGCCGATTTTGCGCACAAACGTGGCAAACTCATCTCGGCTTACGTGTTCACGGACTACACGACTGCCATCGAAGCCGTGTACCAGGATTGGCCCTGGTTCAGCCGTTACCTGGATTTCCTCATCCCAACTTCCTACGAAGTTTCACCTTCCTACATTCACCAGCTTGCTGCCCGCACGAAGGCCGTCATCAGTCCCAACTGCATGCTTTTCCCCACCGTTTATTCCGCCCCGGTCAGAAGAAGATCCGAAGATGGTGGCGCACGGTGGTACTCTGGGAAACCGGAGGATGTGGTGGCCACGTTCAAAGCCTGGCTGGACGAGAACGTCGACGGCGTTGTTCTTTTCAACTACGGGCTGTTGATGAACCCGAAATACCTGACGGACACCGAACGCACGCAAATCATCGACGAAATGGCAGCCCTGAGCAACCAACACTTCAAAAACTGATGGGCGAGCTCTTCTCCGTTTCCCCGGTAGGCGCTGTCGCTGTTTCTGAACAGCCAGCCTCCACCCGCCGACGGGCCAAACAGCAGCCAGGACGGAAGAAATGGACCGCGTCCTGTTCCACGCACGAAAATACAAAAGTTTGTGGTTTTGTACAGGGCAATTTTGTAACTTTATCCCGCTTTCGGCACTCACGTCAGGCGAGACCGAGGGCGTCTGTCTGAAATCAGGAGAGTGGAATCCGTGTTCTGAGGTTACACGGGGCCCTCAAGCGTGGGAACTGGCACTTGGCACCGAGGAAAGTAGCACCAAGTTCGATCACAGCAGCGCGCCTGCTGGCGGCATCATTTGCCACGGCCATCGCCGTGGGCACGGGGCTCCTGCACCTGCCGCAGGCGAGCACAAGCGAACCTCTCCGGTGGGTTGACGCTCTTTTCACTGCCACGTCGGCGACGTGCGTGACGGGCCTGATTGTG
The DNA here is from genome assembly GCA_964644845.1 of uncultured Cytophagia bacterium. Taxonomy (GTDB): domain Bacteria; phylum Zhuqueibacterota; class Zhuqueibacteria; order Oleimicrobiales; family Geothermoviventaceae; genus Geothermovivens. The sequence continues at coordinate 21,036 of CAZXXS010000032.1, read as the reverse complement.
GTGGACACCGCCACACGCCTCAGCACTTTTGGCCAGGTCGTTGTTTTGGTGCTGTTGCAAGTCGGTGGGCTGGGCATCATGACGCTAACCACGATGTTTGCCTACTTCATCGGCGGTCGCGTGTCCATTCGCGGGCGGGAATTGATCGAAGAGACCCTGACCGGCCCCTTCAGCAGCATTCGGGATGTGCTACGAGCCGTACTGTTTTTCACCGTGCTCGCCGAGGGGCTGGGTACACTGCTGCTTGCTTCGCATTTCGCCCAACGCTTTCCGCTCAAACAGGCGATCTGGTTGGGTACGTTCCACGCGATCAGTGCCTTCTGTAACGCCGGGTTCTCGCTTTTCTCGGACAGCTTGATCCACTACGCAGCTGATCCGTTCGTCAACCTGGTCGTCATGACACTCATCGTGACGGGTGGGCTCGGCTTTCTGGTCGTCTACGACCTGGCTGGTTACGCCCTTCGTCCCGAGGTCAAGCGGCTCAGTTTCCACACGCGGCTTGTGCTGCGCACGACCTTCTGGCTCATTTTCGTTGGTGCCATCCTCCTGTTTACCGCTGAGGTGGGCAACACCCTTGCGGGCAAATCGGTGACGGAGGTGTTCCTTGTTCCGTTCTTTCAAAGCGTAACGGCAAGGACAGCCGGCTTCAACACGGTGGACATCGCGAGTCTCACCAACGCATCCCTGCTGGTTCTGATTGTGCTCATGTTCATTGGAGCGTCGCCAGGATCGTGCGGAGGGGGCATCAAAACAACCACGTTCGCTACCATCACAGCAGTGGTGAGCGCGCACTACCGGAATCACCCCGACGTCGTCCTCATGCAGCGCAGAGTTCGGCGAGCGATCGTTTCCAAAGCGTTGATCGTGTTCTTCTTCGCGGCAGGCCTGGTTCTCGGTGTTACGTTCCTTCTGCTCACCTTTGAATCCCCAGGCAGAGGCGTTTCCTCCGGCGATTTTGTCCGGTACCTGTTCGAAGCGGTCTCGGCATTCGGAACAGTCGGCCTCTCAACGGGCGTAACCTCCACGCTCACGGTTGCAGGCAAGTTACTCATCACGCTAACCATGTTTGTGGGCAGGTTAGGTCCTGTAACCGCAGCCCTGATCATCGGAACCGGCGAACCGGAGCCTTTCCGGTACCCAGAGGAACATTACCTGGTTGGCTAATCTCAGGAGGGCGCAATGCGCCATTTTGCAGTCATTGGGATGAGCAGTTTCGGCTACTACCTGTGCAAGTTCATGGCCGAGCGAGGCTTCTACGTTCTGGCCATCGACAACGACGAGGTGAAAATCAACCGCGTCAAGGATTTCGTCCAGAAAGCAGTGATCGCGGACGCTACAGACAAGGAGACCCTTGAACGACTGGGTCTGGGGGACTTCGACGGGGTTGTGGTCAGCCTGGGCGACCGGATTGACGCCAGCATCCTGGTCACGCTGTACCTGCGCCAGCTCGGAGTGGATGAGATCATCGCGAAGGCCATCACTGAGGATCACGGCAAGATCCTCGATCTGATCGGAGCCACCACGGTGCTCTTTCCCGAGAAGGACATGGCTTACCGGCTCGCTCACAGCCTTGACAACGTGAACGTTCTGGATTACATTCCACTGACCTCGGATGTCAGCATTATCGAGATGGCTCCGCCGAGCAGCTTTTTGGGCAAAACCCTGGCCGAGCTGGATCTGCGCAGGAAGTACCGCGTGCAGGTGCTGATGATTAAAGAACTGGTGCCTGAGAACGTAGTAGTGATCCCAACCGGCGACCACGTCATCAAAGACAGCGACGTGCTGGTGGTCATGGGGAAGGACGAAGACCTGAAGCGGCTCGAGTCGCTCAAGTGAAGCTTCTTGTAGGAACCAGCTTGGCCCAGACTAAGCGGGAACAGTACGCGACTGTCCTTCGAGAGGTTGCGCATCTTACTCGGGACGTCGACGATCTGGTGGCCAACCTTGCCAACGTGGCCGCGTTGCTTCGTCAGCGGTTCCACTTTTTCTGGGTGGGGTTCTACGTGTTGCGAGGGGATCGCCTCGTGCTCGGCCCGTTTCAGGGAAACCCGGCCTGCGTGTACCTGGAACGGCCGCACGGTGTGTGCTGGGCAGCAGTGTTGCGCGAGGAACCGGTTGTTGTGCCGAACGTACATGAGTTTCCAGGCTACATCGCCTGTGACCCGGAGTCGAGATCCGAGATCGTGGTTCCGCTGAGGGACAAATCCGGTAAGATCCGCGGCGTGCTCGACATCGACAGCGACAGGTTTGCGGCGTTCGACACAGAAGATGCGCATTGGCTGAACGAACTCGCCGTGGTTCTTGCGCCCATTTGGAACAACGACTGACCAGTGCCTCCAGGCAAGTGCTGTTGGCCGAACGGGCAGGAGTTGCAAATGCCCCGTCTTCGGTCGGCCGCACTTTCCGAACGTTGAACCACACTCACTCGCCTACGAAGGAGGAACCATGAGGAGAAGTACTGATTGGGTTTTCGGACTCCTCCTGGGAGTGACCGCAGCCGTTCTCGGCTGCGGACCGAAACCCATCACGATCCCCGTTGAACAGCAAATCTTGCCCACGCCCAAGCAAGTAGTCTACTACGAGTCGCTGGTTTCGCTGATCCCAGAAGACAGCAGGCGTCCAGCGTACGCGATCGAGATCTACCCGAAGGAAGGTCACCCGGCTCTGAAAACCGCGGCACGGGACCTCCGTCAGTGGATTGCCGGCCTCAGCGCAACCAGCGAGATCGACTCAACGCCGGTGGTCCGGATTCGACTTTTCAGCTTGCCAAAAGGCAAAGCGAGGTCAGCGTTTGTCAAGAAACACGGCCTCAAAAAGTCCGTCGCTTGGAACCACCCCGAAGGTTACTCCCTGCGCTTTCGGAAGAAGCGAGCTGTTTGGGTGGTCGATGTGGTGGGAGCAGACGATCACGGGGCTTACTACGGCGCCGAGTCCCTGGGCCAGCTTCTGTTGAAGACCTCTGGCGGCCTCGCGTTTCGCAAAGCAAAAGTGGACGACTGGCCCACTTACGCCCTTCGCGCATTCAAGTCGCAGGCTTTTGAAGGCAGCATGTGGGCCATGAAAGACGCCATCCGAATGGCCGATTGGGCCCCGCGTTTCAAGTTCAACGCCTTCAGTCCCTGCTACACCCATCTGGCGGACTTCAAGAACCCCTCGCCCGAGTACCTGGCCTTCCTGGATACCCTCCTGACCAGAGCCAGACGGAACGGAACCCACCGAATCATCCCGGAAATCAACGTCTACTACGGCAACACCATTGTCATCTCGTGGCCGCACGAGATTCGCCAGGTCGCAGATCTCTTCGGGAGAAGCCTGCGGGCCGGTTCACGCGAAGTCATGCTGCAGTTCGACGATTTTGCCAAACTTTCGCCGCAGGACAAACGCACGTTTCGAACTCTCGCGAACGCCAACGTGGCCCTGGTGAATGATCTTCTGGCTTACCTCCGACGGGATTTCCCAGGCGTGAATCTCTGGGTGTGCCCGCCGGTCTACTTCATGCCACGCGACGAGGATCAAAAACACTACCTGCTCGACTTCGGTCGCGGCATCGACTCCAGCGTGAGCGTTGTGTGGACAGGCAAGAAAGTAACCACGCTGGAACAACACGCCGAAGACATCCGGGCATACCAACGCCTGGTGAACGGTCACCCTCTCGTGTACTGGGACAACACGCTAAAAATCCCGCCTGGCTGGTCCAACGTGTTTCGCTGTAATGCCTACCTCGGCACCGTGAAGGACATCGACTCGACGGCCTGGCGCCGTCTGCACACTTTCACCGAGGGGCGATTCGTGGGCAACACGTACGGTCCGAGCGAAATCTACAAGATCCCTCTGGCAACGATGGCGGATTACCTCTGGAATCCAGAGGCTTACAACCCGGAACGGTCCTTCGAGATGGCCTGCGCCCGTTTCGACAGAAGCAACCCAAAACTTGGTTCTCTGGTTGCCCGCTTCACCAATGAGCTTCACCAGCGCGTCTACGACTTGAGGGTCAGGTTCTGTGAAAACCCCACAGCCGAGGGGTTTCTTGAGCTGAAGGCCGCTGTGGATGCGTTGCAGAACGCCTACGTTGAGCTCACGGCGCAAACGCAAAATCAGACCTTGCTCGATCAGCTCCGTCCCTACGTGGACCGTCACACGCTGGTGCTCCCTTACTTCGAGAGCTTGCTCAGGGCCAAACGGCAGGGACCAAACGCCTACTACAAGATACTGAGCACCGTGGTCATCCCCGGTCTCGAAGCAGTGCGGGACCACGTAGTCAAGAAGAAAGGCGAAGGGGAACACAAAGAAGGCGTCTTCAGGGGCGCACTGGAGAAGAAAAATATCGAGGATCTCAAGAAGCTCGCGGACAAAGTGGCACGTCTCCGCCGGGCCTGAAGATGCGACCCGGAGCTTACCAGACGTTTGTCCGCTGGGCCGAAGTCCAAGCCATTTGCAAAGAGCAGGAACAAACTTGGACGCGTCGGAAGCCGGGGCGGCCCACAACCGGTTGCGCTCCGGTGGCCCCGAAAGTGCAAACTTCGGTGGTGTTGATTCACAGCGTTGTTGCCGCAGGTTTTCGTGACCGATTCACGCATTTGTTTGGCTACAGCTCCGCCCGACGGCGGTTTGTGGAAGGAAGGCCGTAGAACTAACCGAAGGAGGGACCAATGAACTCTCTCTGGCAGAGAATGATTCGTGCCTCGAAGCTGGAGGTCAATCTTTACGAGGAAGTCGAAGCCGACACCACAGCCACCAGCCAGGCGATGCTGGTGGTCATCCTCTCGAGCCTCGCTGCTGGAATCGCCTCTCTGGGCGACGCCGGAATTGGAGGCCTCATTTGGGGCACCCTTGGTGCGCTGGTCGGGTGGTTCGTGTGGGCTTACCTCACTTACCTGATCGGCACGCGAGTTCTCCCCGAGCCCCAGACAGAAGCGGATGTCGGCCAACTTCTGCGCACGATTGGTTTCTCAAGTGCACCGGGAGTGATTCGCATTTTCGGCATCATCCCGCTGTTTCGGCAGTTTTTCTTTTTCCTGGCCGGACTCTGGATGCTGGTGGCCATGATCATTGCCGTGAGACAAGCTCTCGACTACCGCAGCACGGGACGTGCCGTGATTGTTTGTCTGATCGGCTGGCTCGCCCAAGTGATTGTGTTGTGGTTGTTCATGGCTCTGTTCGTGAGACCGTAGCCCAAAACCGACGGAAACGAACCAGACGGGTCGTCGGCGTTCACGAGCCGGACGGCCCGTTTTTTTTCGGCTTCTCCCGAGGGAAAACCGCTGGGCGCGGCTACGGGTCCGTTGAGGAGATCGCGTACGGGATCGGGTCGGGCATACCGACAGCTCTGAAAGCCTGCAGGCGTCGGTGGCAGCTGTCGCAAACACCACAGGCTACGTCGTTCATCTGGTAGCAACTCCAGGTAAGCTGAAAGGGGGCCCCCAGCTCAAGCCCCAGTCTCACGATCGCTTCTTTCGTCTTGTGAATCACTGGGGTCTCGATTTTGATCTTCGTTTCCGGGCGTGTGCCCAGGTCGACGGCGCGCTGAAACGCCGCGTAGAAAGCCGGTCGACAGTCCGGGTAGCCTGGCGCATCGGGTTCCACCGCGCCGATGAAAATAGCCTCAGCTCCCAGCACTTCCGCCCAGGCTGCTGCTACAGCCAGAAACTGACCGTTGCGAAACGGCACGTACGTCGACGGGATCCCGTGCCCTACCTGGTCGAACCTCTCCACCTGCCGTGACCGGTCGGTAAGGCTGGATCCACCAATCGCGCTAAGGTGGGGCAGATCCACCTCCAGCGTTGCGCTGGCCCGAAAGAAAGCCGCCTGTTCACGAAATGCACGTTTTTCGCGCTCTTCGGTGCGCTGACCGTAGTTGAAGTGCAGCACAGCAAGCTCGTAGCGCTGCGCGGCTACCGCTGCTGTCACGCAGCTGTCCATGCCACCGCTGAGCAGGACGACGGCCAAGGGTTTGTCAGCCACGCTCGGCCCCACCCTTCTTGTAGTGCACAACGACCCGACTGTGCATACCGCCACGTGTGCTGAATTCCCCCACCACCTCCATTTCGTGCGGTTCACAGGAGGCAACCAAATCGTCCAGGATGCGATTCACAGCGTGCTCGTAGAAGATGCCCATGTTCCGGTACTGCAGGAAGTAGAACTTCAGCGCCTTCAGTTCGAGCACTTTCTTGTCGGGCACGTACCGAACGATGATCCGGCCGAAATCCGGCAGACCTGTGCGCGGGCAAACGGATGTGTACTCCTCGTTCACGATCTCGATTGTGTAACGTCTGTCGGGGTACTCGTTCGGGAACGTCTCCACTCTCCGCTGCTCTCGCGCTTCTTTTTCCTGGGTCGCCTTGTCTGGCACTGCGTTTTGCCTCCCTTCGTTTACGACACCTCTTTCAGAGCAACGTTGCGCAATCCCCTGGCCCGTTGTGTTGCACCGCGCGCGATCGGCTTTGGCCCTGTACGAAAACTCTGCTCTCGGCGGACACCGCTCCAGATCGCAATCCGCTTCGCCCAGCTGCCCCTTCAGTCCACCCGCTGCAGGAGGCCCACTCGAAAGGGCTTGCTTTCAAGTCCGGCAGAGACAGGAGGGTGCGGTATCTAGGGGTCAGCGCCCGACGAGCCGTTCTGGTTGCCGCGTTTTTTTCAGCTCCAGCGTGAGGCTTCCAAAGTTCAACTTGCTCTTGATCAAAACAGGAATGTGCGATGGATCTTTGGTGAACCAAATCCACATTTCACCCTTGGGACGAAAAAGCCCAGCCCCCTCTCGGGTCTTCCGCATTTGCGGAATGACCAGGTAGGTGTCGAAACTACCCGCTTTGGTTTTGATGCGCTCTTCCCGCACCACTCTGGCCTCGAGCGGAAAGACTTTCTTGTTGTCGTGGCTGTAGAAGTCAATGGCCTCGCCCAGATGGAGCGGCTGCGTACGAATGAAGTAAAACACGGAAAGCACGTCCTGTACAAAGGGTGGGATTCTCACCGTGTCACCGTCCACGTAGGCAAGACCTCGCCGGTGGTCGTAAATGGCGTGCAACGAGGCCCGGTAGCTGCCTTCGTGCAGCTTCTTGCGAAACTCCCACGGGTAGACACCCTCGGCATCAATCCAGGATTCCACGCGGTCGCGGACCTTGAAGAAAGCGCTGAAGAACCGCCCCGTTTTCACTTCCGAAACCACGTGCAGGCACGGTCTCCCTTGTGTTTGGGTCATCCCCTCTACACGCATGTTGGCCGAGCCCGCTTTGATGACACCGTACTTAACCGTGTACTCGAATTCCTCTCCCACACCGAACGGGATGTGCTTCAACTTACGAAAGTAGAAACGTTCCCGTTCACCTACTTGCGCAGAGACCGAGTCGCAACCCGCTCCTCCCTCTCCTGCTGGAAGAGCGCGCCCTGGTAGACCGAGCCACAAAAGCACCAGCGCCAGCGGGAGCAAACTACGGCGGCGAGTCAGGATTCGTATTTGCAAGAATGGCTTCCAGTTTTTCAAGGACCTGCTCCGCAGAGATTTTCAACATGCAATCGTAGTGAACACAACTTGGTGTGCAGCGGTCGCACTCCGGCACCGGGGGCACCAGCACTGCGTTGGGCCTGCCGTAAGGCCCCCAACGCCTCGGGTGACAGGGACCAAGCGGGCAGTACAGCCCAACTACCGGGGTGCCCAGCGCCACCGCAAGATGCAGTGGACCCGTACTGTTCGCCACCACGGCCCGCGCGCGTTTCAAAAGCGCCGCCAGTTCCGGGAGACTCAACTGCCCGTCGAACCGGTGCAACGGCACGTCACTCAATGCGACGAGGTCGTCAATCAATCTCTTCTCGGGCTCCGTTCCCGTAACCCAGATCGGGCCCAATCCGGCTTTGTAGACAAGCCGGGCCAATTCGGCAAACCGTTGAACTGGCCAGTCTCGGGCCGAGCCACCGCTACCCGGATGCAAAACAATGCCCGGCGCCTCGGGGTTGCTACCAAGCTCGCGTAGGCGCGCCACAACCGCCTGCTCAACTTCTAACGGGATACGGAAACGAAACAGGGGTCTTACGTTTGCGATCCCTGCCAGACCGAGAGGCGCTGCCGTCTCGACGTTCAGCTCCAGTTCATGTTTGCCCGAATGCTTCCGGTGAACCCGCACGGGTTCGTTGAACAGAAACGAGTACGCCCGGTACCGTGTTCCAATGCGCCGCGGAACTCTGGCCAGCCAAGCAGCCAGTGCAAGTCTGAACGTCGGGTGCAACATCACAACGGCGTCCGGTTCCGCCTGTCGAAAAACCTGCACCAGAGCACTGACAGTCTCCGGTTCGGGGAGCTCAACGACGCGGTCCACGTCCTCGTGCAGCCGAACCAGCGGGGCCACACTCTGCCGCACAAGCATGAGCACTTCCGCCTCTGGGTGGATCACTCTCAGCAACGTGGCCACGGGCGTTGAAAGGATCACGTCACCCAGGCGGTCGGTACGGACAAGCAGTACCCTCACGACTTTCCCACCTTCCCGGTGCCGACAGGCGCCAGAGCGGCCCTGATTTCGCTTTCGAGCCGTGGCAAAATGCGTTCGATCTCCCTTTCGATCCGCTCAAACGTCTGGCGGTACGTGTCGAGGCCGAACCCAATCGGGTCGGCGATGCCTTGATCGTCGCCGTCTTCGTCCCGCCGGCCAAAGGCGGTGAGCAAGTGCACGCGATCGGCTGCTTCGGGGAAACGTTTGCGCACCCAGGTCACGTGCTCAGGAGCCATGCCCAGAATGAGGTCGGCAACGGAGACCAGCCTTTCATCCAGTGCTCGTGATTTGTGGTGCGAAACATCCAGCCCGTGCTCGCGAGCAACCTGAATTGCAAACGGAGTGGGTCGTTGTCCGCGAAGACCAAGCGTGCCGGCGGATCTGACAATGACCCGGCGCCGCAGGTCTTCGGGAAGTTTCGCTTTCAAAATGGCTTCAGCCATCGGGCTGCGACACACGTTCCCCGTGCACACGAAGACGACAACGTACCGACCGCGTCTCATTCTTCCAACTCCGGCACCACCTTGCGCAGCTCCTCTACACGGATCCGCCCTTCACGAAGAACCCGCACGCTCCTGTCTGTGACCAGCGCTACCGTCGAAGGTACGCGACTGCGCGCTGGCCCGGCGTCGATCAGCAAGTCCACTTCCTCCCCGAGGACGCGTTCAATGTCGCCGGGGTCGATTAAATCGGGCCCGCCCGAGATGTTGGCGCTGGTGGCTGTAATCGGCCCGCCGAGTTCTTTCGACAGTGCCCTGCAGAGGTAGTCGCCTGGTACCCGCACACCGATGGTGGTGCCACCGGCAAGCAAAAGCTTTGGCAAATCGCTGCGGGCCGGCAAAACGAGGGTTAGCGGTCCCGGCCAAAAGACATCCGTCAGTTCGCGAGCGAGTTCGGGCACGGAGGAGACCACTTCATCAAGCATGTCCTCGCTGCCCAGAATGACGGTCACGGCGCGATCCGGCGGTCTTTTCTTTATCTCGAACACCCTCCGCACTGCTTCGGGATTCCGCGCGTCGGCTCCTAAACCGTACAGCGTCTCCGTGGGGTAAACGATCACACCACCAGAGCGCAACACAGCCGCAGCCTCTTGCACCACCCCGGTGTCCGGGCGTTCCCACTGTGGCGTCTTCAACTTCTTCATGCCGACCCGTGTTCCGTTTGTTCCAAAAGTTCCACGACCAGGTTGTAAACGCGTTCCGCCGACAGCTTTCGCATGCAGGCAAACGTGCCGATCGGACAACGCCTGCCACCGTGGGGTGCACACGGCCGACAGGGCAAATTCACCTGGGCGATTCGACTGGGCACCCGGTAAGGGCCGAACCCAAATTCCGGCACAGTCGGGCCGAAAATGGCCACAACCGGCGTACCCACAGCTGAAGCCATGTGCAAGGGTGCTGTGTCGTTGGTCACCAGCAAACGGGCACGACGCACGACCTCCGCCGACTGCAACGGCGTGAGTTCGCCCGCCAGATTCACAGCAGCTCCGTTGGTCAGGCCAACGATCTGCGCCGCCAGACTTCTGTCCTCTGCACCCCCAATCAAAACGCAGCGAAACCCGTGCCGATCAGCGAGCCAGTGACACACCCGTGCGAAACCCTCGGGAAGCCAGCGTTTCGTGGGCCAAACAGACCCAGGGGCAACGGCAACAAACCGGTCGTCCACGTCACGCAACAATTTCGCCACGCGGTTCCGATCCCTTTCCGACGGAAACAGCTCCGGACGGGCCGGCAGCGCCACCCCGCCAAAAGGCTCCAGAAGCCCAAGGTTCCGCTCAACTTCGTGCTTCTCTCTTGCGTAGGCAACCACCCGTGTGTACAGCCAACGGCCCGCGTTCCGATCAAAACCAATTCGCTCTGTAGCTCCAGCCAGCGCGACGAGCAGGGCACTGCGTAGGGAGGGATGCGGAACCAACGCCACGTCGTAGTGCCGCTGCCGGAGGGCCAACACCGTTGGCACAAAAGTCGCCAGCCCACGCAACGCGCGTCGCTTGTCGTACACAAACAGGCGAGTCAGCAGGGGGTGGCCTTCAAGCAGTCCAGCGGTCTGAGGAATGCAGAGAAAATCGACTTCCGCCTCGGGCCACAGCGTCTTGGCAGCCCGAATCAACGGCGTGGCTAAGACCAGGTCGCCCAAGTACGCGGTCTGAACGATCAGTACCCGCCGAACTCGAGCCGCCTCTGGAGATCTCACGACCGGGTCCCCTGTTCAACCCAGTGCGACGACTTCCAACGCCGGTGCATCCAGAACCAGTGGTCCGGGTAGCGACGCACCCAGTCCTCCAGCCGTGCCGTGATGGCCGCAGTAACGGCGTGTACGTTTTCATCCGTAAGCTTGCCGTCTGTGCTCGCCTCCAGGCGCTCGCAAACTACCCGGTGTTTGCCCGGTCCCAACCTTAGCGAAACCAGGAAAATAAGCGGGGAACGGGTTTTCAAGTGGAAAACGGCTGGTCCTTTGGGCGTGGACGCAGGTCGCCCGAAAAACGGAACAAATTCGCCGTTCCGCCCTGCGTCCTGATCCGCCAGGATGCCCACGAACTTGTTGTTGCGGAGCAACTTGAGCGTTTGCCGTACCGAAGGCGCCCCGAACTTGATCACCTTTACACCAGCGGCCGCACGGAAATCGTCGATCAGCTTTTCCACCAGACGGTTGCGTTGTTCGGCAACGATCGGCTGCATTTCGTAGCCACGCGCGCACAGAGAAGCGGCCATCCACTCCCAGTTGCCAAAGTGGCCAGTAACGAGAATGCCCCCGCGCCCTTCAGCCAGCGCCTGACGCAGAACATCCTCGTTCTCGAATTCGACGTGTTCTGCCAGGAACTGAGGAGACAGCCGGGGCACCCGGACAAATTCCGCCAGCATGCGCCCGAAGTTACGGTACACCCGCAGTGCCAGCCGCTGGAGCTCATCTCCAGGCATCTCCGGGAACGCGGTGCGCAGGTTCTGGAGCGTGACCTCGCGGCGCAGACCAATCACACGGTACAAAAAATCACCAAGACCTGCACCGACAGCCACGGAAAACGGTAGTGGCATCCGCTGCAGCGGCCAGACCAGACTGCGTAGTAAGCCGTACTCAACTTTGTCTCGCAAGGTTGCCATCGAGCGGGAATGTACGCAAAGGCGGGCAGAGTCGCAACGAGCAAAATGCCAGGGACGCTCCCATTTTCCCGTGAGAACTGGCCGACACCTCAGAGCGGCCCGGCTCTTGCCGGCCAAAGCGTCTCCAGACCAGGGCTAAAGCTTAAGAATCGCTCTGCGTTTGTAGCAGGGCTTGGAAGTGCCCGGCTCGTGCAGGTCAAAACCGCTCGAAACCGTTTCTGAGATGAACCCGCTTTAGCAGGTCTACGCCCGAAATAGCCGGGGAATTCAATTTCCGGCCGGCCTGGAGACAGGACGTTCCGCTTTTCCCCTCCTTGTTCGCCGGAACCCGGCTCACCGTGCAGGCGAGGTCCGACACTTAGGCACGGCCTAAGCCTGGTGGCAACCGTTCCGTGCTGTGCCCACCTGCAAATTTGCGGGAGAATTCCTGCCAAAATGCTTGGCAATTTCCCTATTCTTGCACGGCAACACTGCGCTCTCCCCTCAAATCAACCCCAAGCGAGATGCAAGTTCGCCTACACTCACGCGATTGAGCAGGTAAACAAGATTCGACGTCCGGAATGACGGTAGCACCTGCTTCAACTGTGTCGCAGGTAGAGACTCATGCACTCCCCGGAGAAATGCCAGTGGTTTCCCACTATCTGGGGCAGGCGACAACCGGGCTTACGCAATCCCGACACACGGAGGGACGCCGATTCTCGTAGAGACAGTGGGAACAGGTCACGAGTGCGTACGGCCTTCAGGCAGGTGAGTGAGTCACTTTCCAGTCGGAACACGCAACCGCGCACCGACGGTTCGACACGAGCGAAAACGAGTCCCCAGTCAGCCGTGAACGGAGGCAAATGAACACGCTCCCCAAAGCAAGGCGAACTATTTCGAAGCAACGCTACAACCGCCACGTTAGGCTCAAAGGTCACCCCTCGAGCCAAGAGACTCAAGCTAATGTTACCGGAGGCGTCCATCCCTAAAGAAGCTCGAAGAGACGTTGGACTGCCGCCCGCAGCCGGGCAGGCCTGTCGTCTAACTCGCTTTGATTCCGTACTTCTTCAACTTGTAGCGCAGGTTCCGTTCCGTCATCCCCAGCAATTCTGCAGCCCGCGTCTGTACTCCTCCTGCCTCTTTCAGAGCTTCCAGGATCAACTTCTTCTCGAAAGCAGCCACCTTCTCAGCGAACGTCTTTCCTTCTGCCTCTTCGGATCGTCCCGCAACTCGGGAGCGCAGTGTGACCGGCAGATCGCGAGTCGTAATAAACCGGTCCCTGGCCAGCACCACGGCTTGCTCCACAATGTTCTGCAGTTCCCGCACGTTGCCGGGGTAGTCGTACTTCAGGAGGAGGTCCAGGGCCTCTTTCGAGAACCCTTCGATCTGCTTGTCGTTCTCCTGAGCATACCGGCGCAGAAAATGGTCGAGCAGTGGGGGGATGTCTTCTCGCCGTTCGCGCAAGGGTGGCAGCCACACGCGCACCACATTGAGTCTGTAGTAAAGGTCCTCTCGGAACTCGCCTCGGGCCACCAGAGTGTCCAGATCCCTGTTCGTGGCAGCCACAATCCGTACGTCTACCCGAATCGTTTCTGAGCCGCCAACGCGTTCAAAAGCGCCCTCCTGCAAAACACGAAGGAGCTTTACCTGGGTTGCGGGGGGCAAATCGCCAACCTCGTCGATGAAAAGAGTCCCCCCGTTGGCAAGCTCGAAACGGCCCTTCCGCAGACGGTCCGCCCCGGTGAAAGCTCCCTTTTCGTGGCCAAAGAGCTCGCTTTCCAGTAGACTCTCCGGCAAGGCCGCACAATTGACAACCACGAACGGACGGCTCTTTCGCGGGCTTGCCTGGTGAATGGCCCTGGCTACCAGTTCTTTGCCTGTGCCGCTTTCGCCAAGAATCAACACCGTGGCCTTGCTCACCGCAGCCCGTGCCGCGACACTCAGGGCTTCGCTCATCGCCGGACTCACCGACACGATGCTTCCGAAACCGTAGCCGTCAGCCAGTTGCTCTCGCAGCCAGCGGTTTTCGGAGATCAACTGTCGGCGCTCTCGCGCTTTCTCCACAACGACCTCGAGCTGGTCCAGATCGATCGGCTTGCTGAGGTAGTCCAGAGCCCCGTTCTTCATCGCATCCACAGCCGACTCGACACTGCCAAAAGCGGTCATCACGATGACGTCGATTTCTGGACTCAAGCGCTTGATTTCCCGCACAAGGCTCACACCATCCATGCCAGGCATACGCATGTCCGTCAGCACCAGGTCCACGGGCTCACTGCGGACTGTTTGCAAAGCCGCTTCGGCAGAGCTTGCTTTGCGCACGCCGTAGCCGAGTTTCTTCAAGAACCCGGCCAGAGCTTCTACCTGTGTCGGCTCGTCGTCAACGACCAAAATGGTGTAGTCAAGCATGCTTGCTCCCCTCAGTGTTGGCCGGTAGTCGAATGGTGAACTCAGTTCCCTCGTCTTTCCCTGTCTTCACTTCGATGGTCCCGCCGTGCGCGGAAACAATCCGGTGGACGAGACTGAGCCCAATCCCGGTTCCATCTGGTCTTGTGGTAAAGTACAGGTCAAAAATCTTCGGTCGGACGGTTTCCGGAATGCCCGGTCCGGTGTCCTGCACCTGGATTACCACATCCCGCCCGTCCGCGTGCAGTCTCAGCGTCACCCTGTCGTCCGAAGAACACGCCTGGATGGCATTTTGCACCAGGTTGCCCAAAGCTTGCTTGAGCTGCTCTGGATCTGCGTTCCACGGAAGCTCCCTGGGAGCCTCAATCTCCAAGGAGATGCCTTTTTCCCTTGCGGTACTCGAAAACAGATTCACCACCTCGCGAGCAATTGCCGCAAGGTCCGTTTGCTGCAAATTCAACTTCGGGGGACGCGCAAATTTCAGGAACTGCTGGATGATTTCGTTGATGCGTCTCGTCTCCGAGACCACTGTCCTCGCAAGTTTACGGTACTCTTCCACACCTTCACGTGGTTCGAATTCGCGCGCGAAGCGTTGAGCGATGACGGCGATTGCATTCAGCGGGTTCCGGATCTCGTGCGCCACCCCGGAAGCCAACTCGCCCATGGCCGAGAGGCGCCGCTCCTGCGCAAGTCGTTTTTCGAGACGGCGGCGCTCCGTCAAATCGCGGAACACAGCGAAAGCGGTTTCCACTTCGTTTTTTTCATCCAGCAAAACCGACGCACTCACTGCCAACACGCGCTCCTTACCTGCCACTGTGCAGGCCTTTTCTGTTTCCGGGATCGGTTGCCCTCGTCTCACTGCGCGGTCCAGAATCTCCGCAAGCACAGGTGCCACTGCGTGCAGATTCAAGCCACGGATTTCGCCCTCTCTCAGACCCAGAATCTGTGCAGCAGCGTCGTTCATCCATTGCACAGCTCCTTGTCGGTCAACCGCGAGAACCCCGTCAGCCATTCGTTCCAGAATGCCCGAACTCAGTGATCGCACCCGCTGGTAAGCCCGCTGCGTTTCTGCAGCTTGCTGACTGGCCCAGACGAAGGCGAAAAGGACACCTCCTGCGAAGAGCAAAAGCAGCGACGACAACGTCACCCGCACGAGCAAACGGCGCTGCGCAATTTCCAGAGCGTGCCTGCTGACGCCCACTCTCAACAAGCCGCGCGCGCCGCCGCCCAAATCAAAAGGCTGAACAGCCTCGAAAACTTTTTCGCCGCCGAACCAGGCCTGGCGCCAGACGGACGTTCCCGTGCGCAGCGCGGAGAGCAGAAGGCTGTCGGCTGAGATCCTCGAAAGCGAGCGCACGTTGGGTGTTGCCGCCAGAATGCCCAGCGTGTCCTGCAACGCGATGTACTCAATGTCGCCCGTTCGGGCGAGACTGCGAATCAGGTTCCCGACGCCGATCTCGCGTCGCAAAGCCAGCAACCTCTGAGCGTTGTAACCAATGGCCACGACGTACTCCCCGGCGGCAGAAAGAGCCACACGGTACCAGGGACCTTCCGGTCCCATTATCCCGTCCGACAACATGCATCCCGAGTTGGCGAAGCAAGCGTCCAGCGCGCTGTCTGGCTGCAGCCACTGCGGCGGTACTTTGGCTGGCCAGGTAATCCACGGTTTTCGCCCCTTCCAGACCACGACAACGTCCAGGGACTCTCTCGCCGCAAGACTCGAAAGCGTGCGACGCGCCTCCGAGCGGGGCAACTCCGCCACACGGTGACCGATGAAACGCGCCACGGTAAGCAACCGCTCCTGCACCAGATTCTCCATGGCGGCCATGGCCATCAGCGCGTTGCTGCCGCCCTGTTGAATCACCGCCACCAGCGCAAGTGCGTGTTCCCGGGACTGGCGGGTCAGTTCGCGGCGCGCGGTGAGGTAGTCCAAGAACGCGCTCCCCAGCACAACAAGGGCCAACAGAAAAAACAGCACGCCAAGGCGTCCCGTCGACGTGGCCGTGCCAAGACGCTCGCGCAACCAGGTGGAGATTTTGCGGGATCGCGGATCCGTGCTCTGACCTTCCGCGTCTTTTAGTCCAACCTCAGACACCTGTCAGAAACCCAAAACCAGAAATTCAGAATCAATCCACAACGCGGCACATGGTGCAACTCCGATTCGCCTGCCCGTGACGGAACAAACAAAAACAGATCGTTAACTGTTACGGCGAGCGAGGTTGCAAGTTCCTTGCCGAATCAGCAAGCTCTGCGTCGAAACACGCGGAAAGACGGGAAGCCAACAGTCCCCAGTTGAGAGGCCACAAGGGTGGACCGCAATGACCGAAAAACGTGACACGCTTTACGCGCGTGTCACCTCGCTTAGTATCCCGGAACCGATCTGGTGTGCAGATCCGTCGCACCTCCCACCGTCAGTGCCAAGTCTGCCGATTGCCCTTCCAAACGGGGCATGCACTGCTGCTCAACCGTGGTGGCCTTCCGGCACTCTGGGTGGTCCTTTACTCCGGTCCAAACCGGTGCTCCAAGGCCACGGTTTGTCGCCGAGCCCGCAGCTTTACTTCCGTCGCTCCTGAGTTGCCTACCCGACCAATTGCCAGCCGAAGCGAACCAGCGTTATCCTGCGCTCACTTGCGATCGATTTCCCGACTGAAAGTGCGTGCTCTACCCCGACCCAACTTCTCGCCGGGGATCCCGTTTCTCTCCAGAAGTTCAGTCGCACGTGTCGCGGTGTGCGTAGCTCGTAGTCGCCGGTACTCAGGCCCGGTTGTCTGCGGGAAATCCTACTCCGTCTGCGAAACACGCCAACGCCCTTCAAGCAAGAGCAGAAACTCGCCATTTCCCGATTGTACCCCGACGACCTGGAACGCAATCTCCGGAGGAACGCAGAGCAGACCCTAGAACTCAAGCCATGCCTTGCCTTGAGGGTTGTTTTGGGGGACGGCGACCAAGCCGTTCGAGGTTGTACCAGTCGCCACAGGGAAATGGAGAAACCCGTGGAATTTCTACGTGCGACTTGCTTTATTACGAATCACTTCTTATCTTTAGCGCGTTTGAATCTCCCCTTGGGCTGGGCTCGCGGCCACCGTGGAACCCCGCTCAAGGGGAGCTCGCAACCGCTGTCCGTTGACCTTCGACACCGGGCGTTCGTCAATTCGAGGTTCAAAGCTTTGCCCGGTCAGTCCCGTGGTACTTTCCGGTTACTTGGAGACCGGTGTTTTACGGCAAGCCCTCAGGCTACGCTGGTCTACTGGCTCCGAGTTCCGGGAATGGATCTAAGAATTCGCCCCACTTCGGAGGAGCTCCCATGACAACACTCCTGTCCAGGCGAGGTGCGCTCGCTTTCGCCAGTGCGTTTCTGCTTGTTGCAGGATTCGTGGCGCCTGTCCGAGCACAAAGCCAGTTTAGCGACGATCAGTGCATGCGGTGTCACCGCCACACAACACTCGTTACCAAAGACGAGCGTGGATTGCAGCGGACAGCCCACGTGGACCCCAAGGTCCTTCAGGAATCAGCTCATGCAGGGCTGTCCTGCACCGATTGTCACACCGACATCACCAAGATCCCCCACGCCCACGATTTGAAGCCTGTGGACTGCTCCCAGTGCCACGACGCGGAGTACCACGAGTGGGCTGCTGGCATTCACGGCAACTCACGGCTGAACGGCAATCTGGATGCGCCAAGCTGTGTGGATTGTCACGGTCGGCATGACATTCGCGCGCCGGACGACTCGCTGTCGCAGGTCGCACCACAGAACCAACCCAAGCTTTGCGACACTTGTCATGGTGACGAGACGCTCGTTGCCAAGTACGACATTCCCGTTGCCCATCCCGGCGCACTGTACATGCAGGGAGCTCACGGGCGGGCCTTGGCAAGCGGTAACGACATGGCTCCTACCTGCTCCACGTGCCACGAGTCGCACCACTTGCGTCCAGTGAGCGACTCCGAATCGCCGATTTACTGGCAGAACATCCCAAATACGTGCGGCATTTGCCACGGCGACATCGCGGAGAAATACCTGGAATCCGTACACGGCAAAGCCCTGATGCAGGGGATTCACGACGCGCCAAACTGTACGGACTGCCACGGTGCTCACGCCGTGGAAGGGCCGGAATCCCCGACCTCGCCAGTCAGTCCCGAGCGGGTGTCGCAGTCCATTTGCGCAACATGCCACTCCAACGAGAAACTGAACGAAAAGTACGGCATCCCCACCGACCGGGTGCTAACGTACGAGAGCAGCTACCACGGTCTTGCCGTGAAGCGGGGGTCCAAGGTTGCAGCCAACTGCACCAGTTGCCACGGCGTGCACGACATCTTGCCCGCCAGCGATCCGCGGTCGCGTATCAATCCGAACAATCTGGAAAAAACGTGCGGTAGCTGCCACCCCGGCGCAGGCAAGAAGTTCGCCAGTGTTAAGATCCACGATTACCGCTCGCCTGCCGAGCTGAAAGCAGCCAGCATCATCAAAAATCTGTACATCCTGCTGATCGTGAGTGTGATCGGCGGCATGTTTCTGCACAACTTCATCATCTGGCTGTTCTACGTGATCGAGAAATTCAGGAAAACGCGCAAGGAACAAGGCATTCAGCGATTCAACTTGTCGATGATCATTCAGCATTTCTTGCTGCTTACATCGTTCACCACGCTGGTGATCACTGGTTTTGCGCTGAAGTTTCCCAATGCGTTCTTGTTCCGCCAGCTGATGGCGATCGGGATGACGGAACCTGTGCGGGCGCTGATTCACAGAATTGCTGGGTCGGTGCTGCTTGCCGTCAGCATTTACCACTTGTTCTGGCTCTTCTTCAGCCGGCAAGGGCGCAGCGAGATCAAGAACATGCTACCTAACCTGAAAGACGTTACGGACGTCATTCAAACGATGCGCTACTACCTTCGTCTGAGCAACCAGAAACCGCAGTACGACAAGTACAGCTACGCCGAAAAAGCCGAGTACTGGGCGTTGATCTGGGGTACAGCGGTCATGGGCATCACGGGTCTGTGCCTCTGGTTTCCGGTTCAAGCCACGGCAATTTTCGGCTCGTGGGTGATTTCCATCGCTACCATCGTGCACTACTACGAAGCGATCCTGGCCACACTGGCCATCGTTGTTTGGCACTTCTTCTTCGTGATTTTCCATCCGGAGGAGTACCCCCTCAACACGGTGTGTTTGAACGGGAAGGTCTCTGCGGAGGAAGTGCACCACAACCGCGTGGTCTGGTTGAACAAGCTCATTAAGGAGCAGGCTAAGCAACAGAGCGAAGGGGAAAAGAAAGGATAATCCCTTTTACAGCCAACGCAATTTGACAGATGAAAAAGCCTCCCTTCGAAACGGGAGGCTTTTTTGTGTTTGCGTTAGGAATTCCGAGTGAGCCCGCGTGACCCCCTGGCAGAACATGTCGGGCTAAACGACTCAGACGCTTGAGCGTAAGCGCCGCAACACCTTCATCACGTTGTTCGCCCCGCGGCCGAAGGTGTTGTACAGTTTCACGTACTCCGCGAAAAGCTGGTCGTAGATCTTCTGGTTCTCCGTCTTCGGCTTGAAACTCTCGTCTCGCAAGTGGGCCATGTGCGGAATGGCCTCCTTGATGCTGTCGTACCCACCAGCGCCTTTGCCCGCGGCAACCGCTCCGTACATGGCTGCACCCAAGGCACCGGCCAGATCCGAACGCGCGATCTTGATCTCTTTTCCAAGCACATCTGCGTAGATTTGCATCAGCATTTTGTTTTTCGTCAAACCACCACAGGCGTAGAACGCATCCACAGCCACACCACCGTTCACAAACGCATCAACGATCACTCGTGTCCCGAAAGCCGTAGCCTCAATCAAGGCCCGGTAGATTTCCTCCGGCGTTGTGGTAAGGGTCATTCCGAGCAAGAGTCCGCTGAGATCGTAGTCGATGAGTGTGGAGCGGCAACCGTTCCACCAATCCAGTGCCAGTAACCCGGATTGACCGGGCTTTAGTGCGGCTGCTTTTTCCTCCAGTAGAGCGTGGAGATCCACACCGCGCTGTTTCGCTTCGTCGTGGTAAGCCGGTGGTACAGCGTTCTTCACGAACCAGGCGAAAATGTCGCCGACAGCGGCCTGCCCCGCTTCGTAGCCAAAGTATCCCGGCAAGATGCCATCTTCCACAACGCCGCTGATTCCCTCGATCGGAAGTTTCCTCTCGGACACGATCATGTGGCATGTGGAAGTCCCCATGATAAGGGCCATTTTTCCCGGACCGTCCACGCCTGTTGCTGGAACGCCTACGTGTGCGTCGATCACACTCACCGCCACCGGTGTTCCCGGAAGCAATCCCACCATTTCGGCCATTTGAGGCGTCAGTCCTCCCGCCTTTTGACCGATTGGAACCACTTCGCCACGCAGTTTCTCCTCAACGAGATTCTCAAGCCTGGGATCAAGAGCCTTGAAGAAATCCTTGCTGGGATAGCCTAAGCCTTTCTGCCAAATCGCCTTGTACCCGGCGTGGCAAGAACTCCGCTTTTCTTGACCAGTGAGTTGCAAAACAACCCAATCCCCCGCCTCAATGAACCGGTCCGCGCGGTCGTAGAGTTCTGGGTCCTCATCCAGGATCTGCATGATCTTGGGTACCAGCCATTCGCTGGAGATCTTGCCCCCGTAGTACTTGAGCCAATCCTCGCCCCGAGCTTCGGCTACTTCTTTGAGCTTGTTCGCCTCCGGCTCTGCAGCGTGGTGTTTCCACAGCTTGACCCAGGCGTGGGGTCGACGCCGGAGCTCGGGATCGAAACACAGCGGTTTGCCGTGTGCATCGATGGGCAGCATTGTGCAAGAGGTAAAATCGATGCCAATGCCGATGACCTGGTCCGGCCTCACCCCACTTCTTTTTAAGACGGCTGGAATTGTGTGCCGAAGCGTGTCCAGGTAGTCCTGCGGATGTTGTAGAGCCCAATCCGGTTCCAGTTTAGTCCCATCGGGCAGCTCACGATCCATAACCCCGTGAGGGTACTCGAACACTTCTGTAGCCACTTCTTCCCCCGTGGCCACATCCACAAGCAACGCACGTCCCGATTCCGTGCCGA
Organism: uncultured Cytophagia bacterium; assembly: GCA_964644845.1. Classification (GTDB taxonomy): domain Bacteria; phylum Zhuqueibacterota; class Zhuqueibacteria; order Oleimicrobiales; family Geothermoviventaceae; genus Geothermovivens. Next base: position 44 of record CAZXXS010000032.1, on the reverse strand, counting down.
AATCGATCCCCAGGGAAAATCTGCGGTCGGTCATGTTGCCCTCC
>CAZXXS010000031.1:0-20422 GCA_964644845.1 uncultured Cytophagia bacterium | reverse complement strand
CCAAAATCCTGCGCAGCCGACGAAGGGCCCCGCCAGCACGTAGTCCTTCTGCGACGGAAACATCAGTGCCCTGGGCTGAAAGGGAGGTGGCGTTCAGCTCGGACGATTCCTCGCCGTGAGCGTTGACAATCAGCATCGTGCTAATCAAAATGAAAAACAGCACCGCAAGAATGGCGAGAAAAAGCGCCTGTCTCAAGTACGTGCTCCTCATGTTCGCTCTCCCTGTTTGTTGGAACTGCCGCAACCGGGAGGAACTCTTACAAACGGCGTACCAGGGAGAAACGAAGTGAGCAACTTGTCTAACCATCGCTTAATCCATTACTTAGCACACAAGGCCGAAATTACCAGCGAGGCCGAATCGTGTAAAATCTACACGATCACGCCAAGGTACGTGTCGTGCTTACACGCTTTTCTTCCCGAAGTCTTTCGAGAACTTTCTGCATGTCCTCGGGCAACTGAGACGTAAACCGCAAATTTCGTCCTGTCACCGGATGCACAAATCCGAGGAGGCGGGCGTGGAGAGCCTGACGTTTCATGATGCCCAGCAGTTCCACTGCAATTTCTCGTTCGCGTTTCGTCAGCGATCCAAGCTTCCGCGAGCGGCCGCCGTAGGTGGCGTCGCCGAACACCGGATGTCCGATGTGGCTCATGTGCACCCGAATCTGGTGCGTCCGTCCCGTCTCCAGCCTGAGCGACACGAAACTAAGCAGCCCCAGATTTTCGATCACTTGGTAGTGCGTAATCGCCAGTTTGCCTTCGTCGAGCACAGCGATCCGCTTCCTGTCTTTCGGGTGCCGACCGAGGTACGTCTCAATTCGTCCGACACCTGGCCGCGGCACACCCCAAACCAGGGCCACATACTCACGCTCCACCGTCTTGGCTTTGAATTGTGCTGCCAGTCCCCGGTGCGTCACGTCGTCCTTGGCTACGACCAACAAACCCGAGGTATCTTTGTCGATCCGGTGTACGATTCCCGGGCGCATTACGCCGCCGATTCCTGAGAGGTTGCGGCAGTGGTGCAGCAGCGCGTTTACCAGTGTACCCGAGTAGTTCGCAAAAGCTGGGTGCACCACCAGTCCAGCAGGCTTGTCGATCACAATCAGATGTTCGTCTTCGTACATCACGCGCAGTGGAATGGCCTCTGGCTCCACCTCCAGCTTTCGCGGCGCCGGAACGAAGACGTCGATCCGCTCGCCCGGGCTTACCAAGTGGCTCGGCTTGCGCGGTTTCCCTTCCACCAGCACGCGGTGCTCTTCGATGAGCTTCTGAATGAAACTGCGAGAGTAGTCCGGCAGGTAGCGAGCGAGGAAACGATCCAGACGTTCGCGTTCTTTGCGCTGAGGTACGACGAGGTGAAACTTGCGCTCGTTCGGCAGCGAGGGTGTGACGTGCTCGCGTGGGGTGGTTTCAGGAGAGCTCACCGCTGTGTGGTTCGCTTTACGTAGCTACTCTTGCTCCACTGCGCCATGTTCTTCTGGCTTTTCCAGCAACACAGCAGCGATCAGCAAGACCATGCCAATCGTCACGGCGCTGTCGGCCACGTTGAACACGGGCCAGCGGAAATTGCGCACACCAACCTCGATGAAATCCACAACCTGCCCGTAGAGGACGCGATCAATCAAGTTCCCGATTGCCCCACCAAAGATCAGCGCCAGGGCAAGCCGCGCACCTGTTTTGTCAGCCCGCAACCGCAAGAGGTAGATCAGAACAACCAGGCTGGCCAGCGTGGCGAACACCGTGAAAAATGCCGGCCCCCCAATCCGAATTCCAAACGCCATTCCCGGATTTTCCAAGTAGGTCAGCCGAACGTAAGAACCAACAACATCCACAGGGTTGCGACCTTGTAAGAGAAGACGGGCCAGGAACTTGGTGAATTGGTCCAGCAGAACAACACCAAGGCTAATCGAAAGAACTTTGAAATCGCGTAGATTCAAACCCGCTCACCTCAACTCAGAGGCTCCACACCGTTGCTTTGCGCTTGATTTGCCGCTCACCCATCGCCAGCCACAGAGTTAACGGTTTTTCACCGTCCCTGTTCCTCTTTGGACTTGCACTCGATGCAAAGCCTGGCGTGTGGCACTGCCTCAAGCCGTGCCCGGCTGATCGGTTTTCCGCACTGAACACAGATCCCGTACTCGCCCTTTTCGATCCGGACCAGGGCCTGATCAAGATGCCAGAGTAGATTTCCCTCGCGCGAAGCCAGGTAGAAGCTTTTTTCTCGCTCCATGGCGTCTGTGCCGATGTCAGCCATGTGGTAGGTGTAACCGGACTGCTCCGGGACGGTGTCGTCTCGCCCCTCACCAATGGCGTTCTCTTTCAGAGCTTCGATCTGTTTGATTAACTCTTCACGTTTCTTAAGAATCAACTGCTTGAAGTATTCGAGATCTTTCTTGTCCATCACTTAGCCTCCAGGGGTGCTACCGGGGAGCCCTCATCCCTCAGCGCCGCTCTCCGCTACGCGCTGCACCCCAATCTCCACTTTGTAGTCGCCCACTTTCCACTCTTTCGTGTAGTCGCCATTCACGTCACCGGGAACCAACTCAACGGCAAGCGTCTCGTTTTGTACGTAATCGGCAAGTTTTCCAATTGCTTGCGCTACTTCCTCAGGTGCACGGTAGTACACGCGAATTCTGTCGGCCACGTTGTAACCCGCTTCTTTCCGCATGTTTTGAACCCGATTCACAAACTCACGGGCCAGCCCCTCGGCGATTAGCTCGGGCGTAAGGTTCGTGTCCAGTGCCGCCGTCAAGTCCTTGTGAAACCCGGCCACTAACCCCGGCAGTTGCTCCTGATGCACCTCAATGTCCTCAGCGGCAATGCGTACCGGGCCAATCGAAGTTTGCACCGTGACCTGTCCTTCTCGTTGGATCTCCTCGATCTGCTCCGGGGTCAACTGCCGGATGGCCTCAGCCACGGCGTTTACGTCCTTGCCGAATTTTGGGCCAAGCGACCGGAACACCGGCTTGGCCGTGACTGTGAGCAATTTGTTGGGGTTGTCCACCAATTCAAGACGTTTCACGTTCAGCTCGTCGAGGATGAGTTGCTCCACCGCCCGGACAGCCTCACGGAAACGCTCATCTTTAGCCAGCAACAGTAAACGTGGCAACGGCAAGCGTACGCGAATGCCCGCCTCCGCACGGAGTGAGCGCCCCAGGTCCACCACATCGCGCGCGATTTCCATCTGGCGAAGCAGTGCCTCGTCGATGTACTGGAAGGCTTCAGCCTTGCTGTCTGGATAGCTACACAGGTGCACGCTGTCGCAAGCCCCCTCCCGACCGGCCGTCAGGTTCCGGTAGATCACCTCCGCGATGAACGGTGTGAACGGAGCCGTCAGCTTGGCCAGATTCACGAGCACCTCGTACAGTGTTTCGTAGGCGGACTGCTTATCCTGCTCCAGCCCTGATTTCCAGAAACGCCGACGGCTGCGTCGTACGTACCAGTTCGACAGATCCTCGAGCACAAAATCGCCGATGTCACGCGCCGCCCGGGTTACGTCGTAGCGTTCCGTGGCCCGGTTCACACGCGCAACCAGCCGATTGAACGCCGAGAGGATCCAGCGATCCAGTTCGGAACGTTCCTCCACGGGGACAGACGGTCCTTCGTACCGGAACCCGTCGATGTTGGCGTACAGGGCGAAGAACGAGTAAACGTTCACCAGCGTGTTGAGGTACTTGCGCATCGCTTCGGTCACGCCCTCCGGGTCGAAGCGCGTTGGTACCCACGGAGGGCTAACCGTCATGAAATACCAGCGAAGCGCATCGGCGCCTTCGCGGTTCAGATGCTCAAACGGGTCCACCGTGTTGCCACGGCTCTTGGCCATCTTCTGACCGTGCTTGTCGAGAACAAGCTCCAGGCACAGCACGGTCTTGTAGGCAGGCTCTCCCGAAACAAAGCTTGAAATGGCCAGCAGGCTGTAAAACCAGCCTCGCGTCTGGTCAACGGCCTCACTGATGAAATCAGCCGGGAAGTTAACCTCGAACTTTTCCTTGTTTTCGAACGGGTAATGCCACTGAGCGTACGGCATGGAACCGGAGTCGAACCACACGTCGATTACCTCCGGGGTGCGTACCATCGTGCCGCCGCATTTCTCGCACTTCCACGTTACCTCATCGATGTACGGTTTGTGCAGATCGATGTCTTCCTTCAGCCCCGACTTCGCTTTCAGCTCGGCCAAGCTACCCACCGATTCCTGGTGTCCACACTTGTCGCAGACCCAGATGTTCAGCGGCGTACCCCAGAAACGATCCCGCGAGAGGGCCCAATCCACGTTGTTCTCCAGCCACTCACCGAAACGCCCTTCGCCGACCTCTCTCGGGTACCAGGTGATTTTCTTGTTGTTTTCGACCAGCTTTTCCTTGTAAGCGGTCGTGCGGATGTACCACGATTTCCGGGCGTAGTAGAGCAGAGGCGACTTGCACCGCCAGCAGTGGGGGTAACTGTGCCGGTACTTTTCTGCACGGAACAGCAGACCGCGGCTCTTCAGGTTCTCGATGATTTCCGGATCTGCGTCCTTGACAAACTTGCCCGCCCAAGGCGTCACTTCTTCCGTGAACTTCCCACTCTCATTAACCGGCTGAAGAATCGGCAAGCCGTACCTTTGTCCTACCTCGTAGTCGTCTTCGCCGAACGCAGGCGCGATGTGTACGATCCCGGTACCTTCTTCCGTGGTTACAAAATCCCCCAGCACAACGTAGTAAGCATCCTTGTCCGGCTTCACGAAGGTAAACAAAGGCTGGTAACGCATGCGCTCGAGCTGCCGACCTTCGTACTCGTCAACAATTTCGTAGTCGCCGTCCAACACGCCGAGACGAGCCTCGGCCAGGATCAGGTCTTCGTCGCCTCGGTGCACGCGCACGTATTTCACATCCGGGTGCACAGCAAGAGCGACGTTCGAAATCAGCGTCCACGGTGTGGTGGTCCAAACTAGAAACGAAACGCCGGGCTGGCCCACCAGGCGCATCCGCACGTAGACGGACGGGTCTTCAACCTCTTCGTAGCCCTGTGAAACTTCGTGGCTGGAAAGAGGGGTCTCACAGCGCGGGCAGTAGGGCAAGATTTTGTGCCCCTCGTACATCAGCCCCGCCTTCCAAAACTGATTCAGAATCCACCAGACGGTCTCGATGTACTCATTTGTGTACGTGACGTAGGGATGTTCGAGATCCAGCCAAAAGCCGATTCGGCGTGTAAGCTCGTCCCATTCTTGCTTGTAGCGGAAAACGCTCTCTTTGCAACGGCGGTTGAACTCAGCAACCCCAAATTTGATGATCTCAGACTTGGTCCGAATGCCAAGTTCTTTCTCAATCTCGATTTCGACGGGCAATCCGTGGGTATCCCAGCCAGCCTTCCGTTCGACGCGGTAGCCCTGCATCGTTTTCAACCGGCACACAAAGTCTTTCATCGTACGCGAAAGTACGTGGTGGATGCCCGGTCGACCGTTTGCCGTAGGTGGCCCTTCGTAGAAAACGAAGCGCCGGTTCGGGTCTCGCTCCTCCACACTCCGTTCGAAAATGCGATTCTTCTCCCAAAAGTCGAGGATTTCTTTCTCCAAATCGGGGAAACGAACTTTCGGAGAGAGCTCTCTGTACATGCGTTCAGACCTCACCCGATTCCGCTACCGTAGTCAGCAACCATTCCAGAACTTTCCACAAGTCTGCACTCGCTCTTTGCGCCAGACGTTTTGCTTCCCGTACACTACCGACGACCCGCATCCCGTCCCAGTAATCGGTGACCAGGTACAAACTGGCGTGGTCGAGCTTGAGCTGCTCAGCCGCCAGCCTTTCCGGTACAGCCGACATGCTTACGGCCTCGGCACCCAGGTGATCCAGCATGCGGTACTCGGCCGCCGTCGGCAACGAGGGACCGCAAATCCCGGCGACCACAAGGCTTCTGGCTGCTTTCTCACGCACCAGCCCCGCCAAATGCCCTGGAATTCGGGACGCTTGACCTGGAAGCCCCCAGAGACAGCTGTCGCCCGTCAAATTCAGGTGTCCGTCAAAACTAACCCACTGACCCGGACTCGCCACACGGCCGATGACACCGCAAATGCCGGTGGAAAGCAACCTCTTGACCCCCCAAAAAGAAAGCGCAGCCACAAGGACCGTGGCCTGCTGCGCCGTGTAACCGTCGTACATGTGCGCGCGACCTTCCACAACAACGAGCCGTCGGCCGCGCAACCTCAGCGTCCCCATTTGCCCCTTGTGAAAAGCCGTCTCCGGTCTGGGCAGGGGCAGATTCCGAAAGTTGACTTTTGCCTCGTAGCGGGGCCCCTGTTTCTGCAACCCTGAGCCCAAAATAACCGCCGTTCCCGGTGGAGGGCCAAAAGCGTGAATCAACTCAAGGGCCGTCTGTCGAGCCGCCCTCCAGCTTTCCCTGACGGGCTCGCTAAGGTTTGGCAGGTTCCGATTTCTGCTCAAGAGCTTTCTTCAGCCTCTCCAGCTCCTTTTCTTTCTCGGCCTTTTCCCGCTTCAAACGTTCCAGCTCTTTTCGCAGCTGTTCCTTGCGACTCTCTTCCTGCCGAAGCTTTTGCTCCGCCAACTTCTTCCGGTAATCCTTGATCTTCTCGACGGCCATCAGTCGATCGCGCTTCGCTCCGGCGTTCATGAACGCCGCAATCCCGACAGCGGTGCCCACGCCCGTTGTCCCCCACATGACCGCGTCCTGACCAGAACTCACGTGCCGTTTGAGGAAATTACCCAGGTAAAAACTGGTTCCGAAGCTCAGAGCGCCCCCGCCGATTGTGTAAAGGATCAGATTTTTCGACGTCTTGACCGAGTCGATCTCGGCTTCGGGAATCAAGCGACCTGCTTCGTCGTACTCCTGCGGCCGGGCCTTGATGATTCCTACATCCGCTACGAGTAACGTGTCAACCCGTCCGTCTTTCGTTTTCAAAACGAAACGGTCGGGCTGACGCTGCAACACGTCACCGGCTACGGCGCGTCCATCGGTGGTGCGTACCCAGATGCGACTACCTGCTTCCACTTTCTCCACCGGGAGGGGAACCCGTTTCGCACAGCCCGCCAACCCTAACACGAAAACGAGCAAAACAACCCTTTTCAGCGCGGCCACCCGTCTTCCTCCTCAGTAGATCACAGGACCTTCGTTGTTCTCACGCGTTTCCTCCACTTCCCCTTCAACAATCCCCTCCGTGTCTTTCGCCGTCTCCTCCGAGGTCTTCTCCTCGTGAGCTACAATTTCAAAGCGGTTTCCCGCCATTTTCGTCGCAGAAGGTTGCTTTCTGGACTGCGCTTCCGGCGGCACATCCTCGATTTCCAGCACCCCAAGCAGTTCCAGCTGCGACTCAAGAAGGTGTCGCAGCCGCCTCGACAGCGACTCCTTCTGTGTGCGTAACATCAGGATTTCATTCTTCAGGCGAGACAGCTCTTTCCTGGCGTCATCCAGGATTTCGTCCGCCTTCACCTGGGCTTCACGGATGATGAGATCCGCCTCGCGCTTGCTGCTCTCCCGGGACTCCGTGATGGTCTGTTGCGCCGTCATCAGGGTTTCTTTGAGCGTGCGCTCGACCTCCTGGTAGTCCCGCAGTTGCGTCCGCAGCTTAAGCACTTCGTCCGCCAGCTCGTTCTTCTCCCGGATCGTTCCCTCGTACTCCTCGGCAACCATCTCCAGGAACGCTTCCACTTCTTCCGGATCGTAACCGCGCAGGACTCTGCGGAACTCCTGTTTTTTGATGTCCAGCGGTGTTAGTTTCACACTAACCTCCCCTTCTTGCGTCCTCACCGCACTGGACAGCGCATGGCCTGAAGGCCACAGATCAGCTCAGCGCAACACCCGAGCCAGGTCGTACAACGTGGAAACCGTGAAGATCTTCACCGCCCACACGATCAAGATCAGTACAAGGGGGCTCAGGTCGATGGTTCCGAACGGTGGAATGTACCGGCGCAAGCGAAACAACAGTGGATCGGTGGCACGACGCAGGAACATCACAATCGGATTAAATGGATCTGGATTTACCCACGAGATGAGCGCACGCGCGATGACGATCCAGATGTACACCGTCAACACCAGATCCACCAGCTTGGCCAGGACGAGAAAAAGGTTCCCAAAAACAAACATTGGCACCCACAGTGTTTTTGACTCGCCAGATGAAAAGACGCTCAGGAACGAGGTCCAAAGATGGCCCGCCCAATGCGAACCAAGGTTGCACCTTCCTCAATCGCAATTTCGAAGTCGTCTGTCATGCCCATCGAGAGGTGGGGCAAGGCGCTTACAACCCCGCGCTCTACCAGTCCGTCACGCAGTTCACGAAGCAGCCGAAAATACGGGCGCGCTTCTTCGGGCTCTGGCACGATGGCAGCAATCGTCATCAGCCCCTGAAGCCGCAGTCCCGGAAGCTCCGCAACGGCGCCCACCAGATCTTCGGCTTCCTCTGGAGACACCCCGTATTTCGACGCCTCGCCCGAGGTGTTCACTTCAACGAGCACGTTGATTTCCCTTCCTGTCGCCTGGCAGCGCTTGCTCACCTCTTCCGCCAGGTGAAGAGAGTCAATCGAGTGAATCCAGTCGAAAAACTGGATCGCCCGTTTCGCCTTATTCGTTTGGAGATGCCCGACAAGGTGCCACGTGGCGATGCGGCCGAGCCTCTGGAACTTCTCGTAGGCCTCTTGCACGCGGTTCTCACCGATGTCCCGCACACCGGCTTCCACCGCCGCCCGGATGGCCTCCGGCGGGAACGTTTTTGACACAGCGACCAGAGTCACCTCGTCAGGAGACCGATCCGCCCGCGCGCAGGCCGCCGCAATTCGCTCGCGCACACGTTCCAGATTTTGCGCAATTTGTGTGTATTTGGCTTCCATTGGAACTGAAAATATAACCGTTGACCCGTTAAAAAGCAAACGGAAAACTTGAACTTGCGCTCGGTTTGTTTTGCTTCCCTGTCTTCATCTCCCTTGTCCCTGCCACACCTTCGGGGTATTCGTCAAGCGCGACGGAGTGTAAGTGGGCTCACAATCGTCAGCCAAGCAGTTGCGAAGTGCATCCGGGTTTTGTAGATTAAAGCGGCAATTCGCAGTTGGGGTGAAACCTCGGGCTAAGCCCGAAAGGAGGTAACATGAGCTCACGGGAGGAGCTTCGAGAAATCAAGAGCCTCGCAGCGCGAGAGCTCTTGAAGAAAGCAAATGTGGTGGGCGTCGGGGTTGGTTACAAAGAAAAACACGGGCTACGTACTCAGGACCTTTCACTCGTTGTGCTGGTTGAGAAGAAGCTCCCTCTGACCGCTCTTGCTAAACGAGACGTGGTACCTCGGGAAATTCGCGGCGTCGCCACAGATGTCAAAGAGGTGGGTCGGCTCGTGGCGTACAAGAGCCGTACGGAGCGGTGGCGGCCAGCCCCACCAGGCGTAAGCATTGGTCACTGGGCCATCACTGCGGGAACCTTTGGCGCAGTGGTGCAAGACGCGGAGACGGGAGAACGGCTCATCCTCTCGAACAACCACGTGCTGGCCAACAGCAATCAGGCGATCCCCGGCGACGCGATTCTCCAGCCAGGAGCTGCAGATGGTGGGCGGAATCCTGCGGATCGCATTGCCGAGCTGCTGCGTTTTGTACCAATTCAGTTCGAGAGCGGAGGCGGGGGCAACGGAGACACCTGTTCCACCGCCAATCTGGTTGCCGAAACGGCAAATCTGTTTGCTCGACTGGTCGCTTCGCCCTGGCGTTTGGTACCTGTGAGGATTCAAACCCTCACAAGCGCCAACCGCGTGGATGCTGCGGTAGCACGCCCGGTAAGTCAGGATGCCATCGAGGCTGCCGTCCTGGAAATTGGCGAGGTGCACGGCAGCGTGGAAGCTGAGCTTGGACTGGCCGTACGCAAGAGCGGCCGCACTACAGGTCTCACAACTGGAACCGTGCAGGTCATCGACGCCACCGTGAGGGTCGGCTACGGGGCAGCTGGCACAGCTCTGTTCGAAGATCAAATCGTCACCGGGAACATGTCGGCCCCTGGAGACTCTGGCTCGCTCCTCGTCGAACAGGACGGCCAGCGCGCTGTCGGTTTGCTTTTCGCCGGCTCCGACCAATCCACAATCTTCAACCCAATTTCGGCCGTCGAATCTGCCCTCAGCATCACGTTCGACTGAGTGTTGCACACAAACGCGCGTCACACCCAGGTGGCCAAGACATGCGATTGAGGCAACAAGCGCGTTTCCGATCTCTTTGTACGCGCCGAGTACCACGTGTTCACGGATTTCGCAACCCTGCTCAACAGGCCTGGAACGTGCAAGACCAAGTCGGCATCGAACAGGATTTTCGTCGCGAATGACCACTTCACAAGGCAAGCGCCCCCCTTTTGTGGCCATTGCCGGGAATATCGGCGCAGGCAAGACTACGTTTACCAAGCTACTGAGCGAGCGCTTTGGCTGGGAACCGCGTTACGAACGTGTGGTTGAAAATCCCTACCTGGCCGATTTCTACAAGGACATGCGCAAATGGGCTTTCCACTCACAGATTTTCTTCCTCACCCATCGCTTTCGCGATCTGCTCGACATCCAAGACCGTCAGAGGCCGTGTGTTCAGGACCGAACCATCTACGAAGATGCCGAGATCTTTGCCCGCAACCTCCACGAGCAGGGCTACATGGACGAGCGCGACTTTGCAACTTACCACGCACTCTACACCACCATCGTCGGTTCCCTGCCCCCTCCGGACCTCATCGTGTACTTGCGCGCCTCACCCTGGACACTTTTGAGCCGCATTCGCATGCGCGGCCGCGACTTTGAACGCCAGATCGACCGCGAGTACTTGTTGCAGCTCCACACAGCCTACGAGAAGTGGATTCGAAAAGCGAGTCAGCAGTACCCCCTCATGATCGTGGAAACGGACCAGTTTGACGTGTACCGGGATGAAGACTGGCGGGAAGGTATTTTCGAGGAAATTGCGCGACGCGTTGGCCAACCAATCAGTTGACCCGGTAGAACACCATTGGGTAAACAGCCACCACACGCCCCTCGGCAATGGGCGGGAATTTCCACCGGCGCACCATGTTGAGGATCTCATTCACAAAACCCGGCTCATTCACGGTGGATTTAAGAACCCGCACGTTCGACACGGTGCCGTCCGCCTCGATGGTGATCTCCAGTTCGATCTGACCAGCCAGATCCGGGTTGCGACGCAGGTACTTGTTGTAAATGTACTCAAGCCTGCCGCGATTCGCCGCCACCACAGCGTGCAACTGCTGCGCGCTCCGCTGGCCAACAGCATCTGCTGAGCCTTTCACATCCCCCACTTTGTCCAGCTGAACCTGTCCCTCCTTTTGGAGCTTGACGTCCGCGATGTCGGCACCGGCATCCCCCACTGCGTCACTGACGTCGAGCTGGTCAGACAAAGCGAACAGATCGTCCAGAGAACCTTCCTTGGCGTTACCGTTGGCCCGACCAACACGCAGATTCCCGCCCTCGGCGAGCACCTGGTCCAGTTCCTTCACCACGCCCTTGTCTACCAGGAAATCGACAACGGAGCTGCTGGACGAGCTCTCGCCAGTGCCGCCGATTAAGCCCAGAATACCCTGCTGGACAACTGCCTGCGCGCCACCCTGATTCTTTTCAGCGGAAGGCTTTTTCTGCTCCGCCCTTTTCTTCTGCGTACTTCCTTCTTGCTTCTTCTGCTGTTGGGCAGCCGACTCAGCCCCTCCTCCAGCGTTCGCTGCCACCATCTGGGGCGGCTTTTGACGAATGATGAATTTCGCAAAACGCTCCGGCACTTTCTCCAGGTCTACAGGTTTCTGCTCAGGAAGATCCAAGCTTTTCAGCTTCCCTACTGCAACCAGGTTCACCGTGAGCAGGATGATGAAAAGTAGCTTGAGCAGCGGCTCTGCGGTGAGCGATTTGAGTAACGCGCGGCGCCAGGTGTAGTCTGGCAAAGAGTCCAGGTCCTCTGAAGCCGGTACGAAATCAAATTCGATGCGCGTTCCATCCAGCTCGAAGGCCCCACTCTTGCCCTCCCAGACCGGCAGGACGTAACCACCGTCGCGTCGCGGAAGAAGACCGTGGGCAACCAGGTCGCTTATTCTCAAAACCGAATCCCCAGCCCGCACCTCACCGTCGGCACCCTGAGGCACTACAATCCGGTAGGCAGATTTACTGGGCACAACCAGGGGCTGCTTCGGCCGCAGAGCCGTCGTGTACAGAACCACGTCGTTTTCGGCATCAGCCCCGATCGTGCAAACACGCCCCTTTTCGACCAGTAATTCCCTGACCGTTCCGTTTTGTTGTACCCGAAGACGTAGTACCTTTTCCGGCTTGGTCCTTGCCATCCAGATCAGTCCTTCCTGGTCACCGCAAGCAACATGTTGTTGTAGCCAACACTACCACACGTGTACATAATTTTCTTCAACACCTCAAAGGGAATCGCTTTATCCCCCTGAATGGCAATGTTACCCGTGAACTGCATGTCGGGGCTTAAACTGGCGATTTTCTCCGTCAAACGACGCAACTGCACCAGACGGTCGTGCAGCGGTTTGATCAGTACACTCTTGGCAGCCGCCACATCCTGAGTTCTCGTCACCTTGTTCCCGTCCAGTAGAATCCAGTCACGGGTGACCACAATGACACTGGCTGTCTCCGGTGGCTTCTGTGCCGTTGACTCCGGCAAACGCAGGTCCTTCGCCACCGTCATGATCTGCCCCTCAGCCGAGAAACTCTTGAGCAGGAACACCAGCAAGATCGTAAACATGTCGATCATCGACGTTAGCCGCAGGGTAAATGTCGGCGCTCGACGCCGCTTACCTCGGGGCAAATTTAGCACTGGTGCAGCGCTGTCGTTCTCTTCTTCGAAATTGAAATAACCCATGGCCTACTACCCGGAAATTGAAATGTTGGGAAATCCACTCTCCCGACACGTGTCCATCACGTGAACGATTGTCTCGTACCGAATCCGTGAGTCAGGAGCGATGATCACATCCTCGCTGGCTTCGTACTTCTGTTTGATCTGCTTCAGCTGTTTCGCCAGGGTCTGGAAATCGTACTTGCCGTTCTTGAGAGGAATCCTGGGGAAATTCATCCCCTTACTTTTCAGCTGAAAACCGTCAGGGGCAATCGTGAGAAAATTCAGCACCAGCTGCTCGGGCTGGACCTGTTTGTTCTGGCTACCTTTTTTCGACAACGACGGCAGCGAAAGTTCCAGCACAGCAACCCGAACGAAAACGGCTGTTAGCAGAAGAAACGGCACGAGAATCAGAAAGACATTCATCACCGGCGTTACGTTGAGCTCGGTGTCGCGCCGCTGAGCCTGTTTCCGCTCCCGTACAGCGCGGAGGTTCATCAGCTTTTCTCCTTACCGGCCACCAAACGCTGGTAAATTCGGGCTACGCTTTCGTTGATCTCGTCAACGATCGAGTTCGTGCGCTCCTGCAGAACCGAATACGCAATCAGACACGGAATGGCCACCAGCAGACCAAAAGCTGTGGTGTTCATCGCCATCGAAATACCGGCGGAAAGCAAAGCCGCCTTCTGGCTTGCCTCCGCCTGCGCCACAGCCTGGAACGACTGGATCAGACCGAAAATTGTTCCCAACAGACCGAGAAGGGTTGCCACATTCGCAATCATCGAAAGGTAGCCAGTCCGCTTCTCCAGTTTCGGGATCTCCGTCAACGCCGCCACCTCGAGTGCGTTCTGAATTTCCCGAGGGGAACGGTCGTAGTTTTCCAATCCCGCCAACACAATCCTCGGCAGGGCAGCTTTCGACTTCCGGCAGTACTCGGCCGCCGTCTGCGCCTTGCCGTTCTGAACCAGTTCGGCGATTTTGGCCACAAACGTCGTTGTGTCGATCCTGTTTCGCATGCTGATGTAGATCCACCGCTCGATGGTGATCGCTGCACCCGCCACCAGAGCCAGCAGGATCATGTACATCACCGGCCCACCGTGAATGAACGCATCGTAAATGTACTGCAAGTTACGCCTCCCTGTTCTGCCTGTTTCCGGGTTTCCTACCTGTCCGTTGTCCTGAAAAACAAACCACGGTTCCTGGTTTCCTCCCTCTCACCGGGCTCTCCTGCCCCCACGCGCTGTCCCGTGGCGGGTACAGCGCGTTTGACCAAATCCTGAGCACCCTCAAACAAACGGGTCGGCTCCAAAAAGTGCGGGCTTTTGTAAAACAAAACCAACATAAAGAGGCTGGCTCCGCTACATCAGCCTAAGCAACGGAAACCACTCGGAGCCGCCGCACGCCTCAGCAGAACTTGCAGAAGCTTCACTTCAACCCGACAACGCGTCAAAATAGGATCTACGCCCGGCACCAACAGTCGAACTCCATCCCACAGCCCAATTGACGCCCCCAAAACGGTCCCTTCAAGCAAATCGCTACCAGAGAATCAAATCGGACCGTACAACCTGCTTCACTTTCTTCCTCGCCCCCGTCGGCATTTCCACCTTTCGAAAGATCTCCTTGAAGAAGCTGCGATCGATTCGGACGTCTTCTACCTCCGGACTCCTGCCGGGGATGATGAAAATGGCCTGGGGTTTCTCCACCCGCCCGGTGATCTCAATCTTATCCAGAAAAATGCGGATCGCATCTTTCGACAGCTTCGGTACTTGCACACGCTTCGGCTTGGCCTGTTGCTTTTTCTGCGGGCCCGCCACGTCAACATCTGCAGGCAACGCCGCCTTCACCTGAACCAGGCAAAGACTCAGTGGCAAGAGGAACAAACCGAGAAGCCATGCAGCAAGTCGCCGGGACCTCATTGTTTTTGCACCCCCTGCTTTGTGGTTGGCAATGTCTTTTCGGCGTACGCGCTGTCCGCGGGTGCGGGGCGTGTCGCTACATCGAGGTGCAGTTGTACGGCAAGGGCTTCCATCCGCTCACGACTCTTTGCAATCCACTCGTTATCGATGCCCGCATTTTCGGCCGCCGTTACGTTCCGCTTGTAGGCCTGGTAAGCCTTCTCCTTGAACGGCCGCACCTTTTCCTCGAGTTTTTGGAGATAAGCCGCCTTCTGAACATCCGTCAGACCTGATGGGATCGGGGCAGTCAGCAACGTGTTGGCAAACTCTTCGAAGGCTTCCCCAATCCTGTGGAACGAGGCTGTGCTCCACTCCGCCACTTTGTAGCGTGCCGCCTCTGTGTAGGCCTTCAACACACGATTCAGACCGTCCTTTTTCCGCCGAAGTGCCTTATCAAAGGGCGGTCGCAGCTTCACCGCCTGGTAGTCACGAAATGCGATCTCCGCGAGGTAGAACTGTGCTTTGGCGGCCAGAAAATCGTCTACCGGCACAAGCTGCACGCGAAAGTTGTTGTAGTCCCGCAAAGCCTGCTTGAACTTCGCCTGCGCGTCGAAAACATCACCAAGATCAAAGGCAATTTCTCCCGCCTTGACGAGCGCTTCCAGGTAGTCGTCGGGATCTTTCTTGCCAAACCGCTGCGCAAAGTCCTGGTAGATTTTCCGGGCCTGTTGCAGGTCGCCCAAGTTTTCATAACATCCGCCTGCCAAAAAGTAGGCCCTTTCCGCAAACCGCGAATCCGGATACTGCTGTACAAGTTGCAAGTAGGTCGCAGCTGCTCGCGACCATTCCCCACTGCTTTCGAGCAGCATCCCGGCCCGGTGCAGGCATTCATCCGCAAATCTGGAGGTTCGATACCTGTTCGCCAGCTTCAGGTAGGTCTCGATGGCCTTGTCTGTCAGTCCTGCTTTTTCAAATTGCGTTGCAGCCTCGAACAAACTGACCTGCGCCAGTTGCTGGTCGGGGGTAAGCTCGGCAGCGGAGGCGAAAATCCGGGCTGCATCCTCGGCTCGGCCACTGTCCTTCAGCGCCACAGCCAACTTGTAACGCGAAGAAGCGCGCATCCGAGCTGCCAAACTCGCGTACCGGTCGCTGTCCCCGTAAGCTGTGGCCAGCTTGGCAAACCATTCATCGGCCGCCAAGTACTCGCCCAGGCGAAACTTACATTGGCCAATCATCGCCAAGGCTCTGGCCTTGTCCCTCGCGGGCACGTCGTGCTGGAGAATGGCCTGGTAAACCCTCGTAGCCTGGGCGTAGTCAGCCACATCAAACAGTGTCTGGCCCATCTTAAGCATCACGATGGACCACTTGTCTGAATCCGGGTACCGGTTGACAAATTCGTGGCAAGCGCGAAGGAGCTCTGCGTGTTCCGTATCTGGCACCGAAATCGTTCTTACGCTGTCCACCCCCAGAAACGAGAAAAGCTGCACCTGTGTGGTGTCGTCGCCCGCGGCTTTGTCCGCCAGCTCCGCCCAGCAGAAAACACGATTGTACCCTGCCTTTTCGGCGTAGGGACTGGTGACGTACTTCTCAAAGCAAACCCGGTACTCTTCCGCCGCCTGCCGGAGCTGGCCTGCCTCCACAAGAACCTCGCCAAGATTGAACTGTGCTTTGTCGGCATGTGGAGCTTCAGGGAAAAGCTCGAGGTACTGTCGGTACTTACTAACGGCAAGCTGGTAGTAGCTCGCATCCTTGGTGTCGCGCGCGGCCTGTGTGTAGTGCTCGGCAAGCACAAGTAGTGTATTTTGAACAATGGAGTCGGCCCGGGCTTTCCCTGTCGAAGACGCTTGCTTGTACCAGTCGGAGGTGGGTCCAAACATCCGGACGATTTCTTCTCGGGAACGATCAGCATTCACGAGGTCCCTGGCCGCTTCCTGTGCTTTCACGATTTCGAGCGCAGCATCGATCGCCTGGGAATGGTTCGGAAACCGGGCCAGAAATCGACGCAGTGTCCTCACGGCCGACGCATAATCCGACCGAGCTAAGTAGACCTTCCCGAGGCGTAAGAAGACCTCTGGTTCCCATTTCCGACCGCCCAAACCCTGAAAAAAATCCTCGGCTTTAACAACGCCGCCGAATTCTGAGAAACTGATGGCGATGTACTGAATTGCCTCCTTGCGCAGGTCGACGGGGTTCCGACCCATCAATTGGGGATTGGCACGCTCAACCGTGTCGAGGTCATCCACAAGGTAAACGAAGGTACTGATCGCATTCGGATAATCCGACAGGTTGTAGTAGGACCAGGCGAGTTTGTACAGCGCCATGTCAAAGTACGGGCTTTCCCACTTGTCCAGCAGCTTACTGTAGGCTTGGACGGCCTCTTCGTAACGGTGCTCGTCAAAGTAGAACTCGCCAATCCTGAAGTAGACTTCCGGAACAAGTGGGTCTTTAGGGCACTCCTGGACCAGGCGTTGGCACGTTTCCAGGTAGGCAGATTTCTGGCCCTGCTTTTCGTAACACAGAGCCAGCGTGTAAAGGACTTTCGCCTTAAAAGAAACGTCCGGGTACCGTCGCAACAGCTCCTGTGCAACAGTGATCGCCCGGGAGAAGTCCGCCTTGGGTAGTTGAGGTTCCTCAGAAACATCACCATTTTCAAAGCGCTGAAGCTGCCGATCGTAATGCTCCATGGCCGCTTCGTAGTCCAGCTGTGCTCCCCGCATGTACAGCTGCACAAGCTGGAACATGAGTGTCGGGGCAAACTCTGTGTCCGGGTACTTCTCGAGAATGCTCCAAATTTGGGCCGCAGCATCATCTACCCCGGACCGGGACAACGTGTCCACGCGAATCGTGTCGGATCTTGCTGCACTCGCCCAGGCAGGCTGACCGACGAAGGTAACGCAAACAACGGCAACGAGTGTGAGACCCTTTTGCACCCACGTTTTCAAAATCTCACTCCTTTCACGGGGAAGTCATGCCCAATCCCTCTCCACCCAGAGCATCCTTGCGCAACTTCGCCACTCATCCTGGCCAAACCCAACCACCTGCCCAACATCCAGCTCAGTGGACAGCCCCCTCAACCTTTTTCAGGTAAACCGCCCGCGCGCGGGCATACTCGGCGTAAGCTTTCCAGTTCGGCGCGTTTTCGCGGCGTTCAAACTCATCACGCAACGTTTGGACCTCCTCGGCCAGAGCCGTGATCGTGTCGCGCTCCTCACGCACCGTGTCGAGCAATTTACCCCTCTGCTTCTCGATCCTCGCCAGTCGCTTCTTTAAGAAGGAAGGCGTGTCGCTGGAAGTACCCGTCGGGAGAATCTGAAGGATCCGGGATTCCAGTACGAGCAAGTTTAGACGCAGCTTCTCCAGCTCCGCTTCCAATCTCGCTAATCGTTCCCTCGCCGAACGCCCAACCTTTGCGTTCGCCGGAGGAGCGAGGTCGACCAGACGATCAAAAACGCGAATCGCGTCATCGTAGCGGCCCAGCTCCAGCAACGACCTGCCGAGGACAAAGAGAGCTTCCTCCATGCTTTTGGTTTCCGGGAACTGGGTTACGAGATCGGTACAAGCATTCACGGCCACGTCGTACATCCCACCTTTGTACGCTGCCCAGGCCATGCCAAGCAGTGCGTCCTGCCGTTTGACGTGGTCTGGAAACACAGACCCAAAACGGTCTACTGCTCGCTTGTAGTAACCGAGCTCGTAGTAAATGTAGCCGAGGGTCAAACGCCCTTCCCCGACCACTACACGATCCAGTTCATCCACCAGAGGAAGCGCACTCAACCGCTCGAACACTTCCACGGCTTTCTGTACATCCCGCTTGTGCAGCAGACACAGGCCCGCCGCGTACAGAGCGTAGCCAAAATACTTGCTGTTTCGATTGATACCGCCCAGCGTCTTGACCGCGGAGTCGTAGTCCCCCAGTTCCATCAACGACATTCCAGCAAAATACCGTGCACCGTCCAGCAATCTCCTCGAAACCCGACCCGATCTCTGCAACTGCTCGAAACGGGCCAGTGCAGCTGTGTAGTCGCCCGTCTTGTAAGCGACCCGTTCCAAGCCGAAAATGGCAGCCGCTGCGGACGGTCGATCCGGAAATCGCCGCAAAGCGTGCTTGAAGATTCCTTTGGATGCGTCGAACAAGCCCAGTTCGTAAAGGGCATTGCCGAGCAACACCTCCGCCTGGTCAAGTTTGGAGTAGCCCGGGTGGAAGTCCACGAGAACGACCAGGTCACGAGCACAGCGCCAGTAGTTCCCGTTTGTGTACTGTGTAACAGCGTCCTTGAGAAGCCCGTCCGACAGGACCTCAAGCTCGTGCAAGATGTACTCGGCCTCCTGCCCGCGCGTTTGGGCGGGCAAAAGAAACAGAGCCAACAGTATGTACCCCATCACGGAGCTTCTCAAGAACTTCATTGTCTGCCGCCGCAACCGCTGCCCGGCGCGACACCTATTCGGGCTTTGGTTTCTTTTCGTTTTCGAGCCTTTTTCTCAGCTCTTCCAGTTCCTTGGCTGCCTCAATCCGCTTGCGCCTGATTTCCTCCATTCCCTTCAGGTTCTTCTCCCGCCTCAACTGCCTTTCTCTTTTGAGGTAACGCATCAGAGAGTACGGGTACGTTACACCGACGATGAACTTCCAGTCCGCGTACTCGCGCACGTAGGGCGGATAGCCCGCCTTGGTCTTTTCATCCGTGACCGACAGGTCCAGCGCCACATCGTAAATCAGGTTCCACGGACCAACAAATTTGAATCCCGGAGTAATCCGCATGGAATTTTTGCTAAATGGGATGTCCGGATTGTTCACAAATGTCTCCGCTGTGTACTCAAAGTAGAGGACACTACCACCGACCGGAAACTTGATGCCCGCTCCAAGCAAAAGCTGATCTTTGCGGTCCTCGAAGTAACGGTCCTTCACGTCGTTGTCCTGGTACCCCACGTTGATGTTCACCTGAAAGGGCATCACCGGAGAACGTTCCCTCATGTCAAGGGTCAAAAGCCCCTTCAACGCCCACGCGAGCTTTCCTGACGAGTACGGCTCGTAGGGCACGGGGTGCCGACTCCCCGTCGGGATTGACAGAAGAGCGTGCATACCCAAGCCAAACCACTCCGGTGTGAAGGGGTAGTGGAATTTTATGCCGAACTCGCTGTCCCCGGGTGGTCCCCAAATTCCGCTTTGAATGTCTTGGTACGGTGTCAGCCGCCCGGTTAGCTCGAGCACATTCGACAGCCCCAACGTGAACCCTACGTTCAGAGTGTGATCTTTGGCAAGGCTCGAATTCACCTTTTCCACGTAGCTCAACATGTAAGCACAGACGTAGAAATTTCCCGGCCCCACCGTCCGAGCACTTTGCACCCGCAGCATCCCGCGCCCACCCGACATGGTCGTCTGCGCAACCACTGAGGTTTGCCACAGAAAGACTGCCGCCAGAAATCCTTTCATCAAGGGATGTCGCATGGCCTCTCCACTGTCCTGGTTTAGCGGCCTGCAGGTTTGAGCGTGAGCCCTTTAAGAAGGAAGTTCGAAGACCAACAAGAGGAGGGTAAGTTGACCCAGCCGCCCATTGTGCCCTCCTGGCCTCCCGTCATCACCGGGAATTTACCAACCTCGCTGAACCGATGCAAGGTAAATCTCCCCACCTGCTGGGGCCATCCGCATCACCTGATCGTTGCAAAAAGACCACTGAACACCGTCTGCGCCCAACAGACTCTGCACCTCAGAAACACGACCACGCTTGACCGGCAACCACTTTCCACGCTGGTTCCGGACCA
>CAZXXS010000030.1:0-4923 GCA_964644845.1 uncultured Cytophagia bacterium | reverse complement strand
GGAACGATTCTGCCAGTGGTCAGAAAATGACCATGAAGGGGGAAAAGGCGTGTGGGTAGAAGAAAAAAGTGGAGCAAAATCCGAAAGTGTTTTGACCAGACATGGTGTTCTCCCGTCCGTTTCCGGGACGGGAGGGGGTTGGCTGGAAGGCACCTGTCGAAATTTGGCCCGCGGAGTCGTGTGTCGCCAACTCAACTTGAGGTTTTCGATAACCAGATTCCCGACTCGGTCAGAGGTGTACTGACCAAAAGAAGTTGGCTAAGGGCGGTGTCTGATCGCGGCCGGACTTGGCACCAACCTGGAGATTACACGAGCCTCCGCGTGAGGCATTTCGGGCCAGCGTCCTGGCCCGTGTTGGCCAGAACGGACTACTTCTCAGAAACCAGAGGGTCGCTCTGAAAGAATTCGGATTTCTTGTTCCCCTTGTCCCTTGACAACCTTCTCAAAGCTCCGTATCTTGCGGTGCCGGGTCCTAGCGGGGCGACCGGATGTTGGGAAAATCCGGGGACGACGAGCGGCTCGCTGGTTTCCAGGCAAGTTGAACTGTGCAAGCTACCTGTGGGAGGACCGCTTGTGGGGACTCAAATTTGGGTTCTTTTGAGTTCACTGTTCTTGCTCGCTGGTCCGGCTTTAGCTGTCCAGCCTGCAGTGCGTTTCTACGTTTCTCCGAATGGCAGCGACTCCTGGTCGGGACTCCTGCCGCGGGTAAGCGAAGATCGCAGGGACGGCCCTTTCGCTACCCCGCAGCGGGCTTTGCGGGCAGCGCGAGCCTGGCGAGAGGCGCACGCCTTAGCAGAAGGGCCTGTCGAGATTGTCCTGCGAGAGGGGGTGTACTTTCTCGAAAAGCCTCTGCGGATTTTGCCGGAGGACTCGGGCACACGACGTTCACCCACCGTGCTGCGAGCGTACCCGGGCGAGAGTCCCGTGTTGAGCGCCGGTCTGAAGATCACAGGTTGGAAGCCGGACACGGTTTCGGGGCAGCCCGTCTGGCGCACTGTCCTCCGGGGCGTGAGACGGACACACGGGCTGTTTGTGAACGGTCAGCGGCGTCCACGAGCCCGAAGACCGAACGAGGGATTTTTCCGACCCGAGAATGTTCCCGATGTGACCCCAAAAACCCTTTGGAAGGAAGGGCAAAAGCGTTTTCGGTACAAAGCCGGCCAGCTTGCAGCGTGGGACGACGTGAAGCAGGGGGAAATCGTAGTTTTGCACCGCTGGACGGAGTCGCATTTGCCGATCGCGTCTGTGGACGAGTCCACGCGGACGGTGACGTTCACTAAGATCAGCGTGCAGCGGCTGGTGGACGAAAAGAACCTGCCAGCACGCTACTGGATCGAAAACGTCAGGGCTGCGCTCGACACGCCGGGCGAATGGTATCTGAACGCAGACACCGGCGAGTTGCTCTACATTCCTTTGCCCGGAGAGACGCCTGAGAACACGACTGCTGTTGCGGCTCGACTGGAGCATGTCGTCGAGTTGTGTGGCAAACCCGAGCAGGACCGTTTTGTTGATTTCGTCCAGTTGCGTGGTTTGCAGCTGGCCCACACGGAATGGTGGTTCCCAGACAGTTTCAGGGTGAGGGGCCGTCCCGCGGGGACAGCGGGCATCCCACAAGCTGCCTACGTCGTGGCGGGAGCCATTTTTGCCGAAGGAGCCCGACACTGCTGTGTGGACAGCTGTCAGATTGTGCACGTCGGCGGCTACGGTGTTGAATTCGGCCGCGGCTGTTGGGACAACGCTGTGACAGCCTGTGAGATCGCCGATCTGGGGGCTGGCGGCGTGAAGATCGGGGAGCCTGTCATGCGCTCAGACTCGAGCGAACGCAGTGGGCGCAACCTCGTCGCAGGAAACCGAATCCACGGAGGTGGGCGCATTTTCCCGAGCGGTGTCGGCGTGTGGATTGGCCAGAGTGCTAACAACCGCGTTTTGCACAACGATGTTTACGATTTCACTTACACCGGCGTTTCTGTTGGCTGGACCTGGGGTTACGGTCCCAGTCTGGCCACTGGCAATCGGATCGAATGGAACCACATTTACAACATCGGACAAGGACTGTTGAGCGACATGGGTGGCATTTACACGTTGGGTGTCTCGCCTGGCACCACGGTTCGCTACAACTTGATCCATGATGTAAAATCGTACGGCTACGGCGGCTGGGGCATTTACCCGGACGAGGGCAGTAGCGAGATCCTGATCGAGAACAATGTCGTTTACCGGACGAAGACAGGAGGCTTTCATCAGCACTACGGCCGTGAAAATCGCGTTCGGAACAACATTTTCGCACTGAGCACGGAATGGCAGCTGCAACGGACCCGCGTTGAAAAACACGTTTCGTTCTTTTTCACGCACAACATTGTTTATTGGCAGTGGGGGAAGTTGCTTTCTGGACACTGGACGGACGCGGGAGTCGTCTGCGATTCGAACCTCTACTGGCGTGCCAACGCTGCGCCTTTCCAGTTTGGGGAGGAAACGTGGGCGCATTGGCAAGCTCTCGGCAAAGACGTGCATTCTCTAATTGCTGATCCAGGATTTGCTGGGCCCGACCGTGGGGATTTTCGCTTGTCGGAGAGCAGTCCTGCGCTGCAAATTGGTTTCCGGCCATTTTCGCTAAAAGGTGTCGGAGCAGCGGGATGGAGCGGACGAAACGATCTCTGACAGCTTGGCGCACCGTGCTGCGTTCGGCGAAGCACGAGTTTCGGCAGTCGGCGGATGAAGGGCTAAGGAGTGGAATCTCAGTGGCGGATCGGTGGGGCGCGTTGAGACGGGACGGAAAGGTTGTACGCGGAGCAAGCCGAAGCGGTGAGCTGCTTCCGTCCTCGGTGACTGGACTAAGTGACAGTTCCTTAGGTTCAAGTGAGGAGATCGTACAGTGAAAGGCCTTTACCTGCTTGGTCCGGAGAAAGTTGAGTTCCGGGAACTCCCGATGCCGGAAGTTGGCCCGGGTGAGGCGCTAATCAAGATCAAATCTGTCGGAGTGTGTGCTTCCGACAGCCACCGTTACCTGCACGGGAAGCTCGGTGAGGAGGACATGCCCGGACCTTTGATTCTGGGCCACGAATTTTCCGCAGAGGTGGTAGAAGTGGCCTCAGACGTGACGACTGTGCAGCCCGGTGACCGTGTGGCCGTAGAGCCAGCCAAACATTGCGGCAAGTGCGAAATGTGCCAGAAGGGGCATCCCAATCTGTGTCCCTACGTGGAATTTTGCGGTACACCGCCCGTGGACGGGGCTTTCCAGGAGTACATGGCGTACCCTGCGGAGCTTCTCTACAAGCTGCCGGACAGCGTGAGCTACGACGAAGGGGCACTGCTCGAGCCGCTGGGCGTGGCGTTGCATTCCGTGCGTTTGGGTCACGTGAAACCGGGAACATCGGCTGCCATCCTTGGGGTAGGGCCAATCGGCATGAGCACGCTGGAAATCCTGCGAGCTGCGGGAGTTACCGGGATCGTTGTCACGGACCCGCTGGACTACCGCTTAGAAATGGCCAGGCAGCTTGGCGCAGATCTGGTGCTGAACCCTGAACGTGAAAACGTGGTGGAAGCGGTGCTGGAGTGGACCGACGGGCGAGGTGTAGATGTCGTCTTCGAGGCCGCCGGCGTGCGCGAGACGCCGGAGCAGGCTGTGGAAATGGCAAGGCCTGGTGGAAATGTGGTTCTGATTGGCATTCCTGTGGACGAGTGGATTCAGTTCAAATCTACCCCGTCGCGGAGAAAAGGACTTACGATCTACATGGTCCGGCGCATGAAGCACGTTTACGAAGCAACCATTCCCATGGTTGCGAGAGGATTCGTGAACCTCAAACCCATGATTACACACGTCTTCCCATTCTCGAAGGCGGAAGAGGCCATGGCCACGTCAGTTCACTACCGCGATGGCGTACTGAAGGCGGTCGTGCACGTGGACGAGTGGGAGTAGATGGTGCTTTCCCGAGTGCGCTCCTGGACTGACATTGAAAATCAGTGGACTTTTGGGATGAGACTGGTTCTGGATCCGTCTACGGGCTGATGGCGTACATTCGATGAGGCTTGAGGAGTGCTAACGGCAAAAGGGTGAGCTTCTGTTCGGACGGTACCAAGCAGCTGGAATTCGCTGGAGGTTCAGGCGATGGAACTGCGACATCCGAGGTTTGATCGAATTACTGTTGATCCAGAGAAGTGTTTCGGCAAGCCGTGCATCCGAGGAATGCGGATTCCTGTTTCCTCAATTCTCGCATACCTCGGCTCTGGAATGACGGTTGAAGATGTGCTCCGTGAGTGGCCCGAACTCGAGCGAGAGGACATTTATCAGGCTCTGGCATATGCCGCTTGGGCCACGGAGGACCGCGTGACCTTCGACGTAATCGAGGACGTGAGCGAATGACCCTTCTCCTAAATGTGAACGTTCCGCGCAGTCTTTGCCAACTGTTGTCCATACAGGGGCACGAATGCTCACACGCCGCCGATTTGGGGTTGCGTTCGGCTACGGATGAGACGGTTGTAGACACAGCGCGTCGGATGGGCGCCACGATCATAACTCATGATCTCGACTACGGGAAAATTCTCTATTTCTCCGGACTAACTTCGCCTTCTGTGATTATTCTCCGATTGAGAGATGTTTCCGTGGAACATGTTGGAACTATCCTGCGTCGTGTCTTGTCGAGGCTACAAAAAGAGCTGCGGGCTGGCGCGATAGTGACGGTGGAAGAGGGGACTGTACGAGTCCGTTCACTGAAGTGAAATGGACGCAAAACCTGAGCTTTGACCGGAAAAAAGCTTAGACACGGCTTGCCGCCAACGGAATTGCAAGGAGGGCAACATGACCGACCGCAGATTTTCCCTGGGGATCGATTTCGGCACGGAATCGGGACGTGCGTTGCTTGTGGATGTGGCCACGGGGGAAGAAGTGGCTACAGAAGTGTTCGAGTACCCTCACGGGGTTATGGATCG